>CACZZB010000043.1 GCA_902785555.1 uncultured Ruminococcus sp.
CAAGGGCAGAGTCGGTGAAGTATACAACGTAGGCGGTCACAATGAAATGAGAAATATTGATATAGTAAAGCTGATTTGTAAGGAACTTAACAAGCCTGAAAGTCTTATCACATATGTGACCGACAGAAAGGGACACGATATGCGTTATGCTATCGACCCCACAAAAATTCACAACGAATTGGGCTGGCTTCCCGAAACAAAATTCGCTGACGGCATTAAAAAGACTATCAAATGGTATCTCGAAAACCGTGAATGGTGGGAAAAAATCATTTCAGGCGAATATCAAAATTATTACGAAAAAATGTATGCAAACCGATAAGGGAGTTTAGTATAATGAAAGTTTTTGTAACAGGAGTTGGCGGACAGCTTGGACATGATGTTGTCAATGAACTGACAAGCAGAGGTTATGATGCAGTCGGAAGTGATATTACTGAAAAATATACAGGCATTAATGATATAAATGCTGAATATATTCAGCTTGATATAACGGATAAAAATGCCGTTGATGATATTTTAACAACGGTAAAACCTGATGCAGTAGTGCATTGTGCGGCATGGACAGCCGTTGATGCTGCTGAAGATGAGGAAAATAAAGCAAAAGTTTATGCAATAAATGCAGATGGCACAAGAAATCTTGCAGAAGTTTGTAAGAAACTTGACTGCAAGATGATATACATAAGTACAGATTATGTGTTTGACGGTCAGGGCACAGAACCTTGGCAGCCTGACTGCAAGGATTATTCTCCTTTGTGTGTATACGGTGACAGTAAACTGAAAGGGGAATTAGCTGTTAGCAAAACGCTTGATAAATATTTCATTGTTCGTATTGCTTGGGCTTTCGGAAATAATGGGAATAACTTTATAAAAACAATGTTAAAGGTTGGTAAGAAATACGATACAGTACGTGTGGTCAACGACCAAATCGGTACACCCACATATACATTTGACCTTGCAAAACTGTTGGCTGATATGTGCGAAAGTGAACATTATGGTTATTATCATGCCACTAATGAAGGCGGATATATCAGTTGGTATGATTTCACAAAAGAAATTTATAAACAGGTGGGGTATCAAACCAATGTAGTGCCTGTTACTACCGAGGAATATGGAATTTCAAAAGCAAAGCGTCCGCATAACAGTCGTTTGGACAAAAGCAAGTTGGCCGAAAATGGATTTGCACTTTTGCCGACTTGGCAAAATGCGTTGGAAAGATATTTAAAGGAGATTGAATTCTGATGGGACAAATTACAGTTGAAAAGAATATGGGCGGTATTGAAGGGCTTTGCGTTATTACGCCCGCTGTTCATGGTGACAATCGTGGTTACTTCATGGAAACCTATAATGAAAACGACATGAAGGAAGCTGGTATCAATATTACCTTTGTGCAGGACAATCAGTCAATGTCTGTAAAAGGCGTTCTTCGTGGACTGCATTTTCAGAAACAGTTTCCTCAGACAAAGCTTGTCAGAGCCATTAAGGGTTCTGTATTTGATGTAGCAGTTGATTTAAGAAGTGGTAGCAAAACTTACGGTAAATGGTTCGGTGTTGAGTTGACAGAAGAAAACAAAAAGCAGTTTTTGATACCAAGAGGTTTTGCACACGGTTTTATTGTACTGAGTGATATTGCTGAATTTTGCTACAAGTGTGATGATTTCTATCACCCCAATGATGAAGGCGGTCTTGCGTGGAATGATCCTGATATTGGTATTGATTGGGCAAGTGTTGGTGTAAAAGGAGTGTATAACGGTACAGCTAGTGCTGCCGGATATACTTTAGCAGATGGTACACTGCTTAATTTAAGTGAAAAAGATCAGAAATGGTTTGGAATAAAAGAAATCACTAAATATTGATTTTGATATCATGGATATTGATTGGAGAATATGATGAATTTATTGTTAATAATGCCGAATTTTTTTGATTATCCTCAACTGATACAACAAGAATTGGAAAAAATGGGTTATCATGTTGATTTTTTTGATGATCGTCCCAGCACAAGCAGCTGGGTAAAAGCAATCATAAAAGTTAACAAAAATTATCTTAACGGATATATCAAAAAATACTTTCAACAAATCATGAATATGATACGCAATAATATTTACGATGTTGTATTGCTCATATCCGGTCAATCTCTTTCGTTTAGTGAAGGCATGATAAAGGAGTTAAGAGATTCTCAGCATAATGCACGGTTTATCTTATATCAGTGGGATTCACAAACAAACTTTCCTTATATTGTAAAAATGCATCCATATTTTGATGCTGTTTTTTCGTTTGACAAAAAAGATGCGGAGCAAAATGAGAATATAAAATTTCTTCCTTTGTTTTATACAGATATCTATGAGAAATTAGGAAAAAAACAACAGAGAGAATATGTTTATGACTGTTCCTATGTTGGGACAGCACATCCGCAGAAATATAAGTATGTTAATGAAATGTCTGCGTCATTGAAAGATGTACTGCCTAATCAGTTTATTTATCATTATATGCCGTCAAAGCTCAAATTCCTTTATCATAAAGTTAAGGATGAGGAATATAAAAAAGCAAAATACAAGGAATTTGAAAGAACAAAAATGACAGCAGAGGCTGTGCTGGATGTTTTTGAAAAATCTCGTTGTATTTTGGATGCACCCCAAGCCGGACAGACAGGATTGACTATCAGAACACTGGAATGTCTTGGTGCAAAAAGGAAACTGATTACAACTAATTTTGATATAAGAAACTATGATTTTTATAATACGAACAATATCTTGATTTTTGATGGTAATGTTGATCCGGATATACCTTTCTTTACGAAAGAATATGAGGATATTCCTGAAAAAATATATCAAAAATATTCATTAAGACATTGGCTGAAAACCATGCTTGATGATTAACGGAGGGAAAGCTATGAAAATATTGGTAACAGGGGCAAACGGTTACTTGGGGCAGGGGATAATAAAAAAGTTACTTGATGATGGACATGAAGTAATCGCTGCTGACTTCGCTACGGAACATATAGACGGCAGGGCAACTCCTGTAAAGTGCGACTTGTTTGCAATGGAAAATCCGTATGAGTATTTTCATAACCCGGACATATTATTACACCTTGCATGGCGGGATGGCTTTGTGCATTATTCTGAAGCACATATTCAAGATTTGTATAAGCATTATTCGTTTATATGCCGTCTGGCTCAATCCGGAATCCGGAAAATTGCTGTAATGGGCAGTATGCATGAGATAGGTTTCTTTGAAGGAAGCATTAATGAAAATACGCCTTGCCATCCTATTACACCTTACGGTATCAGTAAGAATGCTCTGCGTGAATTGACGAAGATGATTGCCAAAAAGCACGATTTACCTTATCAATGGCTTCGTGGTTATTATATCGTTGGAAATTCTGAATATGGCAGCTCGATTTTTTCTAAAATTACCGCATCAGAAAAAGAAGGAAAAAAAGAATTCCCATTTACATTGGGACAAAATCAGTATGACTTTATTGATTATCCCGATTTTTGTAAGCAAGTTGCTGCAGCCATAGAGCAGGATAAAATCAACGGGATTATCAATATCTGTTCCGGAAGACCGGAAAAACTTGCTGACCGTGTGGAAAGATTTATCAAAGAAAATAATTATCAGATAAGATTGAAATACGGAGCTTTTCCTGACAGACCGTATGATTCCAAAGCGGTATGGGGAGATAATAAAAAAATCAGCAGTATTCTTGAAAATACTGTCAATGAATGATTTATAGGAGAATGACTATGCATCCTGTCAAATATCTGTGGGCTGTCAGAGGCTTGATGGCTAAACTGTCTTTTAAACATTTTGGCAATATGTCGTATATTGGAAAACCGTTATACATAGAAGGAAAAAGAAAAATAAGTGTTGGAAACCGCACAAGAATATTTCCGGGAATCAGAATGGAAGCAATAAAAAATGGGTCTATTGTTATAGGTTCAAATACTGTCATGGAGCAAAACGTACATATAATATCAATGGACAGTGAATTAACGATTGGCAATGATGTTACAATAGCACCAAATGTGTTTATTACAAATGTCAATCATGATTATAAAGATATAGAAAAAAGCGTAATGAATCAAGGGCATATTGTAAAGGAAACTGTTATCGGCGATGGCTGTTTTATCGGTTACGGTGCAGCCATTCAGGCGGGCACGATTCTTGGAAAGCATTGTATTGTAGGAACAAATGCAGTTGTGAGAGGAACATTCCCTGATTACAGTGTGATTGTAGGAGTTCCCGCAAGGGTTATCAAACAATATGATGAGAAAACAAAAACGTGGAAAAAGGTAACGCAATAAGGAGATGATGGCATGGCAGATATCACTGCAATTATCCTAACAAGAAATGAGCAGGATTACATTGAGGAGTGTATAGAGTCTATACGCAACGTAGTAAAAAGAGTGGTAGTCGTTGACAGTTTCAGTGAGGACAAAACCGTTGAACTGGCACAAAAAGCAGGTGCAGAGGTTTATCAGCACGAATTTTTTAATTATGCGAAGCAATATATGTATGCTGTTGAGATTGCCGATGTCAAAACAACATGGATTCTCCGTATAGATGCCGATGAAAGATTGACAGAAGAATCTGCAGAGGAATTGGAAAAACTTTGCGATGAAAATGAAAATACAGATGTAAACGGCATTGTTCTGCGTTTTTATAATATGTTTATGGGGCGTCCCATGTATCATGGCGGTATGTATCCGTGGAAAAAACTGAGTGTTTATAAAACAGGTAAAGGAAATATCGAAGACAGAAATATGGATGAACATATTATCCTGGATTCGGGAACAACCATTGATGCAAAAAAAGATTCCAAACACCTCGCATTCCGTGGTCTTACATTTTTTACGAACAAATGTAATTGGTACAGTACCAGAGAAGCTATGGATTATTTTGAACAGATAAAAGTAGATAAGAAGAATGCCAACTTCAAAACACGTGTCAAAATGAAAGTGTACTACAAATTGCCGTTGGGATTCAGGTCATGGATTTATTATGTTTACAGGTATTATTTCAGATTGGGCTTTTTGGACGGAAAAGAAGGAAAAATTTTTGCCTTTTTACATGCCTACTGGTATCGTTATCTGGTAGATGCTAAAATATATGAACATCAGAAGCTGGGTACAGAATTTAAACCTACCGGTGCTTTGAAATAGTTTGTTGGAGTGATATAATGGGAACCTTGAAAACCAAAATAAGAAAAAAATTGTTTTCTGTTATGAGTGATAAAACGATTGACAGATTTTATCGTGTTTATTATAGAGTGAGATATCCCAAGGAAATGCAGAAAAAATGCTCTTTTGGCAGTCACAATCCCGACAAAACATTCTATGTCATTCGTCCGAGAACCGATTGTACAGAAGGCTTGATGTCACTGTTTATGAATGTTGCAAAAAATATGCATTTTGCTTATGAGCATAATTATGAACCGATTATTGATTTTGAAAACTATCAAACCCAATACATAGATAATTCCCGAAGTGAAAAGAATGTCTGGGAATATTACTTCACACAACCGACGAAATATACGCTGAAAGAAATATACCAGAGCAAAAATGTAATACTGTCCGGTCTGAATATTCAATGGTATAAGCCTGCCCTCTATGAGGTCAACTTTTCTGATGACATCCTCAGACAATTACATGATGATATTTTTACAAAAATAAAGTTCAGCAATGACGTTATGAGAGCTACCAAAGAGGAAATCTCTAAAATAGGACTAAACCTGACAAAAACACTTGCACTTTATTTGCGTGGAACAGATTATATTAAATTAAAGCCCTCCGGACATCCGGTTCAGCCTACAGTAGAGCAGGCGGTTGAGGTGGTAGAAAAATATTTGAATCAATATGATATTGAGAAAATATTCCTTATAACGGAAGACGGAGAAATATATGAGAAAATAAAAAGTAAATATGGGGATAAGTGTGTAATAACTTCTTCTGATACATTTATCAAAAACTATGATGGTAAAGATTATATCAGCCATCATCAAAGTATTAACGATCTTGGTAATTCGCCGTATCAGCGTGGTTTGAATTATTTGATAAAGCTTATTATTTTATCTGAATGTGAGTATTTTATCGGAGGAAATACGATGGGGTCATGGGCGGCTTGTGCTTTTGCAGAGCAGCCTTTCAAAGCAAAATATGTGTTTGATTTAGGAATGTATGGAAAGTAAGGTATTGTTTCGTGTTTGATAATAATAAAATTGATAAAAAAATCTATTCGGAATTGATGACAGAATTAAAGCTGTTAAATACTGAATATCGAAAGCTTAGAAAAAGTAAAGAATATAAATCGGGCAAAGCAGTATGGATGACATTACAATCAGTAAAAAAATTGAAAATTTCTGCTGCCAGAAAGCAATATATCAGGTGGCGACAGGGTGTTAAGGCAAAAAAATATGCCACTGTTGTACATAATGATTTTAAGGCGTTTGAACCAGATTATTTTCTGAACGACCGTGTCGCCGTATATACTGTAGTGTTTGGCAATGTAGATAACATTTTGGAGCCGTATTGTAGTCCTGACAATATTGATTATTATTTAATTACGGATCAAGATATAGATCTGAGCAAAAGCAAGTGGAATAAAGTGGATATATCTTCTTTTGAAGATGAATTGAAAAATATGACAAATGTTCAGAAAAATCGCTTTTTTAAAATGAAACCATATATCGTTTTTCCAGAATATAAATATTCTATTTATATAGATGGTAACATTCAGGTCATAACGGATTTGACAGAATATATTAATCGTATCTCTTCTAAATGTGGATTAGCGGCACATTTTCATTCTTCCAGAGACTGTGTCTATGAAGAAAGTAAAGCAATTATTTTCGCCAAAAAAGAAACCAAAGAAAATATGCAGATGCATTTAAAACATTTAGAAGAAAATGGTTTTCCAAAGCACTATGGTATGCTCGAATGTAATGTTTTGGCAAGAGTGCATAACGATTTTTGCAAAAAAATTATGGAAGAATGGTTTTCCGAATTCATGAGCTATAGTAAAAGAGATCAGATATCTTTACCTTTTGTTCTTTATAATAATCATATTCCAATCTCTGAAGTAGCGACTTTAGGAATTAACGTACACGAAAATCCTTCATTTCGTGTACTAACGCATAATTAATTATACAAGGAGATAAAAGAGTGAAAAAAGATTTTAATGGTATTCTTTTATTTTTATTTATTTTTTGCGTGGAAATGTTTCCAAACGGAACAAATATATTGAAATTGATCAAGCTGATTTTTGTGGTAATGGTTGCAGTCTATATCTTATTTATAAAGAAATTTGCGACCGATAATGTATATAGCCGTTGGCTGTTTGGGATATCATTATTGTCAGTATTATCATATAGTTGGGCGGCTTCAACTGCTTATGCTTTGTCAGGAATACAAACGGTACTTCTTAATTCTCTGTGCTGTTTTTGTGTTTTTCAATTGATAATCTACAATATAAACTGGAAAATCTACATAGTAAACGCTGTCGCATTCGGTGCAATTGCCAGATTTATCTATGTCTTTTTTCAAAATGGATTTTCAGTATTTCGAGGATTAAGAAATATCGGAATCGTTACAGGATATAATGCAGTAGGTATGATTTCCGGTTTAGGTGTTGCTTTTTGTATTATCGGAAAAATGTTGGAGTTAAATAAAAAGCATAAATGGAATATTTTGCTTACGATCAATATAGTAATTTGTGTCTTTTCAATGTCCAGAAAAGCGATGATATATCTTATTGTTCCCTTAGTTATTTTATATATATTCAGCGGCAACAATATACTAAAGAAATTAAGAAATGTCATCATTGTATTACTTTCTCTGATTGTTGGTTATTATATAGTTACAAAAATACCATTTTTATATAATTTTATAGGAAAAGGACTCGAAAGTATTCTTCAATTTATGGACAATGCTGCCGGTGATGAAAGTGCAGCGGGCAGAATGACAAGAATCCAATGGGGATTGACATGGTTCAGAAAATGTCCGATTTATGGCTATGGTATAATGAACTTTAATTACCTGTTTAGCAGCGTTGAGAAAAGTACAGCAATGATAGTTGCGGATAACAATTATATTGAAATGCTTGTAAATTTTGGTATTATTGGTGTTACCGTTTATTATTTCATATTTGTCCGTTCCATCATATTTGGAATAGTATCACGCTTTTTTATGCAGAAAGAAAGAATTATTTCTATGGGTATCTTGCTTGCCATAATTATAGGAGATTTTGGTTCAAGCTCATATATCTATTTACATAGTCAGCTGTTTCTTTTGATAGCAATTTTATTGCTTTATGATAATAATAAGCGTAATCATATCAAACATTTCAAATTTGGATAAACAGGAGAATGCAGAATGAATGCTATAAAAAAAGTACTGAAAAATCCTTACAAACTCATTTGTTGGGGTGTTTGCAGAATTCCTATTCTTTATAAAAAAATGTCTGATGAATCATATCTGAAATTGCAGTACAGAAGTGTTTTCGGCAGAAAGCTGAATCTTGATAATCCTAAATACTTTAACGAAAAACTGCAATGGCTCAAATTGTATGATCGTAAACCTGAATATACCAAAATGGTAGATAAATATGAGGCTAAAAAATATGTAGCTGACTTAATCGGTGAAGAGTACATCATTCCTACTTTGGGTGTGTGGGATAAATTTGAAGATATTGATTTTGATGATTTGCCGGATCAGTTTGTTTTGAAAACAACGCATGATTCCGGAGGTGTGGTGATTTGCGAGGACAAAAGCAAGTTTGATATGGAATCAGCTAAGCGTAAATTGTCACGCAGCTTGAAAAACAATTTTTATTATCAGGGAAGAGAATGGCCTTATAAAGACGTAAAACCAAGAATTATTGCTGAACAATTTGTAAAGGATAATTTATCACAAGGTTTGCATGACTATAAATTTTTTTGCTTTCATGGAAAAGTTAAAATGATTCTTGTTTGTAGTGAGCGTTTTTCTTCGTGTGGTTTGAAAGAGGATTTTTATGATGTTGACTGGAAACATTTGGGTTTGAAGCGTCCGTTACATGGCAATTCAAAAAATCCTGCTCAAAAACCTGCTAGCCTTAATCTAATGGTAGAAATAGCAGAAACACTTTCCAAGAATATACCGTTTGTTCGAGTTGATTTGTACCAAATTAATGACTCAGTTTATTTTGGTGAAATTACTTTTTTCCCCGCAAGTGGCTTTGAAGGATTTGAGCCTGATTCATGGGAAAAAGTTATGGGTGATTGGATAGAATTACCTTAAAAATAATTAAAGGTGTACCAATATGCGAAAAAAATTACTTGTTTTTAATACATTTTCTTCGTTGTTCTATGAAGTTACTGTCATTATATGCGGATTTATTCTTCCTCGCTTAATTATGCAAAGCTTTGGCTCGGAAGTCAATGGTCTTGTAAGCTCTATCAATCAGTTTTTGGCTATTATTGGCTTTCTTGAGCTTGGTGTAGGTTCGGTAGTTCAGTCTGCTTTATATAAACCGTTGGCAGAAAAAAATCATTCCGATGTCAGTAAGATTGTTGTTTCTGCTAATAAATTCTTTAAACGTATAGCAGAAATATTGTTGGTGTATATTGTTTTTTTAGTAGGAGTATACCCGTTTTTTTCTCATCAGAACTTTGGCTGGGTATATACGGTTATGCTGATTCTTGCAATTGGAATAAGCTATTTTGCCCAATACTATTTTGGTGTGGTAGACAGACTGCTTTTAACAGCCGCCCAACGTGGTTATATACAATATACAGCTCAGACCATTACTTTGGTATTAAATACCATTGCTTGTGTTATATTGATTAGTGCAGGTGCAGGAATACATTTTGTAAAATTGACAACGTCGATTATCTACCTTGGTCGTCCTTTGTTTTTACGCTGGTACGTTAATCATCATTATCAGATAAACAGAAAAGCTACATATGAAGGGGAACCTATCAAACAGAAATGGAACGGCATTGCACAGCATATTGCGGCTGTTGTTTTGGATCAGACCGATGTCATTGTGTTAACGATATTTTCAACATTATCCGATGTATCTATTTACTCTGTATATTTTCTTGTTGTTAACGGAGTGAAACAATTGTTCTTGTCTATGACAAACGGCATCAAATCATTGATGGGAGAGTTGTGGGCAAAGCAGGAAAAGGATAAGTTGGATAGTACATTCAGTTGGTTTGAGTGGATTATGCACACCGGAACGGTGTTTGTTTTTGGATGTACTGCAATGCTAATTGTCCCCTTTGAAGCGGTATATACAAATGGAATGACAGATGCAAATTATATTCAACCTTTTTTTGGCATATTACTGACAATAGCAAATGCAGGACATTGTTTGAGATTACCGTACAATGTTATGATTCTTGCAGCAGGACATTATAAACAGACCCAACATTGTTATATCATAGCAATGCTCATCAATATTATTTTGTCGATTATATTAGTTATTTTTTATGGTCTTATTGGTGTTGCCATCGGTACACTTGCTGCAATGCTTTATCAGACAATATGGATGGCAATCTATAATTCCAAACACCTGATGAAACGCCACATAAAGATATTTATTAAGCAATTCATGATAGATATTATTGGTGCGACAGCAGGTGCGGCGGCAACATTTTGGCTCTCTTTGCAAAGTATCAGCTATCTTTCATGGATTCTTATGGCGGCAGAGGTGGCAATTATTTGGTTGGCAGTGCTTACAGTGATCAATGTCATTTTTTATCATGATAAAATGATGAAACTGATTCAAAAAGTTGTGCCAAGCGGAAAAAAACACAAAGTTTCTTAAATATTTTTCAGTATTTTTTGCTGAATTGGCTTATGAATTTTTCATTTCAAACAATAAAATATGGTGCAGCTGTGTATACAACAACTGCACCATATTTTATTAAGAATTGTATTTGTAATTTAAATCGGGAATATTATTGCCTCCGGAAAGTGGGGAAAGCAAATCTGTACTTACATGGTAATTGATTCCTGATGTAGCTGAATAAAACTGTGAATTTCTGATTTCGATATCCATGATCGTGTCGGGACGGTATCTGTATATTTCTACTGCCTTGGTACAGTCTTTTGAGTAGGCATGACAGTTTTCAATGATGACGTGATGCAATGCATTTGCTTCATTAACGGAACCGTGAATTAAAAGTGCAGGATAATCGCCGGCTTGTGTTGTGTTGAATGACTTATCATAATAACTGTAAAAACCACAGTTACGTAGAATTAATGTTTCGTTATCCCATAAACCGCAGCCAAATCCTGATGTCTGAAAAGAGATAAAATCGCAATTCTCAAAAACCATAGGAACATTTGGGTCAAAATTCCAAAAGTCACAATGAACGGCATAGCTGCCCATATCACCGCTTGGTAATGACTCTATGTCATCATGTGTTGCAATAAAGGTGATTCCTTTTACCAAACCGCAAACAGCCAATTCGGCTGCCGGTTGAGAATAAACACCGGCAGTGGATTTTACCTTTACCAGTTCCTTGCCGTCACCGATGATATTCAGATAGCGTCTGTTTTTCGCAATACTGAAAGGCTGATATTCTCCTGCATGAACATATATTGTACATGGCTCTGTACGGCATTTTGTTCTGATGTGCTCAAAGGCTTCTGTTATTTCATGATATTTATAAGCATCGCCTTTGCCTACATGAACTATCGTATCAGTGTTATACTGTCCTATCTCATTATCTGTAAAATAATAAGAGGTTTCAATAGAAAGAAATGCAATATCATTTCCCGATACGGCAGTTAACTCATGTGTTCCTGTAAAATGATCTGCGTCTGTTGCAAAAGTATAATAATGCGTTCCTTCTGAAGTAGAAAACATAAAGTATCCCCCTGTACATAAAATACACGGATAATATGTTTTGGTTTTATTCAGGTAAATATTGACTGGAATTTCAAATGTTCCCGTGTCGTTTGCAGATGCATGAAACGAAACAGAGGATTCAATAGACAGTATACCGTTTTCAATTGTTCCGAATCCTATCAAACCTTTTTTGACAGTATCCTGTGCATCTCCGATATTGATATTGATTTTTCCGATGTAGGACACATTTGAAAAGCCATTTGATGCTACTAATGCGTTTGTTCTGTTGTTGTAGCTGTATCGGAAATCAGATGCATGATTGGCAAGACTGATATCTGTATATGTATGGAGAAGCATTGATTTTAACAGATTCATTCGGTTTTCGTCAGATAAATCCCGAACAGAGTTTTTTAATTGCGATAGCTGTTCTCTGATGGCTGTTCCTGCGGAATTGTAAACAACGCCGTTTTCTCCGGTACGAATATCCATAAGTTCAGTATTATTTTCTGTATCATTGTTGTGAGCAATGATATTATCTATACGGGTATTTACCTCATTTACTTTATTTTCAATTTTTGAATTGATTACGGTTTCGTTATTTCTGATGGTATTATTGAGAGATTGAATTTCAGAATCAGTATAATCTAAAATGTTTTCAAAATGATTTTCTGTTTCTGAATATAGTTTGCTCAGTCTGTCATTAGTTTGAGCATATGCCATTTCTTCAGTTGAAGGTGTATTAACCGAGGCGGTAATGGTGCAAAAATTCATATTTATTTTTCCTTTCTAGAAACACTTTCTTTAACAATAAATTCATCTGTCATGGTAATGTGATAAAATTCGCCATTACTACATTGCAGACCGATATCATAGTAGTATGTACCTGACGAAATATCAGTTTCGTCAGGTGTCAGTACAAATGGATATCCTCCATGAATCTCATCGTAATCATGTAATGTTTTGCTGATTAAAATATTTTCTTTGGTATTTGTGTGGTAATCTTTTTTGACGGTGAATATCAACTTGTCACCTTCATTTAAAGTAATACTGTTTAGATACTCGTTTGTCAGATTAATCATACCGTAAAATGTTGATGCTTGCCTTACAATAATAAACAATTCTATTACTCCTTTATTTTTCAAAATGTTTTTATTAAGCTGCAATTCATTTCAATAATTTCTGTTTTGTACAAAAGGTGTACTACCTTGAAATCTGCTTTTAAAACCTCTTTCACCCATACACCAAAAATAAATAAAAATTCACCTTTAAAGGTCGAATTTTAAAAAATAATGCTATATTTTTTATATGTCGCTATTTGATAGTATTAAAATTATATTTATTGATTTTTTAGTGTATATACACAGAAGTTTCCAATTTTTGAAAAAATAAAAAAGTGAATTAATCTCCAAAAGGTGTAAAATGGTAAGTGACCAAACCAACCGTTTGTAACATGAAAGGGAGTAATTCACATGAAAGCATTATACCCCCAAACAAGTATTATTTGCAAGCTCAAAAAGGCATTTTTTGAAATATTTTCGTTCAAAGGACAAAATACAAAAGAACATTTATTCTACTTGCTGATGTCAGTCTTGTGTCTGAACGGATTTCAGAGTGTCAGATACAGCTATGACCATTTCATAGAGCCTTTGTCGGATAAAAAATTGAAATCATATTATTTTACACTGAATGAAAGCAAAATCAATCTGTTGGAATGGATGAAAAAAATATGGTCAGGACAGCTTTATCTGTTATCCCTGAAGAACTTATCGAACAAATGATCATACTATCCATAGACGATACCATGGTAGAAAAGTATGGTGAACATTTTGAAAATAGAGAATTGCTTTTCGACCATGCAAAACACAATGGTTCCAATTATCTCAACGGTCATTGTTTTGTAAATATTATGCTGTCAATCCCCGTTTTGGAAAATGGCAGGGAACAGTATTTGTCTTTTCCGGTCGGTTACAGAATGTGTACAAAAGAAGAAACCAAATTGTCTATGGCAGCAGATATGGTGAAGGAGGTAATGGATATCATAGGCAGTGAACGAAATGTATGTTTGTGCTGTGACAGCTGGTATCCGAAGGCAGAAATAACAGAATTGCCGAAAAAATACAGTAATCTTGCCATCATCTGCAATGTCAGGCATGATACCGCACTGTATAATCTTCCGCCTGCTAAAACAGGCAAAAAAGGAAGACCTAAAGTAAGAGGAAAGAAATTGTCTTTTGATGACTTTGGATTTTCACTTGTGAAGGGGACTGATTATTCTGTTGGTTGCCGTCAGGTCATCACGAAGCTTTTTGGCAATATGCCTGTTCATGCCATTGTGACCAAAACAAAAAACGGCACTCAGCGGCTTTTTATCTGCACAAAATCCCCTGATGAACTGAATTTTGATTTCACTTCGCCCGAATTGGGCAAGTCATCCCTTTTTGCAAAAACTGACATTAATTTTCTTCCGCTGACCGTTTATTTCATGCGTTGGCATATCGAAGTGGCTTACTACGAACAGAAAAAATTCTGGACTTTTGAGAATTATATGCTCCACAGTAAAATTGGGATTGAAAGACTGACAAGTCTTATCACCGTTTTGTATGCCTTTATGATTTTGCTGCCCTTTTATGACAAAACATTTTCTGTTTTGTAACATAACAGTCCACAGCAATCTCGCTTTGTTATCGGCATGACTGTTTGGCATGAATTATTTTCTGCGGCTTTGGATTTTAACTGCATATTTTCAAAAAATGCTCTTGCTTTTTCTTGCTTCTGTATATGAGTCATTCAGTTTCTCAAAAACTTGGAAACTGTTGTGTATATACATAATTTTAGTCAAAAATAAAAGTGTGCTAATTTTACCCCATTTGGGTTTGATTAGCACACTTTAGTATTTTTTGAAAATCTTTAAACGAATATTTTCCAGTATTCGTCCATGCTTGCCAAAGAGCGGCATTTCATATCTGCAATGATGTAATGATCCAGCAGCAACACACCGACAGTTCTCAGGGATTTAGCAAGCTTTTTAGTCATTTTTATATCATCTTCTGACGGCATATTGAAGCCGCTCGGATGATTATGGGCGATTATCACTCCGGTTGCTTTATGCTGAACACTTAATTGCAGGATCTTTTTG
>CACZZB010000044.1 GCA_902785555.1 uncultured Ruminococcus sp.
CAGACATTGACATAGCTAATACAACACACAATACTTTGATTTTCTTCTTCATAAAAAATCACCGCTCCTTAAATAATATTATAAACTTTTTTAGCGTTGCCGCAAGTTATTTTAAGAACTTCCTCAACGGGTATATTTTTAATTTCCGCAATTTTTTCGGCGGTATACTGTATCATTCCTGAATGGTTGCGTTTTCCTCTGAAGGGTATCGGAGAAAGATACGGGCAGTCTGTTTCAAGAACAAGTTTTTCAATGGGGATATCGGAGATGACTTCAACAGCTTTGCGGGAGTTTTTGAAGGTAATTACACCGCCCATGCCTATATACATTCCGAGTTTTATGATTTCTCGTGCTGTTTCAACGCTTCCCGAAAAACAGTGGAGAATACCTTTGGGCTTGTATTTTTTGAGAAGCTCAAGAGTATCACCGTGAGCCTCTCTGTCATGTATATTGACAGGCATATCAAGCTCATTGGCTAATTCAAGTTGTTTTTCAAAAATCAGTTTTTGGGGTTCTTTTGGAATATCCCAATAATAGTCAAGTCCTATTTCACCAATGGCGACAACTTTTTGATGTTGTGAGAGTTTTTTTATTTCGTCAAGTTCCGCAAGACTGTTTTTGGTGATACATTCGGGGTGTATGCCGACTGCACAGTACATATTTTCGTATTTTTCCGAAAGTGATATGCTGTATTTTGACAATTCAAGGTTAGTTCCCTGATTGACTATGTAAGCGACATTTTCAGAAAAGAGTTTTGTGAGGAGTTCATCCCTGTCCTCGTCAAAAGCCTTGTCGTCATAATGTGCATGGGTATCAAAAATAAGTTTCATATATAAAAAATTTCCTCCTGTGATTACAGTAATTTCAAAAATGTTGGGAACATAATGAACAGCACCAATATAATTATCAGTATCATAACAATAATGCTTGTTTTTCCGGAATGGCTGATTTTTCCGTCAGCGGGCATTATTTCATAACCGTTGGGATTTGCGAGGAGTTCCATTGACATCGCAAAGTTTGAAGTCTGTGAAAAATCATCGAGGGTGCGTAGCTCGTAATGACCGTTGATAAATATTTTATATTTCGGGGCATACACAGTATAACTGCCGAATCTTCCGTAATGTTCACGGCTGGCATATTCAACAAGTGAGCCTGTCGTTGGAACAGTGCATACCTTTTTGAGCATATATCTGTCAATGAATGGTTCGGATATAACAGCAATAGCAACCAAAAGAAATGCAATAAGTTCAAATACTGACGGGAAGGATTCGTCAAGACGTACAAATATTCCCATAAAAAATATAACTGCAAATGCGGCTATTAAAATTATATCCGATAATTTTATCTTACGGGGGAGAGGTATTTCAATGGGACGTTCGGAAACTTTTTTTGGTGGTGTAGGAGATGGAGTTTCGTATTCTGAATAGAAAGTGTTGTTTGAGGTATTGCCGTTGTATATTTCGGTGTTTTTGTCAGTGAAATCAAAACGATTATTGTTGTTCATAAAATTATCCTCCTCAGAATAAAAAATAGTATTGCCAAAACGAAGAAAAATGCGATAATTACTAACATGATAACAACGACTGTAATCGGACCTTTGCCGGATTGGCTTAAACTTCCGTCGGCAGGCATTATTTCATAACCGTTGGGATTCGCAAGAAGATTAATTGATGCAGGTCTGTTTGATGACCTTGTGAAATCGTCAAGAGTGCGTATTTCATAGCGGTTATTTATGAATATCTTATATTTTGGTGCATAAATGTTGTAATAGCGGTATTTGGAATGGGTACGGCGTTGTTCGTATCCGACAAGCTGACCTGTCACGGGAACGGTACATACTTTTTTGAGCTGATACCTGTCGATAAAAGGAGCGGCTATGATTGCACCGAACGTCGAAAAAAAAGATAATCCAAACGGTATCGTTACAATATTTTGCAGAAAAGGTAAAGCGACTACGAGGAATCCAAAAATAAATGGTACAAAAAATGAAGCGAGAATGATAATGACCGATAATTTCATTTTGTTTGGCAGAGGAACTTCAACAGGATAAGAGTTGACATCAAGATAATTCACGGGAGTATTATAATCCTGATATATATCTGTCATATTATTGTTTTGATAACTGTTTTGTTGATATGTCTGTTGATTATTGTTGAAATCATTATAGCTGTTTGTCGGCTGTGTATTTATGTCGGTGAAATCATAGCTGTTGTTTGGCTGAGATGTGGGCTGAGTCTGAGAAATATCATTATTTATGTTTTTGTGGTATACGAAGTTGTTGACTGATTGAGTATTGTTGTTTTGATCCTTGTTTTTCTTGCGATAGACGAAATTATTTACAGACTGCCTGTTGTTGTTATTCATAAAAAACCTCCTTGAAACTTTCTTGATACTATTCTACCATTAAAATGCAATTATCACAATTTATTTTACACTACTTTAAGTATATAATTATCGTAAAAATACAAAAAGTATATTTATTTTTTGAAAAAAGACTTGCATTTTGTAAAAAGCAGTGATATAATAACAAANNNGGGTACACCCGTTCCCATACCGAACACGGAAGTTAAGCTCAATGGTGCCGAAAATACTTGATTGGTGACGATCCGGAAAAATAGGAAGATGCCAACACTATAAAGCAGCCGTCCAATAGGGCGGTTGTTTTTTTATTAACAGTTAGCAACGTGAGAAAGTTTTTTGAACAAATTGGTATTACAATTTGTATATTGCCTGTATATACGAATGGTATAATTATTTTTTGAAAAAAGGCTTGCAATTTATAGGAGTATGTGATATAATAACAAAGTCGTCGGATGTATGGCGATGAATTGAATAAGTTGGTGTTGATGACGTTGAGGGTACACCCGTTCCCATACCGAACACGGAAGTTAAGCTCAATGGTGCCGAAAATACTTGATTGGTGACTAACAGTCGTTCAGTTGAACGGCTGTTATTTTTTATGTTTTTTTTAAGTGTGTTGCACAAAATATTCGGTGAATTGCTATACAATCATTATAAAATTTTTTTTCTTATCATTTTGTGTATTTTGACATTAAAAAGAAAATCCTGTGTTTTTGAAATGCAATTTTAACAATAATTATAAGGAAATTTAATATATTTGAAGCAATGTTTAAAAATGATTTGAAATTTATATGTCAAAAATGCACAATGACTTGGTAAAAAAATAAACATATTTTTTTTGAAAAATATTGCAAAATAAATAAAAAAAGACTTTTTGAATGGAAAAATAAACAAAAAAATGTGTTGATATTTATTGATATGTATAAAAATGACAATAAGTCATTGAAATTATAAAAATGCTATGATATTATAATGGTAGTGGTGGAGAAGTGTCTGTTTTTTCCGTTAGTTTTTTATGAACAGATATTTCGGATACCTTTCGGCACATCTGAGGTGCATTTATAAAAAAATTTTTAGAAAGAGGGATCATTACAATGGTTAGTAAATCCAAAAGAATCGTTGCTCTTATTCTTACAGCTATGATGGCATCATCAGCTCTTGCAGGCTGTGCATCAGGCAGCACTACTACAACAAGCAGTGCACCAAGCACTAACAGCAGTGCTCCTGCGACTGAGAGTAAATCGGACGAAGGTTCAAAAGCAGGAGGAGATAACTCAACAGATGCGAGCAAGGTAGAGGCTGCAAATCTTGACAGTGACGAAGTTATGGCAAGGATCAAAGATAAGATCGCTGAAGAAGCTGCTGCAACAGGCGGTACTGTACAGATGACGCTTTGGTGTTCTTCTGATGACAAATCATTTGAAGAAGGTCTTAAAAAAGAGTTTGAGGAGAAATATGCAGACTCAAGATATTCTTTCAGGATCAAGATGAGTCCTATCGGTGAAGATAAAGCAGGCGGTAAGATACTTGAAGGTCCGAAAGACGGTGCGGATGTATTCAGCTTTGCTGATGACCAGCTTGCAGGTCTCGTTGAAGCAGGTGCTATCGCACAGGTAGCAAACCTGTTCAATAACAACGTTATCAATGAAAACTCAGCAAAGGCTGTTGAAGTGTGTACGGTAAACGGTACTTCATACGCATTCCCGAAAACTTCCGATAACGGTTACTTCATGTATTATGACAAGACTGTATTCACTGAAGATGATGTACAGAGCTTTGACACAATGATAGAAAAGGCTAAGGCTGCAAACAAGGCAGTATTCTTTGAAATGGGTAATGCTTGGTACAATGCAGGTTTCTTCTTCACAGCAGGATGTACTATCAAGTATGAAAACGGCGTTCAGACAGCTAACTTCACAGAAGGTGACATGGGCTTGAATGCAGTAAAGGCTATGTGTCATATCGCTGAAAATATAGGTGCAGGCTTCGAGGGTGATCCGGGTTCTGCAGGTGCAAACGCATTCATCGCACAGGGCTTTAAAGACGGTAAACTTGCAGCTGCTGTTACAGGTACATGGAACGGTCCGGCTATCAAAGAAGCTATAGGTGCTGACAATGTAGGTGCTGCAAAACTTCCGACAGTACTCGTTGCAGGCGAACAGAAACAGCTTGAGTCATTCGGCGGCTACAAACTTATCGGTGTAAACGCATACAGTGCTTATCCGATTACAGCACAGGCTCTCGCTTACTACCTCGGCAAGGCTGAATCACAGGTTAAGCGTTATAACGTAAGAGGTCTTATCCCGACAGCTACTGCAGCTCTTGAAGAAGAAGCTATAAAGAACGATCCGGCTCGTATGGCTATCGCTGCTCAGGAACCGTTCTCTCATGCTCAGGGTCAGTGCGTTGCAGGTAAGTTCTGGGGTGCAGGCGTAGGCGGCTACGGCGGAGATATCCTCAATGCAAAAGGCAAAATGGATGATGCTAAGATCAGAGAAGACCTCGCAAAGATCGAAGCTAAGATGAAATAATTCTTTGAATTTTATTATGTAGACTTATGCAGCGGCTTGGCTTGTATTTGAAATATATAAACCAAGCTGCTCGTTTGATACAGACTTTACAAAAATTTAATCAAAAGGGGTTGTATATGAATGGATTATCTTGATTACGTCCAGATGACCAGAGGTCAGCAGATAAGCTATAATATAAAATCATTCTTTATGGGTATCCCCGGTGCGATAAAGACTATCTTTATGTATATCGGATACTTCTTCAAAAGCTTGTTTGGATTAATAGTCAATGGTTTCAAGGGCTATGGTCAGAGATTCGCAGCCGGTGACGGTGCAACAAAGCTTTCCTATATCATTATGGGTGCCGGCAATATGGCACACAAGCAATTTATGAAAGGTGTTTTGTTCCTTGCTGCAGAAGTTGCTTATATTTACTTTATGATGTCTTTTGGTATGACCTATGTATCAAAAGTATATTCATTTGGAGTTGCGGTAGATCCCGATCATCCTGAAGTCCTTGTTGACGGTGTTGTCGGTAATGTTCCGATTAGGTACGAAATAGATCCCGACTTTGGAATGAAGAAAATTGTCAATGCAGATACTGCAGATGATTCCAACAAGATACTTCTTTTCTTCGTTCTTACTCTTATGATAAGCATTGCTTTCTTTGTTGTTTATATAGCTAACACAAAGAGTGCATACGCTACTCAGGAAATGTTAAAAGAAGGCGTACAGCCTATAGGTTTTGTGGAAGAAATGAAAACTTTCCTTGATGAACGTTATCATATCACCCTTCTCACACTTCCGATACTCCTTCTTATGATATTCAATATCCTCCCGATCATATTCACGATATTTATGGCATTTACCAACTATGATAAAAACCATAACGCATTCAACAGACTATATTGGTGGGTAGGCTTTGAAAACTTTGCAGACGTATTCTACAACAGTGCCGAAAAGTCACAGACCTTCGGCAAAGTCCTTGTATGGACACTCATTTGGGCAGTATTCGCTACTTTCTCAAACTACATCCTCGGTATAGTTCTTGCCCTTCTCATCAACAAGAAGGATATCAAATACAAAGGCTTCTGGAGAACAATGTTCGTTATCACATCAGCTGTTCCTCAGTTCGTTACACTTCTTGTAATGCGTCTTCTCCTTGACAACCAGGGTATCATCAATGCTATGATGGGTACAAATATCCGTTTCCTCGCAGATGAAAACTGGGCAAAGGTTTCGGTAATCGTTGTAAATATGTGGATAGGTATTCCTTATACAATGCTCAGCGTTTCGGGTATCCTTATGAATATCCCCGAAGACCTTTATGAAAGTGCAAGAATAGACGGTGCAAACGCTGTTCAGCAGTTTACAAAGATAACACTCCCGTACATATCTTTCGTTATGACACCTTATCTTATTTCTACATTCGTTGGAAATATCAACAACTTCAATGTTATCTACTTCCTCACAGGAGGTGCTCCTGAAAGTGTTGACTACTACAGCGGTGCAGGTACAACAGACCTCCTCGTTACATGGCTGTATAAGCTGACTGTAAGTGAGCAGGATTATAAATTGGCATCAGTTATAGGTATCATAGTATTCGTACTTTGTGCTACGGGTTCTCTCATTACCTTCAATATGTCGAAGGCTACTAAGAATGAGGAGGAGTTCTCATGACAACAAAACAACCAAACATTGGCAATATGCAGGCTGGCTATGCCAAACAAAGAAAAATCGCCAACATCACAGTATATATCATACTTGCCGTCATGGTTCTTGTATGGATATTCCCGATTGTTTGGCTCGTTTTCCAGTCATTCAACGGTGAAAAGGGTGTGTCACTGGCTACATTCTTCCCGGAAAAATGGACATTTGACAACTATATCAAGCTTTTCAGACAGGAAGGTCTTGAAAATCCGATGGATCCGAACAGCCCGATGATTGTTCTTCCTGTTGACAGAATGCCTTTCCCGTACGGCAGATGGATTACAAATACATTTATTGTTGCTGTATTCTCATGCGTTATCTCTACCCTTATCATTCTCATGGTAAGCTACGCTTTGTCAAGACTCCGTTTCAAGAGCCGTAAAATGCTCATGAACTTCGGTCTTATCCTTGGTATGTTCCCCGGCTTCATGTCAATGGCTGCTATCTACAATATCATGGAAATAATCGGTCTCGGCAAACAGCTTTTCTCTCTTGTTATCGTTTATTCATCAGGTGCAGGTCTCGGTTATCAGATTGCAAAAGGTTTCTTCGATACCATTCCACGTTCTCTTGACGAGGCTGCAAAAATCGACGGTGCTACAAGAAACCAGATATTCTGGATAATTATTCTCCCACTTTCAAAGCCCATTATCGTTTATACCGCTCTTACAACATTCCTCGGTCCGTGGGCAGATTACGTTTTCGTAAGCTACTTCATGAAAGGCGACGATACAAAATATACCGTTGCAATGGGACTTTATGAAATGCTTAGACCTGAAACTATGCACGAATGGTTCACTGTCTTCTGTGCAGGTGCGGTTCTCATAGCCGTTCCTATTACCATACTGTTCACCATTATGCAGCGTTTCTATGTTGCCGGCGTTACAGGCGGTGCCGTTAAGGGCTAATTTTCCAAATGCAAAGCAGGGTCGCATATTTGCCTCCCTGCTTTTTTGATTTAAAGTTGGAGCGTTGCCACAAACCCCACAAGGGCTGCTCGCCCTTGACCTCGGCAGGGCACAAGAGCCCTGTACCCATATTTTAGGAAAGGAAGATATTATGACAACTAAAAAAATTGTTTCAACAATTCTTGCAGTTTCAATGATTGCGGCTTTATCAGGCTGTCAGGGCAGAGTATATAATTCTGACAGTCAGCCGTCTACGGCTTCTCAGACACAGCAAAGCACTGTTTCTCAGACCGAAAGCACAGCTTCAGCAACTGAAAGCGGAGATTCCGTAAAAGTTCCCGAAGACGGCGGTTTTAAGACCGTTTCATACGACTTCTCAAATGACAAGTACAGAACTTTTTACGAGATATTCCCATATTCATTCTATGATTCAGACGGCGACGGAATAGGAGACCTTAACGGCATAATTCATCAGCTTGACTATCTCAATGACGGTGATACTTCAACGACTGATGACCTTGGTATCGAGGGTATATGGCTCATGCCGATAATGCAGTCGCCTTCATATCACAAATATGATGTAGAGGATTATATGACAGTCGATAAAGCATACGGTACAAATGACGATATGAAAAAACTCGTTGAGGAGGCTCATAAAAGACATATCAATGTAATAATCGACTTTGTTATAAACCATTCTTCACGTACAAACGAATGGTTCACAAAAGCTAAAGAGGAGCTTAAAGCAGGTAAAAC
Organism: uncultured Ruminococcus sp.; assembly: GCA_902785555.1. Lineage (GTDB taxonomy): Bacteria > Bacillota > Clostridia > Oscillospirales > Acutalibacteraceae > UBA1213. The sequence continues at coordinate 8,246 of CACZZB010000044.1, forward strand.
AGACGGTTATGCAGACTACTATCATTTTGAGAAAAATGCCAAAAAGTCAGGCTGGAATTCGGCGGGTTTTGATGACTGGTACTATGAAAGCGAATTCAGCCCCGATATGCCCGACCTTAATTTAAAGAATGAATCCCTGAGAAAAGAATTACAGGATATTGCTAAATACTGGCTTACCGAAATAGGCATTGACGGTTTCAGGCTTGATGCTGTATGGTGGTTTGAAAGCGGAAATACCTCAACTAATGATGAAGGCTCAATAGAGGAACTGAAGTGGTTCTATGACTATGCAAAATCTTTAAAAGAAGATGTATACATGGTCGGAGAATGTTGGAAACCATCACTTACTATATCGGAGTTCTATAAATCCGGTGTGGACAGCTTCTTCAATTTTGACATGGAAGGTGCAACAGGTCGTGTCAATTCTTCCGTCAACGGCAAGGATGCAAAGGGCTTTGTACAGTTCCTCGAAACATGGCAGAATGACATAAGAGGAAATAATCCCAATGCCATTGACACGCCTTTCATATCCAATCACGATACGAGCAGAAGTGCAGGATTTATCCCAAAAGAAACAAATAAAAGACTTGCGGCATCACTTTATCTTATGTTACCCGGTGACCCGTTTATTTACTACGGTGAAGAAATAGGTATGACGGGTTCACAGAATGACCCCGAAAAACGTACAGGTATGTATTGGTCAAATGAAGATACAACGGGATATGTCCCTAAAATCCCCGGAGCAAGTTCCGACGGAAAACCCGACAAATCAGTCAAGGAACAGCAGGCTGATGAAAATTCACTCCTGAATTTCTATAAAAAAGCCATTGCACTCAGAAATCAGAATCCCGAAATTGCAAGAGGTACTCTCAAATTTGTTGATTTAGGCTCGACTGAAACAGCGGGTTATGTAACCGAATATAACGGCTCAAAAGTTATGGTGATATTCAATCTTTCGAGTAAGTCGGCTACTGTAACAGTCCCCGAAGATGCCCTCAAAATCAGTGAAGTAAGAGGCTATCTCAAAGCCTCAGCCGACAGCGGTGCTTCTGCAAGCAAATCTGCCGATGATGACTTTTTCGGAACAGGCGGCGGTGCAGGCGGTGATGAAACTGATGATGTGACAGAGTTCACTGTATCAGGTCAGGAAATAACAATGCCGGGCAGTACCGTTATAGTTCTTAAATAAGCAAAAAAATTTGCTGACACACTTTAAAATGTGTCAGCATTTTTTATTTTCTTTTATATGACTTTTTCCAACGCTTATAAGCGTCTTTGTATGTCTTACAGTGTAAAAATTTCGTAGAACCGTTTTCAAATTGCCTTTTCGGTTCTTTTGTTGTCTGTATCCCATATCATAGAGGAATGATTACCCCTAATCCGTTCGCCTTTCATAATTCTCTGCATTACGGCTTGGTTCTCGCTCTTTAGTAATACAGGCTCATTTCAATTTTATTTGAATTTATTATAACATACATTATTATTTCAAGGGAAAAGTCAGCCTTCATAAAGGCATTTGTCACCTGTTTCAAGAGCGGCTATGCCTGTTCTTGCCATTTCAAGGATACCGTATACGGAAAGTTCTCTTATAAGCATATCAAGTTGGCTTGGCGTGCCCGAAGCACGGAATGTCAGCGAATTTTCGCCTATATTCACAAGTGATGCGTGATACAGTGATGTCACCGCAATTATATCATTTTTGTTTGTGCTGTTTGAATTTACCTTTATCAAAGCAAGTTCGGAAGCGACTGAACTGTTTTCGGGGAGAACTTCCGCTTTTTTAACATCAACTATCTTCATCATCTGATTTATGAATTGTTCTACCTGACTGTCATCATTTATTCTGATGGTCATTCTTGAAAAGCCCTCAATGCCTGCGGGGCTTACCGTAAGGCTGTCTATATTGAAGCCACGTCTTGTAATAAGGCTTGTCACTCTGAGAAGTACACCAGGGTGGTTATGTACAAGAAGTCCTATAATATGTTTGCTTTCCATTAGTATCACTCCATTTCTGTAATAAGTTCATCAACGGTTTTTCCGGGCGGTATCATAGGAAGAACGTTTTCATCAGGTGATATCTTGCAGTCTATCACAAAGGGTTCGTTCAGTGCAAATGCCTTTGCGAGAACGTCTGCGGCTTCATCATCATTATGTATTACCATGCCTTTGACACCGAATCCCTCTGCAACTGCCGCAAAATCTGTTTTTCTGTGCGGGTCTGTCTGTGAAAATCTCCTGCCGTAGAATAATTTCTGCCACTGTCTTACCATTCCGAGAACCGTATTATTCAAAACAACTATGACTATCGGCAAATTATATGAACGTACCGTTGCAAGTTCATTAAGATTCATGTGGAAACTGCCGTCACCTGTAAAGAGTACGACTCTTTTTTCGGGATGTGCAACGGCTGAACCGACTGCCGCACCGAGTCCGTAACCCATTGTACCGAGACCGCCTGATGTACACCATGTACGGGGCTTTTCAAATTTATATTTCTGTGATACCCACATTTGATGCTGTCCGACATCTGTTACTATGATATCATCATCACTTGTTAATTTTCTTACTTCTTCGATAATATGATAGGGGTGAGCGTAAATATCTGATTCAGGCGTTTCGGTGACACTTGAATTTTTGCCCCATTCCTCAACTTGATTTACCCACTCTGTGTGTTTTATTTCACCGACATTTTCGGAGAGCTTTTTGAGAGTATCTTTCAAATCGCCCAATACACAGCAGTCTATCCTGACATTCTTGTTTATTTCGGCTTTGTCGATATCAAGCTGGATTATAGCGGCATTTTTACCGAATTTATCTCTGTCGCCTGCAACACGGTCTGAGAATCTTGCACCGACTGCTATTATCAAATCGCAATTATCGGTAGCTTTGCCTGTTTCATAGCCGCCGTGCATACCTATCGTACCCATGAATAATCTGTGAGATGAGGGGAATCCGCCAAGACCCATTACGGAGCTTGCAACGGGACAATCTATTTTTTCTGCAAATTCAAGAAGTTCTTTTTCGGCATCGGCACTGACAACGCCACCGCCCATATATATCATAGGTCTTTTAGATTTGCTTATTATATCGGCAGCGATATCAAAATCCGACTGTTCGGAGATGAGTTCATTTACGATATTTTCGGGCTGAATTTTTTCATATTCGCATTTTGCACCGGTAACATCTTTCGGGATATCTATAAGAACAGGACCTTTTCTGCCCGACATGGCAATCTTGAAAGCCTTTCGGATGACATTGGCAAGGTCTTTTACATCTTTGACAATGAAATTATGTTTGGTAACAGGGAGAGTTATTCCGCAGATATCGACTTCCTGAAAGCTGTCACGGGCAAGAAGGTCATTTGTAACATTGCCTGTGATAGCGACCATAGGGATAGAATCCATATAAGCGGTTGCAATGCCTGTCACGAGATTAGTCGCACCGGGACCCGATGTAGCGATAACGACACCGCATTTGCCTGTTGTACGGGCATAGCCGTCAGCGGCATGAGCCGCACCCTGTTCATGAGATGAGAGAATGTGAGTTATTTTATCGCTGTACTTGTAGAGAGCATCATAGATATTTAGAACAGCACCGCCCGGATAACCGAATACTGTATCAACACCCTGCTCCAAAAGACATTCAGCAATAATTTCCGAACCGTTTAAAAGCATAAATTTTTAACCTCCAAAAAAATAATTTTATACCACATAATTTTAGCACAAAATAATAATAATATCAATAAAATTCCTGTGTAAAATAAAAAACATCTGTAAACTTTTTTAGCTTGCAGATGTTTTTTGTTATGAAAATAATATGTTCATATCCTGAGATAAAAGATAATTTTTGGCTTTTGCCACTTCGGGATAAGTAAACGGCTGTGAAGCTGTTATTTTCAGGTAAAATTCGGCACTTCTGATATCTCCCGAAATAAGATAAGTAACACCCAGAATATAATTTAGGTGCATGGTCATATAATCATTCCATGTTTTGTCGGAGTGCTCCTGTGAAAGATAGGCTCTTGCAAGAAAATTGAGCTGTTTGGCAGGCTCGGTCTTATCAATGATATCAGTGTCAAAAAGAGCTGTTTCAAATTTATTTATTTCGGCGAGATGTTCATATTCTATCCTCTCAAGAGGAAAAAGCTCAAAGTTATTATGTATTTCATTCATAAGTCTTTGCATGATATTGAAATAGCTTTGACTATCATGATGACTTTTATATACAGCGAGATTATACATCAAATAATCCAGCTTTTTCTTTGGGTCGTTTTTCTTCTCTATTTTTGGAGCAATGAGCATCAAAAGGCTTTCGGCTTCGTTGTAATGCTCGTGTGCAATGAGTCCGTATATCAGATTCATCCGTACATTCAGGGATGTTTTGCCGAAAGTTTTTTTGGCAATGCGTTTTTGTTCTTTGATAAAGCCGTCTATATCATCATTGCATCTTTTGAGAGTTCCCTCATACAGTTTTCTGACAAGTGAAAAAAGCATTGACAGACCTAAAAATGAAAGTATTATAAGTGCTATGCCGATGTGTATCGGGATTCCGAATTCATTGCTTTTGAAGATGATAAATAAGCCTGTAAAAAATGTTGCAAACACGCTTACAAGCATTGCCGAAGATGAGCTGAAAGCTAACAGCATATATATTTTTCACTTCCGTTTCCTTTTATAGAGAGTGGAGAGTTAAGAGTGGAGCAAATGCGAAGTTTACAATACTCCACTCTCCACTCCAAACACTCCACACTGTTTACATTCTGCCTGTGGATTTCATATAAAATACGACTGCTATTATAATAAGCATTATAAATGCTGTACCGATAGTTGAAGCACAACTGCTTCCACGAGGGGGCGGTGGTCTGTAACCTCTGTGAGGAGGTCTGTAATATCCTCCTCCTCTGCGTGGCGGTGGCGGAGGGGGCGGTGCAGGCGGTCTGAAACCTCCTCCCGACGGTGGTCTGAAACCTCCTCCACGAGGCGGAGGAGGCGGGGGTGGTCTGTGACCTCCTCCCATAGGCGGTCTTGGGGGTCTGTTCATAAAAAATCATCTCCTTAAAAAATTAATATCTTGGTGGTGGGGGTGGCGGTCTATGGTCATCTCTGTGATGAGTTGGCGGAGGTGGCGGTGGTCTGTGCTCATCCCTGTGATAAGGCGGTGGCGGAGGTGGCGGTCTATGGTCATCTCTGTGATGAGGTGGTGGAGGTGGTCTGTGACCTTCTCCCATAGGTGGTCGTGGAGGTCTGTTCATCAAAGAAATCATCCCCTTTCTCTTGCAAATATTTCTTTAGCCTGCTGACCGTTGAAAATAATTTCCTGTTTCAGTTCATCAAGGCTGTTGAATTTTTTTTCTCCCCTGATATGCTCTGTAAATCGCACATCTATATATTTATCATACAATTCCTGTCCGTGATAATCGGGCATCCATGTTTCGATAAGAATATCGTCAGAACCGACTGTCGGCTTTATGCCTATATTGGTGACACCACAGAATTTCTCTCCGTTAACGGTCACTTCCGAAGCGTATACACCGAATTTAGGGCATACAAGACCTTTCGGAAAAAGCTGATTGAGTGTGGGAGTACCCCATGTTCTGCCGAGCTGTCTGCCGTGTATTACGGGTAAATAAAAACCGTATTTTCTTCCGAGCATATTGTTTGTTGAAACAATATCTCCGTTTGCGATACATCTTCTTATCCTTGTTGAACTGACGGGCATATCCTCATAGCATATCTGATTCTGTGATTCTGAATTTATCCCTATTTTACAGCAGAGTTCTTTCAGAACATTCCTGTTTCCGAGAGCCGATTTCCCGAAATGGTAGTTGAATCCGCATACGGCATATTCGGCATGGAAACAGTCTTTTAATATATCCGAGATGAAATTTTCGGCTGTGATATTTCTTATCTCAGTGAAATCTATTATATATACCTGTTCGATACCCATGTTTTCGAGAATTTCAAGTTTTTCGTCAATGGTTATGATACCCTCGACTTTTTCGTTGAAAAGGACTTTTCGTGGACTTTGCAGAAGTGTGAAAACAGTCGGAATAAGATTATTTTTTTTTGCATAGCCGACTGCATTTCCGATAACTGCACGGTGTCCGAGATGTATCCCGTCAAAGTATCCCAATGCAACGGATGTCGGTTTTTCCGAATATTCAAGTTCTTTTATTATCTTCAATTTTCAATCTCACTCCGAATTAAAATTTCTTTTCAAATTTAAGTTCATCATTTTCTGTATCGACCGAACCCAGACCGATAAAATCATTTTCGTGATATACACGGTATAAAGTGCCGTTTGTCCTGTCGGAAATGCCTTTCAGTCTTGAAAGCATTAAATTTCCGCCGTTACTGAAACGAAAAGCCTGTTTTTCTGTAATTTGGATATCATTGAGATGTGTGAACAGGCTTTCAACGGGGAGTATGTATCCGGAAATTTCCTCAGCACCGAGTTCACGAATCTTTTGAAGTGGGATAGCCTGACTTTCATCAAATCCGCAGGCTTTTGTTCTTCTCAGAGAAGTCATAACACATCCGCACTGTAATTCTTTTCCGATATCGTCACATATAACTCTTATATAAGTTCCTTTTGAACAGGCTATCTGAAGTTTACCTGTTTGTGTGGCTTCGTCAAATTCGAGAAGTTCAAGTTTTGAAATTGTAACAGGTCGGGCTTCTCTTTCAACTTCAATGCCTTTTCGTGCAAGTTCGTAAAGACGGACACCGTTTTTTGAAACGGCTGAATACATGGGCGGTTTTTGCATGATATCCCCACGGAATTTCGGCAAAAGTTCTTCGATTTGCTCTTTACCGACAGCCGACGTATATTCATTGATAACTTTTCCCGTAATATCAAGTGTATCCGTTGTCATGCCAAATCTGAATGAACATATATATTCCTTGTCGGTGTCTGGCAAAAATATCTGTGCTTTTGCGGCACTGCCCAGAAGTATCGGCAATACGCCTGTTGCCATTGGGTCAAGAGTACCTGTATGACCTGTTTTTTTCTCGTGGAGAGTTTTTCTGATGACTGCAACGACATCAAATGATGTAAAATCTGTCGGTTTGTCTACTATAAGTATACCGTTCATAAAGCTGTACCTGCAATTTCTACGACAGTTTTTTCTATTTCATCAATGTCACCTGTCATTGAACAGCCTGCAGCGGCTTTGTGACCGCCGCCGCCCAATTTCTGACACAATGCCGATACATCTATATCTCCCGATGAACGCATTGATATTTTAAAAGTACCTTTTTCCTTTTCACGGAATGTTATTCCTATTTTAACACCCTCTACTTGTCTCGGCATACCTGCAATGCCCTCTGTATCACCATCTTCTGCACCTGATTTTTCTATCATGTCACGGGTTATGAATATAACGGCGATTTGTCCGTTGTTATAGAATTTCATTGATTCAAGGGCAAGTTTTTCCATTTCGAGACGCTGACGGGATTTTGTATCAAACATAAGTCTGTTTATAAAAAATCCCTCTGCACCGTGTTCGAGCATTTCAGCGGCAATATTATATGATTCGACTGTCGCATTTGAATACTTGAAACATCCCGTATCAGTGACAATTCCCGTAAATATTGCATTGGCGATATTTTTATCTATATCGACCTTCATTGCATTTATAACTTTTTTTATGATTTGGGCACAGGCTCCTGCACCTGCATCAATAAAACCGTATTCCGCAAAGCCTGTGTTTGAGCCGTGATGGTCAATGCACAAATTGACCTTATCTTTATATTGTATAAGTTTATCTCCGAAAAGCTGTGTGTCTGCAAGGTCAACACTTACAATATATTCGGGTTCAAAATCCTGTACTTCAAGTGTATCGGTTATATAGCTGTATTTTTTCGGGATATCATCTGTACAAACAGGCATAGCTCTTTTGCCTGCTTTACGCAAGGCGTGTGCGAGTGCATAGGCACAGCCTATTGCATCACCGTCAGGGGATTTGTGCATCAATATAAGAATATTATCGGCTTTGAGCAAATGCTCCGCACATTCATTAATCGTTATCGTCTTCATTATTTTCCTCCGGCGGCAATTCTATATCATTCAGTATTCTTGAAATATTCGCACTGTATTCTATCGAATCCGTTGCTTCAAAGGCGAGTACAGGGGCATATCTGAGTTTAAGTCTGATACCGAGTTCATGTCTTATGAATCCCTGAGCGTTTTTGAGAGCCTTTACAGCCGTTTTGGCGGTTTCAAGACCGTTCATGGAGCTTATATAGACTTTGCAGTATGAAAGGTCATGAGCCATTTCACATCTTACGATGCTTATGATACCATTGTGCAGTCGTGGGTCTTTCATTTCCCTTAATATAGCCGCAAGTTCTCTCTGTATATCTTCTGACATTCTGTCTGCTCTGTAATTTGGCATAAATATGATCCTCCGTTTGATTATCTTATTATCTTTATATCTTTATAGTATTCCACAGCGGAGGTGTCGGCATTTCCCGAAAGATACCGTTTTACGAAGTCGTATACAAAGGCTTTTCGTCCTTTGACGGAAACAGCCGCACCTTCCATTGTGTCTGTCCATTCGCCGCCGATATTGGCTATTACAAGAAAACCAAGATATGAGGCGGCTTTTTCGGCAATTTTACTTTGAGCAATATCAAAAACATTCTTATTTGCGATACCTCTTTTAAAAGCGTCAAGGACTTCATCAAATGCACTTACGGACTTTTCGTTTCCGTCAAGTTCTATTCCGAATGATGATCTGACCATTTGTATAAAATCCAATGCGTTTCCGAGCATAACGAGTTCAAAAGTTGCAAGGTCTGTATTTCCTGATCTGATAAGTTCATATTGTTTTTGATAAAATGCTTCGAGCAGGCTTATATCTGCCGAATAATCTATCAGTCTGCCCGATTGATTGTCAAGCCGTTTCATAACACATCACCGCTTTCATATATATTCTACCCTTTATAATATCATACTTTACGGAAATTATCAATTAATTTTCATTCTATAATTTTACTTTTTGTATATAATATCAAAATATGGTACAATTTGTAAAAATACAAATTTTTTTTAAAAAAAGTGTTGACAAATGGAGTCCGATAAAAAGATTTAAAAAAAAATCTAAAAAAACTCTTGACAAACAAGAAACAGTGTGATATAATAATTAAGTCGCTGAACGAAAGATATTTCGTTAAAAGCTGACAAAGGATCTTGAAAATTAAACAACGCAATTATTTAAAAAAAGACATCATGCCCGTAATTACTTTGAGAAGTTGTACTTCTTGAAAACATTACAAAGTGACAAAACACTTAAAAATGAAACGCAAAAGCGTAAATTAAAGAGCCATAAAAATGCTCGAAACTCGATTTGAACACTTCGGTGTTTAGATACAATAGTTTTG
>CACZZB010000045.1:0-22612 GCA_902785555.1 uncultured Ruminococcus sp.
CTCACTGAATGCTTTTATCTGCATACGCCATATTGTTTCCATGTCACTTCTTGTTGCTTTTATCAGTTTCACATTCATTACTATTCATCCTTATCAAATTAAAAATTATAGAACCGGAAAAGAACCAGACACATACAGAAAAATCCGTAAACCCTGATAAATACAGGGTTTACGGACTGTTTTCATTCATTTTCTGTTATTCCCACTCAATAGCTTTCTGCGTATATCAGCTTGAAATCAGTGCTTTTATATCTTTTAAAGAAATAAGTATGTACAATTTTTTGCCCTATCTATATCGTTGCAGAAGTTTTTAGAACCAAATCAGAACCACAATATATCATAGAACCGGAAATTATCCTTCCATAGATTGGATAAAATCCTTAAGCCACCAAATAATAATCCCTATATACGGTGTTTTTGGATCTGTTTCATTTTCAAAATCTGCAAGAATCTGTTTGCTGTATGTAAGAATTTCTTCATCATTCAGCATCGCAATATTTTCTTCTATCGCTGCAACAGCTTGCTTTCTGCTTTCCGGAAGTCTGACCGTATCAACTTGACAATTTAAATTCAGAATGACATCCAAATCATTATTAATTTTTATATCTGATGATTTGATTTTTCCGCTCACTTCATAATAAATCGTATCAAGCGTTGACTGGTCTAACGGATTTACTTTCAATAAACGATTATCTCTTTTTGCATCGCAGGTCAATCTGCTCTTTCTTTTTGATGTTCTATCACCTTGATTTCCGGAACATACAGCCAACATATTTCTATAATCCAATGCACCGGCAACACCATCAAAACCTGACGGATTTCTTGGTGTCCAGTGTTCAATAATTACATTTGGAACGCCTTCAGGTAATTTTCTTTCATCAGGTATTCGTCTCATACAGTAAGCACAAAGATGTCCCTGTTCTCTCATCAGCAGTTCTTTTACTTCCGATTTTAACGGATTTTGCAGTGTATTATACGCTTCACCTGCATTCAAACCTTTTTCAACTGCACTTATTCTTAAATCTTCCAATGCTTTAGGAAATTCGGATTTACTGATTTTTATCACTCTTTTTCACCTTCATACCTGCAAGCCTGAGTTTTACATAACATCCGGCTAATTCGGAATCATCATTTCCAATCAATCTTTCTCTTTCGATTTCGTGAATTATGTTTTTCGCTGACACTAAATCTTGATTTTCGATAGAACAATAAAATTTTTCAAATAATTTTCTGACCGTTTCAGGTCTTTCTGTTGATTGCATGATACCTTTAATGATCGTATTGGTATCCTTGCCGTATACTTCTCCCTGTGGTTCTCTCGCCCTGCCATCATCCAATAAAATCAAATTCTCACTTCTGACAGAATTGATAACGGATGGTGCATGTGTACTGACAATAAACTGTATATTCGGAAATATATCTGTCAAATCAGAAAGAATTCTTTTTTGCCACTGCGGATGAAGATGAAGATCTATCTCATCTATCAACACAATACCATTTGTTTTTTCAAGAACATCATTCAGCAACTGCGGATTAAGCAATGCCATTCTATACGCTATATCAGCAATCAAACTTATTGTACACTTATAACCATCACTTAATCTGCTTAACGGCATTCGTTTTCTTACATTTTCAACTGTATAAATCAAATCCAAATCGTCCGTATCAAGATTATATTCAACACTTACATCACGATAACCTGTCACGGAAGCAAAACATTTTTCGATGGCCTTACAAACTACAGTAAATTCAGCAATCTTGCCGTTTCTCTGATATTGCTGTACAGTCATTTTCTGAAACCATTTCATCATCAACTTATTATTTGCTGCACCGTCAAGAGCATCTATATATCCGTTTGTACGGGTATTTTTTGAAAAAGTATCGTCCTTCTTTTCCTTATGCTGAGCCCACAAACGACCTGTTCCATAGTAAGCAATCAATGGAAGAATTAATGTGGTATCGCCGTTTCTCAGCCTTTGCTGATAGTCTTCCGAAACAGATGTCAAATCTCTTGCTGCAGCCATGGAATTTTTTCCTGTCGATTTATTCAGAACTCTTTTCCAGCTGATATCTTCTCCATTAATTTCTCCTACAGCACTGATTTCTACGGGATACTGCGACTGCACATCAACACCACTGCCAACATCGAAATACTTAAAATGTGCATCTTCTTTTTTGATACTGTAATTCGCCATCCCATCAAACGCCGTAGTCAGTGTTCCTGCTGATATGGCAGCAGCCTCAAGTATAGTTGACTTGCCTGAACCGTTTACACCTACGATAACGGTCAATTTATCATGAAATTCGATATCGAACTTTTCAAAACATCTGAAATTTTTAACTGACAGAGATTTTAAAAACATACAGTACCACCTCTCAATAACGCTTTTCTGTATATATTATAACTAAAAATATAATAAATATCAATAACAAATTACCTATGCTTTCTTTAACTCGATTTCACCGCCTGTAAATTTCTTCATACGGTTCAATATGCTTACCCATTCCTGATACGTTTTTCTGTCGGCAGTCTGAACGGCGGTTTCATTGAGATATTTTTCATACATTCCGATTACTTCTTGCGGATAAAGCTTTCCCAACACATTATCATACTTCATCAGCAAATTGACAGAAGATTTTTTTACTATTCTCATAAGCCTGTCATACAGCTTTTCTTCATAGTATATTTCAGGCAGATTTCGTTCAGATGTTTCTTTGAAAATCTTTTTTCTTTCAGAAAGCCATTCACTTTCGGAATACAGTTTTTTCAACTCTCTGTATTCGATAAAGTCCTTTCAGTTTTTCCTTGAAATCATGTTCTGTCCATACAGATGATTTTACATCATTCATGCTTTTTTCATATATATCTATTGCCAAATCATATTCCTTTGACAAAACATACTGTTCCGCAAGCCATTTTCTTATCTCTATATACTGCCAATTTTCCTTACAGTAATTTTCTATATCCGTGAAATCATCTCCGCTGTCATACATGATACCCAATTTTTTAATAATCAGTTTCGTCAATTCATAATCGGAATATCTGTTATTATTTCTTTTCATTCTTTCGACCTGATATTGTATATAATCAAGTATTTTCTGCAAATAAGGCTGTTCCTTGAAAGTTGAGTACATAAATTCTTCAACATGATAGCCGACATTCCTGCCGCCAAATTCATCTGCCATTTCAAAAACTCTTTCCAAAATATTATCCTTCATTTTTTCATCTGCACGTTCAACGAGTTTTTTCCAGAATTCAATCATATCGGAATACACTGCTTCTATATCAGCATTGTATTCTTCATCGTCGATTTCCATTTCACCGACTGCTTTTACGATATAACATGAAAATTCAAAAGCCTCTGCATAATTCCCCTCATCTATCAATTCATCAATTTTATCATTATACACATCCATATCCTCAACAAAACGGTCAACTTCATAATATTCCAATCCTCTACCGTACTTGGTATAGCTTTTTATCAGGTCATCAACCGATTTTTTATAATCGTCAAGATTGCTTGACTCACAGCTTACAGGCAATCAGTTCAATCAAAAACTGCTTTACAAATCTTTCATCGGCATTGCTGACAAGTTCTTCAATGCTTACTTTTTTCCCTGCCTTGACAGATTCACCCTTACTTTCCCTGTCCCATTTATAAAGCACTGCCGCCATATGCTTGCAGTAATTCCCGTCATCTGCATACGGACATGAACAATACATTTCAACAGGCTGACCATCTTCCAACTGTATCTCCACTTCATAGTCATCATAATTTCCGGTGACAAATGCCGTTATTTCATCTTCATCAGCGTTATATCTTACAATCATGTCACTGCGGTAATACTCAAGCCCTCTGTCAAGTATCTTCGGCTCAAAGCAATTTTTCCAATCGTACATTTTTTACAACCTCATTTATTTTTTACACATTATAGCACAAAAAGTTCCTCAAATCTACAATTTTTTTATTTGTCCTTGTATTTATCTTCATACTCCATTATAATTATCTTAAAAAAACGGAGGAAACATTATGAAATTTCTTTTTGCATCGGACTCTTTCAAAGGCAGTCTGACAAGTGAACAAACAATCCAATTATTGACCAAAGCTGCAAATAAAGTATTTCCCGATTGTGAGTGTGTCGGAATTCCCGTTGCAGACGGCGGAGAAGGTACGGTCAATGCTGTTGTATCTGCAACAGGCGGTACTATTGTCAATACAAATGTACATGATCCTTTAATGAATGAAATAAGTGCATCTTACGGATTTTTTGACGGCAATAAAGCCTTTATCGAAATGTCGGCAGCTTCAGGACTGACACTTGTTCCCGAGCATCTCAGAAATCCACTGAATACTACAACTTATGGCACAGGGGAACTGATACTTCATGCACTTGAATTTGGTTGTAAAGAAATTTCCGTTGCAATAGGCGGTTCTGCTACCAATGATGGCGGCATGGGCTGTATGAGAGCTTTGGGTGTACACTTTCTTTCAGCAAACGGTGAAGAACTTCATGGCTTTGGTCGTGAACTTTCAGACATTGCACACATTGATACAAGTAATCTTGATAAACGTCTGAAAGAATGTAAAATAACTGTTATGTGTGATGTCAAAAATCCGCTTTGCGGCAAAAACGGTGCCACACATACCTTTGCAAAACAAAAGAGGGCTACAACTGAAATAATCCATTTTCTTGAAAAGGGTATGTGCAATTACCGTGATGTTATCCGCAAAGAATTTGGAATTGACTGTGATATGATAGAGGGGGCAGGGGCGGCAGGCGGTCTGGGTGCGGCATTGAATGTATTCCTCAACGGCAAAATGCAGTCGGGCATTGAAACCGTACTACAACTTATCAACTTTGATGAAAAGCTGAAAGATGTTGATTTGATCATCACAGGTGAAGGCTGTACGGACAGTCAAAGCATTTACGGAAAAGTCATGTATGGTGTCGGCACTCACGCTCAAAAATTCGGTATTCCCTGCATTGGACTGTCAGGTTCTCTCGGTGATGGGGCAGAGAAAATTTTGAATCACGGCATCCATTCCCTGCACTGTATCATTGACCGCCCCATGTCACTGAATGAAGCTATAAATAACGCTGAAACACTTTATTATAATGCGGCTGTCAGAATGTTTGATATGATAAAAATCGGTACAAAAATTAAGAGTGAGAAGTCATAAGCCTCTCACTCTTGATTTAATATTCCTTTTTCAAAAACCAAAATGTCATTCACCATTATTTACCAATGCCAACTTGATATTCCTCTATATTCAAGTTCTTCTTCAGCCAAATCCACCATAAATTCATTGCCAGCATCCTTTTTTCTTCTGCGAAAACTGATAAGCTGATCATCTGTCATTTTCTTTAGTTCTCTTCTTGTTTTCCTTTTTACTTCCTCCTGCCTTTTATCAATAGCATTTGCAACATCATTTAAAACATCCATAAAACTCACTTTAATTTCCTCCAATCATTATTATCCAAGATACCCGAAAGGCTTTGAATTATCATCTAATCTCGGCATACCACTGGTTTTATCCATCATTCTAAGTTTGAATTCCATACTTGCCTTCTGAGCTGAATTCATCATTTCCAACAAATCCATTACTGCACTAAAATCATTCGTTTTCTTTGCAGCTTCAATAGCTCCATTAATAGTATTTGTATAGTTGTCCAATCCCTTATTGATTTGTTCATCAATAGCTCGAATCATCGTCATATCTCTTTCATGCCTGTTATTCAAATCTGTAAGAAGAACTTCTTTTTGTGCCTGAATCTGCTCCAAACCAATTTTGAGCTGCATTTTGATTTCAGCTCTTTTGGTTTTTTCCTGTTCCTTGAACATACTGTATTCTTTGATAGAATTAGTGACATTATTGAACACATCTGCAACAGTTTTTAATATCGCAGTGGGAAAGCTTGCTTCCGAAGGTATAGGAATATTGCCTTCCGGCTGAAGGTCTTCCGGCAAATCTGTATATTCAACTTCAATAATATTATTTTCCATAAAATGCACCTCAATTTCCGAAAAGCTGTTTAAAATAAGCTGCATAAAAATTCGGATACGCTTCTTTCATTGTTTTTACAAGCATTGCTGCTGCTTCGGCAAGCTGTACATTATGAAAGTCTATTGCCAAATCAAAAACATCCATAGCCTGCTTGAACACCTTATCATTCTGTGCTTTGAACTGCTGATAATACAATTCTGCTTTTTCTCTATTCTGCTGTAAATATACTCTGTAAACTTCACAGGCAGCACAATATCTTTCAGACAAGAGAATGTCATTGACACATCTTGATACTTCTTCTCCGCTCTCATACACATCAAACAGTGCTTTTTCCAGTTTCATTTCAGCCACCTATCAGCCATGCACAACCAGAAAGCGAATTGTTTATCTCTGAAATTCTCTTATGTACCGTCATATACTGAGCAGTTATCTCATAGTTATTTTCTATAAATTGAGTTGTAAGCAAATCAGCTATCAGTTTTGCAATTTGATTCAAACTTTCAACCTTTTCGGCAGTATCGCTGTTATTTATCGCATCGGCTGTTTTGCGGAATTTTCCCATAAGCTCATCTATCTGTTTTTGTTCCTCATAGATAAAATCAGGTATTTTCTGGACAGCGTATTTTGCTTCACGCAATTCATCACGCTTCATTTTCATTCTTTCACGATATGACTTTGCCTTGTTCATTTCAGACTTTGCCTCATAGTAATCCATAGCGGAAACATTCACGAAAAAGTCCGATACAGACGGTGCAACCCATGTTGCAAGAGCCTTATCTATCGCACCGAGCTTTTCATTCTGAACGACACCGCTTGCTTCAATATTCGGAATATTGATTTTCAATGAAAGACTCATATTTTTATGCTCTGAATCAATCGACTTCATTGTTCTGTTTATCTCATTAAGTACGTCCTGTTTGTAACGAACATATTTATCAGCCTTATCTGCCGACTTATTGCAGACTACTCTCAGTTCTTCATACGCCTTTTCATATATCCTCTCACCCTCACTGATATATTCACGGGTACGGTAATTGAATTCGGCAATATCTTTTCTTTTGTCGTAATTATCTTTCGCCTTGCTGAAAAGTCCCATGATATTTCACCTCAGTCCCTGAAATGATAACAGTAATAGCTTCCGGGATTGTCAATCGTCTTTTTCAGTGCAGAACACCAAAAAGTAAGTGCTCTGTCCTTGCCGTTATCACAGTCATAACAGCAGTCATGCGAATCGTCCAAAAAACTTGAGCAGGCACGGTTATCACCGTCTACATGGCACTGTTTTTTATTACAGTAATCATCATCCTGCCACTTAAATTTCTGACCATAGTACAAACAATCTTCACAACGTTCATCTGACATAATAAAAAACCTCCAATCATTTAATAACGAAAACTATAACAGTAAAAAGCGTGCGGATTGGCAATTGTTTTCTTGTGTGCGGAGCACCAGAAAGTGATTCCTCTGTCCCTACCGTTTTCACAATCATAACAGCAATCATGCGAACTTTCAAGAAAACTTGAACAGGCTGAACCTTCGGGATCTACACGGCACTGTCTTTTGTTACAGTAGTTTCCTTCCTGCCATCTGTAACTTTCCCCCATAAACAAACAATCCTCGCAATGTTCATTTGCCATAACAAAAACCTCCAATTATAAAATTTTAATAAAACTTCTTTACTATAATATGAATCATTTTAAACATAGACTTGATTTTTTTCACAAATATTATAGCACATCTTAAATTGTTTTGTCAATATATAGGACATATTTTTTATGTTCTATAAGTCGTTGTAATAAACTGCAAAAAACCTTTAAATAATAATAAGTATATCAATGAAAGGATATTGCAGTTATGGACATCAAACGTGAAGATATTTCCAAGCTTATCGGAAAAAGAATACAGCGTTTCAGAATACAAAGAAATATGAGTCAGGAAACCCTTGCACTTGCCGCTGAAATACACCCTGCATATTTCGGCAGAGTCGAACGTGGTGAACGCTGTCCCACCGTTGACACCCTTTTCAAAATCTCACAAGGCTTGAAAGTGCCTTTATCGGAATTGCTCGATATTTCCGCCGAGATAAAACCCACCAATACACAAGCCCTTGACCGCATCAAAAATGCCATGCTCGAACTTTCCGAACAGGAAGCCGTTGAAATTGCCGAGATAGTCGAAAAAATAATTCATCTCATACAGCAGAAGCCCTGACTTCTTCCTCCGAAAGTTCGGGTTTAATTCCCAATATCTCATACAGCCTTATCAAAAGAAAAGCATTATTTTTAGGAATATTTCTGATTTTTCTGACCATATCCAAATTCCCTGTTTCTTTCAGAAAATACTCCAGTTCTCCGCTGTAATAGCTGTCTATGAGTTCATCTATCGCAAAGTTTCTCTTTAAATCACTGACAGACCTCAGCTTTTTTCCGTTCATGGTCATGTATATCATCTCCCGAAATAATCATAGCATTTTCAGGAAATTTAAAAAAGCCAAAACAATTCCCGAAATTATTTTTTAATTCGGAACTGTTTTGGCTTGACTTTTTAAAATGATGTCATAAAATGTTCAGAGGCATTGAGCAAAATTTCCCTGTCTGTTTCGGAATACTCAAATGATATTATCTCATTGATAATATACTTGAACGGCATTGGAATATTGTCATCAGGCTTACAGTTATCATAAAACCACTCACTTAAATTTGAAAAATGTGTAAAGCAGTAATCCGTAAGATTTTTGTCATATTCCCCATTATATACTCTTTTCATATGGTCATAAAGTTCAAGATACGTTTGATAGCGGTCAAAATTTTTTCCGTTGTCCTTTTCGGTTTTGTATATCATAGGTTTGAATATGCTTTTGATATTCGGAATAAAACCTTTCTGGTCTGTCATTTTCTTCGTTTTACGGCTCAATACAGCAGTATAAATATACGGCTTGATCTGTTTCAGACGGTTATTTGCATTGACCTGTCGGATAAGTTCTCCGATATTCTCCTCCAGAACATAACTTTCTTCAAATATATCATACTGCATCAATGTATCATAAAGAATTCTATGTTCCTCCAAGTCAACTTCACCAAATGTATTGGCTTTAAATGACTTTAATATATCTTTGATTTTCTGATAATTGCATCTTTCCCAAAAGAATAATGTATGCAGATAATACATTTTTTCGGACTGTTCCAGCCATAATTCTACTTTTTGCTCATTATCCTCAATTTCACCAAAAAGAAGGAACGCTTCACTCAGCATTGCTGTATAAAGAAATTCCACTTCATTTCTTGTATCATGCTTTAACAACTCCGCAATATCCGCACAAACCTGACTGATATTATTTTTGGCTATTCCCCTCATAGCAAGCATATCATTAAATTTCCTGCAAAATTTATCAGCCGCTGTCACTGCGGTTTCAAAATCAATGCCACGTTCAAGCAGCTTTTCTTCCAGCGGAATATAATTTTCCGCCTCATCATCAAGGAACTTTTCAATTTCTTCATCATATTCACCAAACATTCATTTTCACCTGCAATTTAAATATACTTTCTTAAAAATGTTTTTGCGGAACGCCTTGTTAAACTATTGTGATAATTCTGATTGGAGTAATTCCACAGACAACTGTAACAAGCAGTATCTTCACTTTCACCGCCGCAAGTACACTTATTCACAACATCATAGGCACTTCTTAAAAGCTGCTGCAATTCCTCTGCTTTAAGGTTCACCATTCTTGAAACATGACCTGCTCCGCCCGGTACATTATCAAAAATAACGAATGATTCAGCATAACCATTTTCTGTTTTTATTCTTTGAACGCATCCGTCAATATCTGTTCTCTCTATCTTCAATGTACGGCTTATACCTTCCAACAGCGTATATAAAACGGACAGTTCTCCCTCTATATCCAGTTGAGCAGTGAAATCCAGTCTTACAACATCTGTTCTGAATGTATGTCCCAATGCAAACAACTGCATATTTTTTGAACTGCATTTTCTTCCGTAAACTGCATTATGACTTGGTGCTTTCGTTATTTTCATCGCATGAGGATTTAGTTCCTTTTTCGCAAATCCGCAGAACGGACATACATAAAAATTTGTTCTGCTCATTACCAGAAGTTCATCATTCACCGAAGATACCAATTCTATCATTTTTCCGTTGATGATATGCTGTTTTTTGATACAGTTTTCAGCAGAACTTCTGTCACCTATGTAATGTATCTCACCATGATAATTCAGTTTCGGCTTTTTTGTATAAGCCTTTTCAACTTTACTGTCGGCAATAAATCCTGCCTCAGGAACAATGAATTCTCCCATTCTCTTTACATTACTTCCGCAAAAAGAACATTGCCCTATTTCTTTATCTTCATCAAATGAATATATTTTTATATTGATATTTTCACAAAGAGGATTACTGCATTTCCCATAGCTATATATTTTCCAGTCCTGATCATTGCTTGCAGGCTTGGCAATATAACGGCTTGTGTACATCATACCATCTGCAATGATCTGTGAATCGGGAGCATATTCTCCGACAGCTATTTTCATATCTCTCTGAAGCCTTAGAGAATCATTCCGTTTCCATTTATTTTGCTGACTCAATTTTGTACTGAGTTCCACGCTGTCAACAGGAAATCCGTATTTTGGAATAATATTGAATCTTGAAAGAAATGAAATGATTTTTTCCTGCTTTAAAGCCCTTATCTCCCCCTGTATCCCTATCATCGCATAATTCTTTTTATTTGATTTTTCCAATTCTTTTCTTGCAGTTTCATATGCTTCTTCAAGGTCATGTATATCCTTTGTCAATGTACTGTATGCTGTATTCAGCTCACCGTCATCAGATATAAATCTGTCAAGCCAATCTGTTATCTTATAATGCAATTCAATCGGAATAGAACGCTTTATTATATTTATCAAATACGGCTCTTTCATAGAAATAAACGCTTTCAAAGTGCCGTAATAATCCGTCAGCATGAGTGTTTCCGCATTATCAAAGCTTTCAGGAAAACGTCTGAAAAACTCTGCCATGCAGACTGCATAGGTATGTCTTCTTACTATTTTTTCGTTGACGGTTTTAAAATACGGCGGCTGTATCTGCCCTTTTATCATATCTTTCGGACGGTTGAAATAATTGCTGTCGTGAGAAGATGTTCTGCAAAAGGTCAATGCAAAGGCTGCACTGTCAGTTCTTCTTCCTGCACGTCCCACACGCTGAATATAATTTGCCGGTGTAGGCGGCATATTTCTTAACATGACCGTTTCAAGATCACCAACATCAACACCCATTTCAAATGTTGTTGAACAGCTTAAAATATTGATATTTTTATTAATGAATTCTTCCTGATATTCTTTAGCCCTGTCAACGCTTAACTGAGCGGTATGTTCCTTTATCTTCAAGTCATATATATCAAGATTATTATACAACTTATAATAATGGTTTTGCTGATATATCGAATCATCAAATTCAGTCAATTTTCCTTCACATCTGTAAGTAGGGCATGCACCGTCTGCATTGTGTACTGTTATTCTTCCGCAGCGTTCACACTGAAATCTTTTTTTATTTTCGGAAAAAATACTATGTACTTTAAAAGCTGATACATCCATACTATAACCTGCATTATCCTCTGTCACAAGATGATTTTTGAATATCTTCTGCCATACAAGCAATAAAAATTTATTTGTCTTTTCGGTATTCCATTCATCACCAATTTTTTTGCTCAGTCTTTTCAAATAGCTTGTTCTGGAATTGAGCCTTTTATTTTCTGCCCAACACAAATGATATTCATCTTTCGCTAAAGGATCGGCTGCAAAGCCTTTTACATAATTTCCATACTGAAAAAACTCTTTATCATACGGTGTCAATCTGTAAAGCCCGTCATAATATATACTTTGTTCATTTCTGAAACTGTCTGCAAGTACATTAATAACAGCTTTTGTTTCGCCATTTCTGAAAACTGCAAGCTCTTTTCCCATATAGTCATATTCAAACCAAAGAAGCCCCATTCCCTCCAATGAATTCCTGTCTTTATTCAGCAACTCATATAATACAGTTTTTACAGCCTCTTTTTCTCTGTCCTCTTCATCGAATATCCTGTATTTATCAAACTCTGCAAAAAGATCATCACACAATCTCTTTATCGAAACACCGTTTCTATATCTCTCCGAATTATTTTTCAAAACATTTATCAATAATCTTCTTCGTAAAATATTATGATACGTTCCGTCAAAGTAAGAGGCAAAATAAGCCGCCTGCTGACGACTATCAGAAAATACAAGATATTGTTTTGTCAGCTTTTTAGTTATTTCTTTTTCCTGTTCTTCCTCAATTTCATCAAAACCGAAATTAAATTCATCATCTATTGCAGATGTATTTTTTGGTATTTCCTTTACTGATGACGGTATCACGTTGTATAAAGAAGTCGCTGCAACACCGGTCGCAGCATCCTGACCGACATAGAAATCCCTTAATATACCATTTACATTATTTACATAATCGCAGCACATACATCTTTTTATCGGCTTTGAGGCACTCGTTTCCGTTACGTAATTGACATATTTTTCTCCGCAGTCACAAAACTGCTCTTTTACAGAATTCGCAGCGGTTATTGCTCCGCATTTGGAACACAGTTTATAATTTTTCATTTCATCATCTGATAAAAATTCATCTGTCAAAACAAATTTATCCGCTGTTTCATTGTCTTTCATTTTGGAACGCAGAACACTTATCTTTCTCGTATCATCAAAATCCATTTTTCCTGAAATGTAAATCTGACCGCATGACCTGCATACCGAAAAACTATATACAGGGTGTCCGTCTTTTTGGTGATAAGGCTCCAAAAAAACCTCTTTAAAAGGTGACAGCGATATATATGCCCCCGCAAGTGCCTTTAAAAAATAATGATACCTTCCGTCAAACAACTCACAGCCATTTTTTCTTGCCTTGCTTGCAACAAATATAAAATCTGTTATCACTTTTTCATAAAGGCACAATCTGTACGACAATTCACCTATCGTCAACGTGTCATCTTTCAATTCATTTTTAATGGCATAATAACGCTTGTCTGTTATCAGAAATTCAAACAGCATAACTGAAATTTTTTCATTGAAATCAATGTATGTATATTCTTTCAGCTTTTTATAAACATCATCTGCGTCACCGCCTTTTTCCAGAATATCAGCCAATTCACTGTAAATATGAGGCGGATAGGAATATACTTTTTCAGACGGCTCGATTTTAATTCTTTTAGCTCTGATAATACTTTCTTTGTCGAAATCATTATCCGAACATAATGTTTTGACAAAATTCAATATATCTGGATCATCTTTTTCTGATGAACCCAATGTAGCACTTGTTAAAATATATCTGATTTTATTTTGAGTAGAAAGCCTTGCTTTCAGTCTTTTCAAAAGCATAGAAACTTCTATTCCCGTTGCTCCCGAATAAGTATGTGCTTCGTCCAAAATAATACACTTCCAATTTTTACCGTAATCGCCTGAAAAAAGAGAATTATCAGCTGGTCTGAGCATAAGATATTCCAGCATGGCATAGTTTGTAATTAAAATATGCGGCGGGGCTTTTTTGATTTCCTCTCTTGATATTCTTTCGTTGGGCAAAGGCTCGGAATGGAATTGCCTGCGGTATTTTTCATATGCCTTTTTTTGTGTTTCCTCTGTTTCACCTGTATACGTTCCAAATGTGATATAAGGATAATTTTCCAAAAGACTTCGTAATCTTTTCATTTGGTCATTGGCAAGGGCATTCATCGGATAAATAATCAATGCTCTTACACCGTCTGTCAAATGATTTTCTTCTTTTTCACGCATTAAATAGTTTATAACAGGAAGCAAAAAAGATTCTGTTTTACCCGAGCCTGTACCGGTGGTTATAACAGCATTATTATCATTTACAATATGACGGAATGCCGTTTCCTGATGACTGTACAGACTGCGTTTCATCGGAAAGTTTTCAGAATCAAGACTGTAAAAATCTTTTGAAGCAATATTTTCTTCAATCAGCTCAGACATTGATTTGCCTGTTTCAAACGAATCCGTCACATCAATATATGGACCTTTTGATAACAGACCATCGCTTTTTAACTGATTTGCAAACTTACTCATATATTCCTTATCATTGATAAAAAATGTGGTTTGAAGATAACCTATATAGTCGTCACGAATCTTATTAGAACCTGTCACGGGATCAAAACTCATTTTTCAAAACTCCTTTGACTCTTATTTATAACATATATATCCGGTACATCAAACAAATTTTTATCCTTGATACCTTTATCATCATATACAAGATACTGACTGAGTTTATTATAAATAAAACCATCATACTCGCTATCGGTAATCAGAACTTTATATTCCGTATCCGATACTTCCAAAACTCTTACTATAACAGGATTTGCCTGTTTAAATTCCTGCTGATAACTTTCTCCGTTATATTTGCTTACTGCATAGAAATAGGCAATTCCCGTATATAAATATTCATCCACAACTTTACGGATATTCTTCAAATAGAAATTGCGTACAGGCAAAATTTTATCAGTCAAACATTTTTCGATTTTCAATTCCGAAACGCTTTGACAGAAAGTTTCAAATTCATCTCCGATAAATATTTCCCTGTTTTCCGCCAATTTTCTTTGCGTTTCAAATCCGAATTCATCACTTTCTTCCAATTCTACTGTAATACTGTATCTTCCGC
Organism: uncultured Ruminococcus sp.; assembly: GCA_902785555.1. Classification (GTDB taxonomy): domain Bacteria; phylum Bacillota; class Clostridia; order Oscillospirales; family Acutalibacteraceae; genus UBA1213. The sequence goes on from CACZZB010000045.1 coordinate 14,709, forward strand.
TTGGCAGTTCCAATGGTATCATACAATTTTCCGATTTATCGGAATGAAATATTTCTGTTCCATCTTCTTCACCGTATGGAATAGCCGTTATAATTACTTCAGCTTGTCCGAATAATTGATAGCTTATTTCCAACTGCTTTCCCTGTTCAAATGTATTGATATAAAATTCTCTGATACAGGCCTTATGTATCACTTCAAACAGCTTTACCTGTATTTTACCACACATAATGCCTACCGATGTGTAATCGGCATTTGATGTTTTCAAAACAGATATATCTGCTTTTCCATGCTTTGTCTTCAAAAATTTCATGCCGTTTTGATTTGCTGCTATTATTTTATACTCAAACGGTGCTTTAACTTTTAACATAGCATTATCAGGCAATTCCGAACCAAGAATATATACATCCCCTTTACTGCCTATACTATCCCCAATACCCCAGCTTATCAAAGGGATACTTAACTGAATTTTGACCTTTTCACCGTTTTTATCTGCATCAATGTATATATAATCACTTTCGGTTTCACACATAACAGGAAAATCATTTTCACTGAAATCGAGATTGTCTGCTGAAATATCAAGCAATTCCGCATATTTTTCTTTATAATAAAATTCCTTATCAAATTTGCATACATATCCGGGAACAAATACAACAGCATAATCCCATATGATTTTTCCGGATTTATTTTTTATAATGATATGCAATTCATCTTGTGTTTCAATCAACTTTCCCAAATTGATACAGCTATTCTCGTCCAAAAATTCAAGAAGTTTGCCCTGCTTTATTCCTGACAACTCAAAAGTATATTCATCAAGCAGTTCCATTTTTTCAAAAGAAAGAATTATATCTGGCAAGATACTCCATACATTATAAACATTTCCGTCTGTAATAATTTTTGTTCCTCTGATATGTTTTCCTCCACGAAGTCCGATAACAACATTTTCATCTCCTGATGTCCTGAATACAGGTGATGAATTGACATATAATTCCGAATCATTTTCTGCACTCAAAGCATAAATTTTTAAATTGTCATTTCTCTTTATCTCGCTGTAACAATCCAACGATACATCATCAATCTTGTCTGTCAGCAGAAAGAAATTATCTTCGGGTGTCTTTTTTGAAGTATATTCATCAAAGCTGTTATCAAATACAATAAAATCTCTGTACATCATTTTTAACGAATCGTAAATGATAAAATTCCCTGCTGTTATCCTGTAACTCAGATTTTTATAAAGACAGGGCAAAACTTTTTCAGTTTCATCTGTATAAAAACGGAACATACCCGAAACATTCATATTCTTTCTTAATTCATATATTTCAGAGCCATTATTATAAAACTTTAAAAATATTTCTTCCTGTATCATATTTTCGGGTATTTCAATTTTGGGAATATGTATCAGAAGTTCCAAATCATTTCCAAGAGAAAATTCAGCCTTTGTATAGTGCCTTATGCTTTCACCGACAGAAATATTTACATCCTGAATTTTCTTTTGTTTTCTCCTGCGGCTTTCACAAATAATCGTCCAATTCATGTAATGAGAATAAAATGCAGTGGGTGTCTTTTTGAAAACACTTCTTCTGTAATTTTTTGAATTCATATTATACAGCGTATTGGAAATACAATCAAACATGACATTTTCAAAAACCTTGCAGGCTGCTTTAAAAGCGGACGGAATATTATAAATTTCAGTGTCAGCCGAACCTTTCATAATATCAAGAAAATCGTTTGTATAATCTTCTATTGTATCGTCATTATAAATTTCATTCATTACTTCAGAATAATAAGAGCTGATTGCATCAAATACATTTGTAATTGTATGCTCACTTATTACAGCATGAATTTTTATCGTTTCAACATATCTGCGTTTTCCATTGAAGTAATCAAAATAAAAATCCTCATTTATACAAAGATATAAAAATGCTTTGCAAAAGCTGTCCCTCTTTGTCGGACTATATTCCACACCAAATGAAGTAAAAAAGTCATTCCAAAAATTATCCGTCTTTTTTTCTTTTATTACAAAGTGTATCATAGTCAAGCTCATAACAATGCAACAATATGGAGTAAAACTTTCCGGCGGATTCACGACATAACTTTTACATCTTTTTTTCAACTCTATATACTGTTCCGTTCCAAGTTTTACAAATCCCAAAGGGTAATTATTATAGTACTTATCTCTTAAATCCTTCATCTGGTCAATAATATATTCCATTAATTTATCACTTGAAAAATCTATATCATAAATACTTCTTTTCCATTTTTTCAATTTTTTATCTTTCTCATCAATCTTTTTATCAGATAAGACTATCTTATCAGTTTTCCGTTCAGATTCTTTTTTATACTGCTTTGGCTTATCAGTTACAGTATTTTTTATATTTACATTCGTTTGTTCCAACAAAATTTTCTTTCTGATACGTTCTTCTTCGTCACGCAAAAATTTTTCATTGATAATATCATTGTTTTCTTCTTTAATTTCAGCATTTTCTTTTTCAGCCCGAACTTCCTCAACTACCGTATCAACTACGCTATCCAAGATAGTTTCTTCTTCAATTTCAGAAATTTCTTCATCAGCATTTTTTTCAGTCTGAACTTCCTCAACTACCGTATCAACTACACTATCCAAAATATTTTCTTCTTCAAGTTCAGAAATTTCTTCATCAGTATTTTCTTTTTCAGCCTGAACTTCTGTAACTACCGTATCAACTACGCTATACAAAATATTTTCTTCTTCAATTTCAAAAACTTCTTTATCAACATTTTCTTTTTCAGTCTGAACTTCCTCAACTACTGTATAAACTACGTTATCCAAAATATTTTCTTCTTCAATTTCAGAAACTTCTTTATCAGCATTTTCTCTTTCAGTCTGAACTTCCGCAATTACCGTATCAACAATATTCTCCGTATTCTTTTCATCTGTTTCAGAACCGTTTTCTGTCTGAAACTCTGTATTTAAAGCATTATCAATTTTCCTGTCATCAATACTTTGATATCGTCTTGATGATTCACAATCAATTTCATTCTTATTCTTCTTGGATTTAAAAAAGAGTTTTTGTATAATCTTTTTAATAAAATCTATCAACATTATATATCACCTTTATTTATTAAAACCAATTTATAATCTCAAAACAAAATATTATAATTTGCAACATCATTAAATATTTTTTAATTTATATTATCGCACAAAAATCAGTAGTGAGAAGCCATAAGCCTCTCACTCCCACAATTTTTTAATCCAATTATTATTTTTTGTAGTTGAGCTTTACAGACAGGTCATAATTCAGGTCAATTTTCTCCCAGCTTGCTATTACAACATTTCCAAAGCCGCCGTCTGAGTTATCAAAGTCAAGCATAGCTGCCTGATTTTCAGCCAAATCACCGTACTCTTTTTCAGCCTTTTCCCATATCGTAAGACCGTCATTCCAGAAAGGATCATTTTCATCTTCCATGTGAGCTTTCCATTCTGCTGATGTGTACATCACTTTATCCACTGTGAACAGATAAAGACCGTCACCCTTGATATTCATCGTTTCACCGATAAGATTGCGGTCATCATCAGAATATGTGACAGTTACTTTCAGCGTATAGTCATCTTCAAACGTGTAATCAACAAAACCATTTGTATCGCAGTAATCACTGTTTGTAATCTGATCAATCAAAGGGCGTGATACCGTGACATTCATATCTTCCTCAAAATCATACTTCACTTTATCGCCTGCATACAATAATTTGTCTGTACCCTCTGCAAATGCCGTACCATCTTTTTTGGTTATCGTCATAGTTGCAACGACATTATGTTCATCTCCGCCGACACCTTCAAAATTCACATTAAGAGTATCACTGTTTACTGTAATATTACCGCCTGCATATGTACCGTTGGAAATTTCCTCTGCCATCATCTGACCGAACATTGGATTCAATGTACCTGTTGCGGCTGCTGTTGTGCCGAGTACTGCAAATGCTGCCACTGCTGAAATCACCGAAACGATTGTCATCTTTCTTACACTCTTTTTCATAATAAATCTCCCTCTCAATTTTTAATATTTTTTCTGTTTTGTCGCTTTCACTTATATAAACGTAAGTGTTTTTCAAAAAGGTCTGTTTCTGCAAAAATATTTTTAAAAATAAAAAGAACTGACAGTATCAAAAAATCTGTCAGTTCTTTCATTTTCATCTGCTTTCTCTACGGATAACTCCATAAAGAAGAAGTATTGATGATACCATCATAATCATTTCCGTGACGGGCTGTGCCCAAAGCATTCCGCCTAAACCGAATATATAATTCAAAATCAATAACAGCGGCACATATAATATCAACTGCCGTACAAGCGTTATGCCGAAAGCATACTGCGGTTTTCCCATTGCCTGAAATGACATCCGGCACATTGAAATTGCTCCCACAAACGGCAGTATAAACATTAACGTCCTCAATACCATTGTGCCAATAGAAATAACCTCTGCCGATTCCGTGAATATGCCTATCAGAATCGGTGCAAAAATCCCGTATAACCCCATCAAGACCAATTCCGTTCCGCTGACAACTATAACACCCGATTTCATAACTTTCATCATTTTTTCATAGTTTTTTGCACCATAGTTATATCCCATGATAGGCTGAGTACCTGCGGCAAATCCCTGATAAATATAGCTTCCGAGTGACAATACTTTCTGAGCGATTCCCATTGCTGCAACCGTCAGTTCACCGTAACCCACAGCAAAATTATTGTTCACGATATAAGCCGCTGATGTCAGAAGTGTTTCCAGAGATGCCGGAACACCTACCCAAAATATCTCTTTCAGAATTTCAGCCGTTGGCTTGATATATTTCAATGCCGGCTTTAAAAGTGTTTTTTCTTTGATATAAAACATCAATGCTGCTGCCATTCCGCAGCCATTTCCGATAATAGTGGCAATAGCCGCTCCCTGTATCTGCAAATTCAGCGTAAATATAAAAATCGGGTCAAGTATGATATTCACTATTGTGCCGACTATCATTCCCACAATGGAATATTTTACAGAACCCTCACTTCTCAGAAACTGCCCGAATGTATAATTCCCCATTGTAAACAGACTGCCAAGCAGAATAATTCTGACATACTGCTCTGTATAAATAGTAGTATTGTCCTTTGCACCGAGTCCCTGCACAATGGATTGCAGAAAAATCAATCCGACTGCCGCCACAATCATACTGTTAATGACTGTAAGCATAAAGCCAATTGTCAATGTATGGTCGGCTTTTTGCCTGTCATCTGCACCAAGACTTCTTGCAATAAGAGATGACGAGCCTGTTCCTATCATATTGGAAACAGCTATCGTTATCATCATAACAGGATAGGCAAGATTGACAGCCGCTAATTGATAATCATCGTGCATCAATCCTATAAAATATGTATCCACCAAATTGTAAAGCACCATGATAAACATTCCTGCAATCAGCGGCACACCCATTTTTACAACAGCCTTTACAGGCTTTTCTTCACTCAGCGTAAATATTCGCTTATCTTCTTTATTCATTTCAAATCTTTCTTTCACAAAAATATCTGTCAGCCATTATAGCGTAACTTCCGCATATCCTCAAATTCATAATCAGGCTCTTTCTTAAAAAACATCTTTGAACTATACTTTGAGTAATCGGCATTTACAAAATTATATATATTCAGTTCATAATACCAAATGCCCGAATACTCATAAGTACCCCTTTCATTAAAAGTAACTCTGCCGTATTCGTCTTTTCCGATAGTCATTTTAGTGCTGTAAAAACCTAAATCATGCTTTCCACAGTATTTTATTTGATAACTGTCATCATCCTTTACAACAGCCAATCTTCCCGAAAATGGTGAATTATTGATAAAACGCCCATTATAAAATACTTCCGCTCCATAGGATTTTGTTACATTCCGATAGCAGTAGATATTTTTTGCGTCCTGTCCGTAAAAAATTTTATTCAAGGTACTTTGTCCAAGACATACTCTGTTTACAAATACTTCGTTTTCCTCTAAATCCGCTGTCGGCAACTCCCAAAAACGAATACTTCTTCTTTGATTGGCATAATTCGCATAGCGTACATCTTTCTGATAACGCAAAATAATATTTTGAACGAACAACATAGCGAGATTTCACCTCCTTATTACATACTTCATTCATCAATCAATTCACTCTTTCAAAAATCACATTCATCAACCGTTTCAGTCAATTCAGCCCACCTTGCAGATAACAGCTTTGCATAATCAATGTAAAGCAGACCATAACAGCCAAGTGCATAGCCGTCATTGACTTCTATCAAAACCGTTTCACCCTTGTCTGTAACTCCAAAATCAATGGCATAGCCAGACGGTGCAGATGAAAATTTTGCAACTGCTTCATCAATAACCGAACCGTCAAAATGATAATGCCAATCTCCACGATAAAATCTCACACCAAGAATTTTCCCATAACGGACAAACACCCTCCATTCAGCAAGCAAATTGATAACTTCACTGCATAACACTTTCGTATCTTCCGTACTGTCACCACATCCTATAAGGTCTTTGGGACTTCTGACAACAATTCCTGTAAATTTTTTGTCTTCTATCGGTTTTACAAAAACAGGCCATAATTCAGGCCTTGAATTGATTGTATTGATATTTGATGTCCATATTTTTCTTTTTAAAAACGGATATAATTCTTTCGGATAATCCATTTCTGGAGTAGTGATTCCAAAATCATACAATCTGTTTCTTACTGTATCAACATATCCCACAACAACATCTTCTTTATTGCCGGTTTTAAGTTCTTCGTATGTATGGAAAAATACTGTTTCAAATCCCATTTCATAAAATCCAAATCCTTGATAGGCATTGAAAAAGTTATAATTGCATGGCAAATATTTTTTGATGACTGTATAAACACTTTCATAACCCACACCTTTTACCTTTCAAAAATCACACTTATAAGTCTGTAAAAGTTATGTATATCCTGATTGTCGGAAAGTCCCGATACCTGCCCGTCACCTGCTTCTATGATTTTCCATGTACCGTCTGAAAGTTCCGCATAATCGACGGTATAAAACGGACTCGGCAAATTTCTGTATTTTTCGATAAATTCTTTTGGCGGTTCTGATGTATAGCAGGGCTGTCCCGAATTCCTGCTTACTGTTGCAATCTGATTATTCATATAAAACACTCTGTATTCATTTGTTTTATTGCCATGCAGTTTCAAATCAAGATATTCTTTTATGCAAATTCCACCTGTATATAATTTTCCTCTGTAATTCAAGAATTTTTTGATAAGCCTGTTAAATCCATCTTCATCTATATCACTGCTGATATATTTCGGAAAATCTGTTCCTTTCACAGATTTCACATAGTCTTTGATAATAAATTGACTGAAAGTATTTTTTATTTCTTTCAAATCAACTTTGCTTACATCATCATAGACAAGCATTTTTGCGGTATTTTCCTCCAATTCAGGATTGCGGTATTTTCCTCCAATTCAGGATATATATTCGGAAAATAATGAAATTTTTCATACTCATTTGGTGCTGTCATAAGCTGAATGTTTTTCTTTTGAAGTTCACAGTAGAAATCTTTATAAATTTCAGGTTTCATCATCCATCCCCTGTAAATCGTATCTGTCATAGTATCAACCTTGTAATTTAATTTCAGCTTTCCTTCGGCTATCCATTCATCATAGGAAAACAACAGTATTTCAAAATTTCCGTTACTCAATACAGCCTCATATTCATTTTTAAAACTTTCATCAACTTTATTTATATCAAAATAATCTGACGGAAAAAGTATAATCTTCATATTGCTCACCTGTTTTTATATATTGAAGTCAACTTTGCCGTTTTCGATATGATAAACTGCACCAACCACTTTCAAACCATGTTCTTCTTCCTGATGTATCTCAAAGCTGTTTTCAATAATTTC
>CACZZB010000045.1:22624-25924 GCA_902785555.1 uncultured Ruminococcus sp.
AGCTTTCTTTATCTCGTCAGTGATAAACTTGATATACCCATCAGGATTGTGATTAACAGCAGCATCAACTGCCCCGCAGTGATTATGTCCGAGTACAACTATCAGCTTCACACCCAAGTGATGTGCAGCATACTCCACCGAACCAAGCTGATGGTCATCCATGACATTTCCGGCAACTCTGATGACAAATAAATCCCCTATCCCTGCATTGAAAATACTTTCAGGTATCACCCTTGAATCCGAGCATGAAATAATAATCGCATAGGGATGCTGACCGTTCTGGAAAGTATCCTGTCTTTTCAAAAGGGATATATCACCGTTATTTTTATCTTTCAGATATATTTCATTTCCCTGTTTCAATTTGGCAAGTGCCATTTCTGCATTGAGCATAATTGTTCTCTCCTTTAAAATTTTTTAGTTTTTCACTCTGAATACAATCATTTCATCCAATCCGATTTCTGTAATATCACATGGAACATTGTCTTTCAAAAAGGTTGAAATATGATAAAACGACAGACAGGAATTTATATAGTCTATTATTGCTTTCGACCGTCTTTTATAGCCAAGTGAAGACAGCAGGGTACGAAGTTTCATTCTCGCATAACCATTCTTATTAATATACAATATCCTTAATCTAAGTTCCTTAAAAGTAATATTATAAATCGTCTTAGCTGAGTCTGTATATTCATAGTTATTACTCAATCCAAATGTTTCCATATCATTTTTGATAACATTTTCCTCGTCAGAATCATATTCAATCTGACAAAGGGAATGTAAATTATCCATTGTATGAAGAATAAATCTTTTGTGATTAAGACGATACTCGATAGGAATAAAGTCATCTTCATTGTGACAAATACTTGACAAAAGATTCATATAACTTACAACATCCATACTATGATGTAAAATGATAAGTGCGAGTTCATACGGAGTATAGAAAAAATCATTCCTCACAGTTTATCACCTTTTTTACCATTACAAGAACGGCACAATATCTGTAAATTCTCAAGTGTCGTTTTACCACCACGATTTAACGGAATAATATGGTCAACTTGTAATTGCAGACGGTTACTGTATTTTTTACCACAACAAGCACATATATACATTTCATTTTCTGTAAGAGCCTTTTGAAATGTCTTTTCTCGCAGTTCTTTCTCATAGTCGGGAGTAATCTGTCCTATTTCATATAACGACATTTTTTCAAGCTGTCTTTTTCCGTAAACGACATTATCTTCATCCAACATCCCAGGATTAGTAAGCCGAAGAATTTCTATGTTAATTTGATTATAAAAATATTTCTTTCTGCCAAAAAACAGTCTTAAAATATTGTCATCTCCGTCATTCCAAAGCTGTTCAATATACCTGTTTTGCTCGATTATATTCATATTCTTGGCTACAATATGCTTTGCAATAACACAAACATCTATCTTATTTTTATCCACATCGTCAAATGTATAAAATATAGGAACATTTTCATATTGAGCATAATATTTCAGTATATTCACAACATCTTTTTTATCATAAGGCGGTATCATCTCACCGGTAAAAAATGTATTTCTGCATTGTTCTTCCATTTCGAACAGCTTTTCCTCTGAAAGATATTCTTCTCCATTTCCGTATATTTCAAACAAATCGGGCAATGCTTTCATAAGCTGCTGATATGCTTTCTGTGTACTGTCATAAACCATTACCTGATATGAAATATCAAGTCCGTTTTCTTCAAGATATGTAAACGCATACATTCCTATCGGTATTCGCTTTGTAAACTCCACTTTCTCGAACTTCTCGGTATCAACCGTGTCATTCAGCATTTTTGCAAATTCCTCTATCTTTGAAATTGCTATCAGACGAATATCTCTTTTTTCATATTCAATCCCAGTATCAGCAAAATCGTTATTTCCCTCAAAAATCGTTTCTGGATTTGACCATGCGATTCTGTCAAGACCGTTATCGACAAAGGAAACAATATAGGCTTTTTTAGTTCCGCCTGCCTTTTCTCCACGCAATGCCCTGCCAATCATCTGTGTCATAAGTATTTTAGAAACAGTCGGTCTTGCTAAAAATACAGTCTGTGTTTTGGGAAGATCAACACCTTCCGTAAGCATATTGACATTTACAATTACCTGTATTTTGCCTTCTCTGTATCCCTCAAGGACAGCAGCATTGTCTTTATCACTTCTTTTCACACCGGTCATATCATCTCTTATATCCGATACTACATAACCCGCTTTAATCCCGTATTCATTGAAAATCTTTGACAAAGAGATAGCATGAAGAACATTTACGGCAAACACAATCGTTTGTCCGTACTTTTTCTTGTTGGCAGCATACTGTTCAACAATAAACTTGTTTCTTGGAGCATTTTTTGCCATTTCATCAGCGAGATCTTCAGGAAGAATATCTAATCTTTGTATTCTTTCAAGCTCTCTTGCACCAATAAATCTCCCATAGTCCTCATCTGTATTGTAACTTTCGATAACAGGCTGTGAAAGTATTTGTCTGCTTATCAATTCTTTCAAAGAAATTTGATAGGTAATTCCTTTATCATTACGCACTACTACGCCATTTTCTACACCGTCTGTATATATTTTAGCCAACAATCCTTGTTCATGTTCAGCTGTACGAAACGGTGTTGCTGTCAGACCTATCAGCTTTACGTTTTTTACTTTTTTCTTTACATAATCAATTATCTTACGATAAGTTTTTGCAGTAGAATGATGTGCCTCGTCAATGATAAAATATATTTCATCTTCGCCTTTCAGCCATTTGTCAAGTGCCTGAAGATTTCTTCCTGCACTATCCTTGCTCATAATAAGCAAATCATCTTTCTTATCAATATCAATCATTCTGTCGTGCTCAGATGAACCTGAAATAATTCTATAACGAAAATAAGATATGTCAGGTATCATTTCCGAATAAGCATATTCCTGAAAAGTATTTGCTGCCTGATCCAACAATGTTTTTCTATGGGCGATCCATAATATTTTTTTCTTTCTGTCAATGGCATTTTTAAGTAACCATACAGCAACGGTATATGTTTTTCCGCCACCCGTCGGGAGTACGACCAGCGTGCTGTATGCAGCATTTCTATTGATAATATCAAGATTTGCCATAGCTTTTCTTTGATGATCATACAAAGAACGAATATTATTATCATTTTTAGGATATATTTGTCCATTGGATTTCGTTTCTGCAAATAAATTACTGATTTTTATCACTCTTTTTCACCTTCATACCTGCAAGCCTGAGTTTTACATAACATCCGGCTAATTCGGAATCATCATTTCCAATCAATCTTTC
>CACZZB010000046.1 GCA_902785555.1 uncultured Ruminococcus sp.
CAAGGGCAGAGTCGGTGAAGTATACAACGTAGGCGGTCACAATGAAATGAGAAATATTGATATAGTAAAGCTGATTTGTAAGGAACTTAACAAGCCTGAGAGTCTTATCACATATGTGACCGACAGAAAGGGACACGATATGCGTTATGCTATCGACCCGACAAAAATTCACAATGAACTTGGCTGGCTTCCCGAAACAAAATTCGCTGACGGCATTAAAAAGACTATCAAATGGTATCTCGAAAACCGTGAATGGTGGGAAGAAATCATTTCAGGCGAGTATCAGAATTATTACGAAAAAATGTACTCTAACAGATAAGGAGTTTACACATGAAGATATTTGTAACAGGAGTATGCGGACAGCTCGGACATGATGTTGTCAAAGAACTGGCAAGCAGAGGTTATGATGCAGTCGGAAGTGATATTACTGAAAAATATACAGGTGTTGACGATATTCAGGCAGAGTATGTTCAGTTGGATATTACAGATAAAAATGCTGTCGATAAAGCCTTGAAAGAAATCAAGCCCGATTCAGTGGTGCACTGTGCCGCATGGACAGCCGTTGATGCTGCTGAAGATGAGGAAAACAAATCCAAAGTTTATGCAATAAACGCAGACGGCACAAGAAATATTGCAGAAGTTTGTAAGGAAATTGACTGCAAGATGATTTATATTAGTACGGATTATGTATTTGACGGTGAAGGCGTTATTCCTTGGAAACCTGACTGCAAAGATTATGCTCCGTTATGTGTATATGGTGACAGCAAATTAAAAGGTGAGTTGGCTGTCAGTGAAACACTTGAAAAATATTTTATTGTCAGAATTGCATGGGTATTCGGCAAAAACGGAAACAACTTTATCAAAACCATGCTCAGAGTAGGCAAAAAATTTGATACTGTAAGAGTAGTAAACGACCAAATAGGCACACCAACTTATACATATGACCTTTCAAAACTGCTTGTTGATATGTGTGAAAGCGAAAAGTACGGCTATTATCACGCAACCAATGAGGGCGGTTATATAAGCTGGTATGACTTCACCAAAGAAATTTACAGACAGGCAGGCTACACAACAAATGTTGTACCTGTCACTACCGAAGAATATGGACTTTCCAAGGCAAAAAGACCTCATAACAGCCGTTTGGACAAATCAAAGCTGACGGAAAATGGTTTTGCACTCCTTCCGACATGGCAGGATGCACTTTCAAGATATTTGAAGGAGATTGAATATTGATGGGACAGATTACAGTTGAAAAAAACGTGGGCGGTATTGAGGGACTTTGCGTTATTACTCCCGCTGTTCATGGAGATAACAGAGGTTACTTCATGGAAACATATAACGAAAATGATATGAAAGAAAACGGCATTGACATTATTTTTGTACAGGATAATCAGTCGATGTCAACAAAAGGTGTTTTGCGTGGACTGCACTTCCAGAAACATTTTCCTCAGACAAAGCTTGTCAGAGCCATTAAGGGGGCTGTATTTGACGTAGCAGTTGATTTGCGTTCAGGCAGTGCTACCTATGGCAAATGGTACGGTGTTGAGCTGACAGAAGAAAATAAAAAACAGTTTTTGATTCCCCGTGGCTTTGCACACGGTTTTCTTGTGTTGAGTGAAACAGCAGAATTTTGTTATAAATGCGATGACTTCTATCATGCCAATGATGAAGGCGGTCTGGCATGGAATGACCCCGAAATCGGCATCGACTGGGCAAAACTTGGTGTTAAGGGTGAATATGACGGAACTTCCAATGCAAAGGGATATACCCTTGCAGACGGCACACCTCTTAATCTGAGTGACAAAGACCAGAAATGGTCAGGTATTAAAGATACTTTCAAATTTTAAAGATAAAGTTGGGATTTTTGATATGAGTGATAAAGTACAGCATGTATTTTTGGTAGGAGCAAAAAGTCTTGGAGCTTATGGTGGATATGAGACATTTATCAATAAGCTGACGGAGTACCATCAAAACAATCCGAAAATCAAATACCATGCCGCCTGCAAAGCCAATGGCGATGGCTGTATGGACGAAACCAAACTTGACGGAGTGAAAAAGCTTTCCGAAAATGAGTTTGAATATCATAATGCACATTGCTTTAAAATACCGCTTCCGAATGTCGGTGCGGCACAGGCGATTATATACGATACCAAAGCATTGGATTACTGTTGTCGTTATATCAAAGAAAATGATATTAAAAATCCGATTGTTTATATTATGGCTTGCCGAATCGGTCCGTGGATAGCAAAGTATTATAAAAAAATACATAAGCTTGGCGGAAAAATATATCTTAATCCTGACGGACACGAATGGAAACGGGCAAAGTGGAGCAGACCAATCAGAAAATACTGGAAGTTATCGGAGCAGAAAATGGTCAAATACAGTGACCTTGTGATTTGCGACTCCGTTAACATAGAAAAATATATTCACCAGTGCTATGACGGAAAGGGCATAAAAGGTGTAAACCCGAAAACAATTTTTATTGCCTACGGTGCCGAAACACGCAAAAGTAAATTAGCCGACGATGATAAAACCTTATCGGACTGGTATAAGTCCAAAGGACTGTCTGCTAAAAATTATTATCTGGTTGTGGGAAGATTTGTTCCCGAAAACAACTATGAAACTATGATAAAGGAATTTATGCAGAGCAAAAGCAAGCGTGATTTTGCTATTATTACCAATGTGAATGATAAATTTTTGGAAGAGCTTGAAAATAAACTGCATTTCAGGTCGGATAAAAGAATCAAGTTTGTCGGAACTGTTTATAATCAGGAACTCCTGATGAAAATTCGTGAAAATGCTTACGGATATTTTCACGGTCATGAAGTCGGGGGTACAAATCCTTCCTTGCTGGAAGCTCTGGGGGCAACAGATCTGAATTTACTTCTTGATGTGGGCTTTAACAGAGAGGTTGCAGAAGATTCAGCCGTTTATTGGAATAAATCAGATGGTAATTTAGCATTACTGATAGAAACAACTGATAATTTATCTCCTGATGAAATTGCGAAATATGGTAAAAAAGCAAAACAGCGTATTCAAAACGCTTACAGTTGGCAGCTTATATGCCAGCGATACGCTGAATGTTTCAATATATTATAAAATGGGATCCTCTTATGAAAGAATACATAGTCATTGCAGTTGTGGAAATGGGCTATGCAGGTTTATCAGCAGCGACTTGATGATGTTTTAAGTGACGTGCAGGATAAAGTATATACAAGAGATATTTTTAAAAGAGTTAAAGATGGGTGCATTATATGAACATAGTTATGGTTCCGTTTCATGATTACAAGAAATGGTTATTTGAAGGTTTCAGAACAAGAGATGCTCATTTGTGTCAGCATTTTGAAAAAAATGATGCAGTGGAAAAGATACTTGTTGTCAACAGACCGACTTCAAAAGCCGAAAAAATCTTAAAAAAGACTGACTGGAAAACACCGTCAGATAATGTCGTATATTGCAAAAACAATGTACAATTATCAAAAATGAGTCGAAAAGTATGGTGTATTGATTTCTATATTCCTGATTTTCTGAAAGTTGCCTGTCAGAAAAAAATGTGGTGGTTTACTGCTTTCGGCTATGAAAATGTTATCCGTGAAATCAATAATGCCATAGAATATCTGGATATGAAAGACAGTGTACTGCTGCTGCAAAATCCTATGGCAATAGGTACGGCAAAGGGAGTCAATAAAAAGCTGTTTGTATTTGATGCCATTGATAACTGGCTTTATCATCCTCAAATGAGCAATAAAACTCTGATACGGGAAAATTATGCATTTGCAGATAAAAATGCAGATTTGATTCTGACGGTGTCCGAGGCACTCAAAAATATATTTCCTTCCAATGAAAATGTTCATTGGATTCCGAACGGTGTTGATGTGGAATATTTCAGTCGGGCAGTAAAAAAAGAAAAGCCCGATGACAAACCTGTTATAGGATATATCGGAAAAATTCAGGACAGAGTGGATTTTGACCTTGTTGAAAAGTGCCTGTGCCGTTATCCGAATGCACAGTTTGAATTTCTTGGACCGATTTATTCACAGGCAAAGCGTATAGCACAGCTTGAAAAAAAATATTCCAATATATCATTCAAAGGGGATATCCATTACAGCAAACTGCCGGATTCAATGAAGCATTTTGATATTTCCATCATTCCGCATAAAGTAGATGATTTTACTTCAAGCATGAATCCCTTGAAACTTTATGAATATCTGGCGGCAGGAAAAATGGTTGTTACAACCAGCGTAGCAGGAACAGAAAATATATCTTCGTATGTGTATTCAGCCAATGACGATGCATTTGTGGAAAATATCGGAAAAGCATTATCAGATATTCAAAATGATTCTGTTCATGTTCAAGATATTATAGAAAGCATCCCGAAAGAATGTTTTTGGGAACGCAGAGTGACAGATATATTGAGTCTGTTTATAAAACAAATGGATTAAGGAGTTTTTTATGAAAGAACCGTTAAGAGTCTTAAATGTGACAACTGTTTTAAGAGCTGCCGGCATTGAATCATTTATCATGAATATGTACCGCAACATAGACAGGGAAAAGGTACAGTTTGATTTTATGGTAATGCGTGATGAAAAAGAGTTTTATGATGACGAGATAAAAAAACTTGGCGGAAAAAAATTTACGATTCATGTACACTCCAAAAATACTTTGATTAAAATTTTAAAGGAAAGCCGTGAATTATATAAATTTCTGAAAAATAATCATTACAGCGTAGTACATATTCACTATACAACACCTTTAAGGGCTTTTTATCTTTTGGCAGCTAAAAAAGCCGGTGTTCCTGTAAGAATTTATCATTCTCACAGTGCTGAGGTATCAGGCAAGTCTTCTGCAAAATTAGCAATATATAGTTTTTGCAGAGAAAAAATCAACAAATGGGCAACAGATTTTTTTGCGTGTTCAAAGGCAGCTGCACAATGGATGTATGTCAAAGAGGGATTGGAAAAATCTGAAGTGATATACAATGGCATAGATATCAATAAGTTTAAATTTGATGAAAATGTGCGAAAAGAAGTCAGAAAAGAATTGAACATGGAAAATAATTTCATAATTGTTCATACAGGAAGATTTCTGGAACAGAAAAATCATAAATTTGTGATTGAAATTTTTAAAAGCTTAAAGAAAAAATGTCCCAAAGCCAAACTTTTGTTACTTGGCACAGGCGATTTAGTCGATGACATGAAAAAACTTGTGGAAAAATATTCGTTGTCAGGTGATGTTGAATTTTTAGGTGTGCGTTCCGATGTAAACAGGATACTGAACGCTGCTGACTGTTATGTCATGCCTTCATTGTATGAGGGGCTTCCTGTGGCAGCTGTTGAAGCCGAGTGTTCTGGTTTGCCTTGCATATTATCAACAAATATTACTAAGGAAGTTGCACTGACAAACAAAGTTAAATTTCTTGACCTTGATGAAAATATAGAAAATTGGTGTCAAACCATCCTGAAATTGAAAGATAACCCCAGAATGGATTGTTCAAATGATATAAAAAAATCCGGATATGATGTACATGAAGTTGCATTGAATCTTCAGAAATTTTATGAAAATTCAGCCAAAGTTTATATTCAAAATGCAGAATAATCGGATATAGTTTCAAAGGATGGTTATATGAATGATAACAAATAAAGAAGATTTAAAAAATTATTTGGAGATTGAAAAAAAACTTTGTACTGAAGTAGGATATAAAGGCAGACTGCATTCATTTATAACACAATGTGAGGTCGGCAAGATAACACAATTTATGAAAATACTCCGTCTTGATGAATATTACTCGAATACCTGTAAAAAAAATCCTTTCAAAAAGCTGATGTCCATATATTATCGTAGAAAGCATAATAAATTGGGTCTGATGTTAGGAATAAGTATTCCGATAAACACATTTGAACGGGGATTATTGATATATCATTCCTGTGGAATAGTTGTTCACAGAGATGCAAGATGCGGACAGTACTGCAAACTGCACGGTATGAATTGTATTGGAAATAACGGTGTAGGCTCCGGAGTAGATAACAGTCCTAAAATTGGGGATCATCTTGATCTGGGCATAGGGGCAAAAATTATCGGCAATGTTACTCTTGCAGATAATACAACTGTTGCAGCAAGAGCGGCAGTCTGCAAATCATTTGATACCCCTTATCAAGTGTTGGCTGGAATTCCGGCAAAAATCTTAAAAATAAAGAGCGTCAAGGAAATTTAAAGTTATAGATGACATCTCAAATCTTTCCGTTAAAATATTGTTTTGATTTGAAATTTGATAAAGAAAGGAAGACAGATATATTGTGTTGTCCGTTGCGAATCCAGTAAAGTTCGGTGTGGTAATTTTAAATTATCTTGCCTATCAGGTAACAATAGATTGTATAGAGTGTTTTTTGAAGTTGGATCAAACCAATAAATTCATGAAAATTATAGTTGTGGATAATCATTCTCCCAATGATTCCTATGAAATATTAAGAAAAAAATATGATGCAAACAGCCAAGTGGAAATTGTACAAACTGATGAAAACTTAGGATTTGCCAGAGGAAATAATTATGGCTATCAGATTCTGAAAAAAGAGATGGAGCCTGACTTTGTGATATTCTCTAATGATGATATTTTATTGAAGGATCAGAAACTGCTTTCTTGGATTGAAAATATGTATATTAAATATGAATTTGCCGTTCTTGGTCCTAAAATTTATTCAAAGTATGGTAAATATTATCAGAGTCCTATGGAAAATTTTTCACAAAATAAAAATGAATGCCGTAAGAAACTTTTTGAATATAGAATTATATTAGCCAAATTAAAAGTAAAAAAAATATTGCATAAGAAAAGTAAAAGCTTGGCGGAAAAAAAATATAAAGATGCTGAATATCAAACGATGACAACAGAAAAAACTTTACACGGCTCTTTTTTAATCATGTCAAAAAAATATCTCAATGAGTTTGCTGAACCGTTTGATCCTAATACATATCTTTATATGGAAGAAAATCTTTTAAAATTACGCTGTGATACGAAATCTTTAACCATGCTTTACTCTCCGGATTATGAAATTATTCATCTCCAGGCAATAGCAACAAATATGGTTGTCAGCGATCAGACTCAAAGGGATTATAAGCGGATTAAAAACATCATTGCTTCTTTAAAGTATTATATTTCCATATTAAAATAAAACAGATAAAAGAAAAGAGGTAATCAAATCATGGAAGGAAATCCTTTGGTCAGTATTATTATTACAACATGCAATGGCGATTATAAATTAGTAAGAGCTATTGATAGTGTATTGATGCAAACTTATAATAATATTGAAATAATAGTGGTTGATGATAACGGGAATGGAACAGCTTCTAGAATTGAAACCGAAAAAATGATGGAAAAATTCAGTAATACAGAACGGGTGATCTATTTAAAACATGAGCAAAACAAAAACGGATCTGCTGCACGCAATACCGGAATCCGAACTGCAAAGGGAAAATATGTCGCCTTTCTGGATGATGATGATGTTTTTGAAAAAACACGTATAAAAAAATGTGTTAAGACGGCAGAACAAAATAAGGGTGAATATAATGCTGTATATACCGGTGTTTTAACCGTTGCGAACGGATTATGCCTGAAAAAATTTACGCCTTCCGCGAAAAGTGATTTTTCGGTGGAAATATTAAAATCACATAGTGCATTGGGAAGCGGAAGCAATATTTTTGTTCCAATGGAAGCCGTTAGAAAAATCCAGGGTTTTGACGAAAAATTTGTACGTTTTCAGGATATTGAATTTATGATTCGTATATCCAAAATAGTGAGAATGTATCCCGTAGAGGAAGCATTAATTATAAAAGATAATTCAAATACAAGATTTATGCCCAATTTTAAGAGATTTTTACAGGCGGTAAATTTGTTTTTTGAAACGTTCCATGATGAGATCAATCAGTCTGTATATAAAAAAGAGATTTATAATAATAAATATAATGATTTATTGTTATATGCTTATAAATGTGCAGACAAAAATAATATCCGCACTGCTTGGGATACTGTAAATCGTATGGACTGTATGGGAACAAGCAGTAAAATAAAAATTATGCTTAAAGGGCAGGTTTTAAAACACAGTAACAGTAAACTCTATCGTTTACGCAAAATTTTATCTATGAAAAAACAGGATAAAAAGATAAGAAAATCCTTAACTGAAAACGAGAAATTATTTTTAGACTCCTTGGCATTTGAAGAAGAGAGGAATACATAATGAATTATTTAAGAAAAGTTTGGTTGAAATTCTTTCCTCAATTTACAAAAAGTGATGACCTTGTCAGAAATCTAAAGAAGAAAGGAGTGGCGATAGGGAAAGGAACTAAATTTTATTCGCCATATACCATATCGCTTGACGTTCAACGTCCCTGGATGCTTAGTATCGGTGAATACTGTAAAATTACGGCAGGCTGTGTAATTTTGGTACATGATTATTCACGCTCGGTTATCAGAAGAAGCCATAATGTGATATTAGGCGAAGCGGGCAAAACTGTTATCGGAAATAATGTATTTATCGGCATGAATTCAATAATACTGATGGGTACTCATATTGGAAATAATTGTATTGTAGGAACCGGAAGTGTCGTAAAGGGAACATTTCCGGATAACAGTGTTATTGCGGGAAATCCGGCAAAGGTTGTATGCAGTCTGGATGAATATGTCGAAAAACGCAAAAGCAGGTATGAAGCTGAGGCGGTGCTGTATGCCTCCGAGTTTTATAAAAAATATCAGAGAATGCCAAACGAACAGGAAATGGGACCTTTTTTCCCGTTGTTCCTTAAGAGAGACAGGCAAGAACTGAAAGATAAGAATATTTTTGTAACATGGACAGGCGATGAGCCGGAAGAAATTATTGAATGTTTCATGAACAGCACCCCTAAGTATGATGGCATCAATGATTTTTTTAATGTAAATTTAAAATAACCATTCTTTAAAAGTGTTGTTATAGGGGGGGAAAATTGTTGAATTATAAAATCAGTTTATCACGTTTTTTGGTAGGGTTTATTCTTATTGCCAATATAAAATTTTTTTCTGTGCCCGGCTCTTACGCAATTTTGGGAAGCATTTGCAATTATTACTCAAAATTATTGGTGTGTTTGGCAATAGCGTTATTTTTTGTTGCAGAACATATCATTATTACAAAAAATAAATACACCCAGGTGGTGATTGCTTTTCTTTTACTTATAGGTGCTACCATAATATATACCGTTATAAACTATCCTAATCAGTCGTTTTTTTTAATACTGAAAAAATATTATTATTTTGGTGCAGTGTGGTTTGCTGTTCCGTTAATGTCATTTTTGAAAAGAAATAATAACCTGCAATGGTTTTTTAAATTTATTGCTTTGATTGGTCTGATATATTCTGTTTACGTTATACTGGTTAAAATTGTATTTAATTTTACGGGAGTTTTGCTGATTGATACAAATATGCAGTATATACAGATGCGTGGCGGGTCACTCAGACTTGCCCGAACCTCCACTTTTATTTCGGTGTCCACGATCATTGCACTGAGCAATTATATCAAAGAATTTAAAAACCAAAAAAAATTTTTTTCAATCAATTTTCTGTCCTTTGTATTCGGATTAATCAGCATTTTTTGGGTAGGCATGACACGAATTTCTGAATTGGCGGTTGTAGTTAGCGGGGGAATTATCATCATACTTTCCTTTAAAAAGTATATGAAAGTGTTGGTGTCTGTTTTTCTTGTAGTATGTCTGCCTATAATTTATCAAACAATAATGGATTTTTATTACAGCTTTTATTCAAAAGAAACAGTTTTAGGAACGGAAGTAAGAACAGAGGGCTATTCTTATTTCCTGTCGCATATGTTTGATGGTAAAATCTTTGGTATGGGGCTTGTGACGTCGGAGCGTTACCACTCATTACTGTATGGTGCAGAAGGCAGATTTATATTATCTGACTTGGGATATATAGGCTATATAGGAATTTTCGGTATATGTGGAATTGTTTTTTTGTTATACTTATTCAGAACTGTAATGAAAACGATAAAAAAAACTTATCAAAATCAACTTTTGCCCCAATATCCTGAAATTATAGGATATCTTTTATTTTTCGGAATATCAGGCATTTCGTTGGCATTTACAGATGCTCAAAGATGTTTGTATCTTCCTATAATGATTATTTTATACTGGATAATTGATGAGATAGTTTTGACTGATAAAAATACAATTAAGAGGGGAATAACTAAGCAATGAATATGAGAAAAGCGGCACTGGTTAATGCCATAGGAAAATATTCAAAAATATTTTTGTCATTGGTAGTCAATGCGATACTTGCAAGGATACTGTCCCCGAATGATTATGGCATAGTTGCCGTTATTACTGTGTTTTCTACTTTTTTTACTACCTTTTCCGATATGGGATTCGGTCCTGCCATTATTCAGAACAAAGAGCTTACAGAAGATGATATAGGAAATATATACTCGTTTACAGTATATATTTCTGTTGGTTTGATGTTTGTTTTTTCAATATGTTCGATACCAATTTCAATCTTTTACGATGACAATGTATACATACCTTTAGGGCTTCTTCTGAGCATATCTTTATTGTTTAATGCTTTAAATATGGTGCCGAACGGCATTCTGAACCGTGATAAAAAATTTGTCAGTATAGCTGTTCGTACTGTAGTTGTATATTTGGTTTCTGCTGCTATCACTATTGTACTGGCATATTTCGGATTAAGGTATTATGCGTTGGCTGTTCAGGCAATTCTTACGGCATTCTTTCAGTTTCTGTGGAATTATATTACGACACGTCCTAAATTTAGATTTAAAGTTTCAATGCTCAGTATTAAAAAAATCATAAAATATTCAGGATATCAATTTGCTTTTAATATGGTGAATTATTTTTCAAGAAATTTAGATAATCTCCTTACGGGAAAACTTTTAGGAAACGCAGAACTTGGTTATTACAATAAAGCTTATACTTTAATGCTTTATCCTGTCAATAATTTGACTGGGGTAGTTTCGCCTGTCCTTCATCCTATTTTATCCGACTATCAAAATCAGATAAATATTATTTACAAAAAATATATGAAAATCGTTAGATTGCTCATGTGTATAGGAATATATGTTGCTCCTGTGTGCTATTTGGGAGCAAATGAAATAATAAATATATTATACGGTGACAATTGGAATGATTCGATTGTTTGTTTCCAATACCTTGCAATAGCGATTATCCCTCAAATGATTAATTCAAGTGCAGGAGCAATTTTTCAGGCAATAGGAAATACGAAAATTTTATTTATCAACAGCTGTATAAACACAGGAATAACCGTATCGGGAATATTGATAGGTATTTTAATAGGAAAAAATATAGCAATATTATCTTTGTGTGTTGCAGTTTCATATTTGTGTCATTTTATTACAGCATTTTTTATGCTGATAAAATTGGGTTTTAAATATCGTATCATAGATTTTATCAAGGAACTGCTTCCCGAAATGTTTATTTTGGGCATTATGATTGTTGGTACTGTATTTTATCCGCTGTCAGTGGCTAATATTTGGTTGTCAATTGTTTTAAAATGTGTTTATCTTGGAATTATATTTATTATTGGATTGCTCGTAACAAAAGAATATAAATTATTTCTTTCGGTTTTAAAGAGATAAAAAAATCAATCTCACTTGAAGTGAGATTGATTTTTTTTTGCTTCAGGCAGTTAATAAGATTATTGCGTTATTGGCAGAACGTCTTTTATAGCAGATAAAAATCTTGGGTATATCCATTTATGTCCATTGTTATTGGGGTGCACCCCATCAGAATTATAATACGTTGATTTGAATTGGGGGTTTTGAGGTCTTAATCCGGAACTGTGGAATAAATCAACAAATTTTATTCCCCTGTATGAACATACCTGTTTCAGTGCGGTGACAAGCTGCCCCATTTTTCCACCGTCATTGCCGTCATACGGATAATATCCCGCCCATGGTGTCGGAGAAAATACAATGATATGTGCATTGGGAGATTGTGCATAAATATTGCTGATCGTGGCATTGACTGCCCCGCAAAGAGTATCTGTCGTATTGTCCGTGTAATTACCGATAGTATATGATTGAGAGCAGTCATTTCCTCCGCCGAATATTGTTACCAAATCAATATCCGACTCAAGAAGCAGTGCCTGTTGATAGAAAGCACAATTTCCATCTTCGGAAGATTCCTTTCGTTTCCAGCCGCTTCCGGATTTTGCTAAATTTTGCATTATTCCTATTCCCGTAATATCTGCAATCCAGTCAAAATATCTGTGATCCGCAAGACTGGCAGCGTTTGCATCTGTATAACTATCTCCGATAAGTGCCCATTTTTTATCACTGAATATTTTATACTCTGCAACATGGTCTGCTACAAACTTTTTTAAGCCGTCAAAAAGATTTTGGTCTGTAATATTAAGTTTCCCGTTTTCGGGCTTATAATTGACGTTGGCGATATAATTGGAACTAAGATTTTTATATTCTGTCATAACACCGGATCTGAAATATTTCGCTCCCAAAGGAACGGTTATTTCCTTGACACCGTAAGCCACTCCGCTTATAAAATTCCGGTTTTTATCGTAAAATGCGGCAAGCGGTGACATACTTCGATAAATTGTTTGAAAACCTGTAATATCCAAGAAATCTGTTGTTGACACATCATCACTCAGAATCAATTCACCGTTGGCATTGTTTATAATATATCCATCTGTCATTCCCAGTGTAGTATAAACATTTTTTTCTATTTGAAAGAAATCTGTTTCATTGGTATCTATCGGGGCATACTGCTTTAAATAGTTTATATCATTGGAATGGCTTGTTAATATATTGTTTGTTGACTGAGTAAATTGGTCATATTCTCCATGTCTTACATAATCCGTATTCTTTATTAAATTTATATTTACATAAGGAATTATTTCAGTCGGTATTGTGCCGTCAGTTTCTGCCAGCATTATATCATATGAAACGATTGAACTTGCAGCAGTAGAAAATCTTATGTATTTTACGCCTTCGGGAATAGTAAAAGAACTTACTTCATTATAAGAAAATGAGGTGGCACCTAAACTTTGAACAGGTTCTTTATTTGTGCCATAGCCAAAAATTCTGGAAGTATAACAAGAAGCCATTCTTCCATTGATGTTAACAAATATTGCGTACGTTTTGTCTTCTTCGACTTCGATAAAATTCGATGTGGACAAACTATTATCTTCATAAAGACTTCCCTGAGCGTTAATGCCGAAATTTTCAATGCATTCATTTTTGTTGAAAAGATTGGCACTTGTTTCTTTGTCAAAAAAACTTTCCAAATCATTTCTGAGCATATTGAGCTGTTCTCTTACAGCCGTTCCAGCGCTGCCATAAACAAAACCGTCTGTACCAACTCGGATATCTGTAAGTTCTGTATTGCCATTAGTATCACCGTTGTGGGCAATAATATGATCAACACGTTTTGACAAAGCGGATAATTCATGATCAATGCTTTCCTGCAATATATTGATGCTGCTGTCAAAGTTTTCGGACATATCATCTACTGAACGATTAGTATCATTGATACGTTTGTCAAGTCTTTCCGTTTCATCCTTAAGTTTCATATTGGTTCTTATATAAGCATCTTGTGGTGATGTTCCCAATGCTATATCATAAGGTATTTTTTCGCCATCCACACAATGCTCACAACAGTATCTTTTTTTATTTTTTTTCATTATCTGCTTCCTCCTTATTGCAAATACAGTCATGATTTCTTGATTTTCTTGGTACACAGCCGACAATTTTGTTATCATTTGGGCTGTAACTTAAACCAATAGGCATTTTGACCTCAAACGAAGAATACGGTGCAACCTGATAATAATCTCCGTCAGCAAACTGTATCGCAACGTAATAATAGTATGTTTTTAAAGCCAGTTTTGTATCTTTGGGAGAAAATTTAAATGGATATTCTCCCATAATTTCATCATCAATAGTTATTGTCTTTGTAAGAATATCATCAAACTCATCATTAGTTTCGGGATTAAGTTTAATGTTTTCCTTAACACCGAAAATAATTTTATCTCCTTTTGATATAAGAAAATCTTCTCCAAAAAGATCTTTTAATTTGATACAGCCATTAAATGTTGTACCCCGATAAACTTTCAAATTTTCATACATTATTTTATTGTACTCCTTAATGTTATTTTTTAAGATGGGTTAAAAACGTAATTATTTGCAATATTTTTTGTACGAAAAGTGTACTGCCTTTTAATGTGTTTTTCCCCATTCTTTTTCATACATACGTCAAAAATAAAAAAATTTATACCTGTAGAGGTCGAATTTTAAAAAATAATGTTACTCGTTGTGCCAGTAGAAAATAAAAAATAATGAAACTCCACCCCAAATATGCTATTCTATAATTGACCCAAAACTATAGGAGGCATACAGAAGATG
>CACZZB010000047.1 GCA_902785555.1 uncultured Ruminococcus sp.
AAAATAAACCAAACGGTAACTGCTCTGACAAGAGAATATCATGCTTATTTTTATACAAAATATACAATTTTTTCACGTAGTTTCATGCGGTTGCCCTGTGAATATTTATTTTACTGCTTGACAAAAGCGTGAAATAGTTGTATGATAATAGCACTATAATATTAAAGAAAGGGTGAATTTCATGATTATGCTTAATACACGACCTAATACACATCACATTAGTATAATACCGAAACAGAATTGTGAAATTTGCCGTTTTATAAAAATAAGTGTAGCATAGTTCTATCGTTACGCATATCCGGCAGTTTTATATGTATTTTTGCACTTCTGTTTCAATGCAGGAGTGCATTTTTGTTTTAAGGAGAGAAAATGAAGAAAGCTATTATTTTTACAGGAATACAAGCCAGCGGAAAATCTACATTTTACCATGATAATTTCAGCGAGTTTGTTCATGTCAATCTTGACACACTGCGTACACGAAATAAAGAAAACAGACTTTTGAATGAATGTATCGCAAATGAAAGGTCATTTGTAGTGGATAATACAAATCCCAAAAAAGAAAACCGTGAAAAATATATTACCCTTGCCAAAAATGCAGGTTACAGAGTGATAGGTTATTATTTTCGTTCCTCAATCAATGAGAGCATTGAACGCAACAGCACCCGTACAGGTAAAGCAAAAGTTCCCGATACCGCAATTATATGCACTCATTCAAAATTGGAGATACCGAATTATAATGAGGGTTTTGATGAACTTTACTATGTCTGCATAGAAAACAATAAATTTATAATAAAGAAATGGGGTGATACAAAATGAAATTTGATGATTTTGATGTTCAGATGCGTGTATATGAGCAGTCGCTTGACCAGTTTATACTGCCTGATATGTATATAGTGACACGATTGGACGGACGTTCTTTTACTCGTCTGACGAAAGAAATATGTAAATTTGAATCACCTTTCGATATAAAATTTCGTGATATGATGATAGAAACTGTAAAGGCACTTATGCAGTGCGGTTTCAGAGTGATTTACGGTTATACCGAAAGTGATGAAATATCCTTGCTGTTTCATATCAATGACAATTCTTTTGGAAGAAAAGTAAGAAAAATCAATACAACTTTGGCAGGAGAGGCAAGTGCTGCATTTTCGCTTCTTTTGGGTAGGACAGCTACTTTTGACTGCCGTACAGTACCACTTCCGAATAAGGAAAAAGTGGCTGATTATTTCATGTGGCGGCAGGAGGATTCCCACAGAAATTCTTTGAATGCACATTGTTATTGGGCACTCCGTAAAGAAGGCGTTAATCAAAATACCGCTACTGCTGAACTTGAAGGTAAAAGTATAAGTTATAAAAATGAACTTCTGTTTCAGAAAGGAATTAACTATAATAATCTCCCCTCATGGCAGAAAAGAGGTATAGGGATATATTTCAGGGACGTTGACAAAGAGGGCTATAATCCTGTTACAGAGCAGAAAACGATTGTCAAAAGACGTGAACTTTATGCAGACCTTGAAATTCCCTATGGAGAGGATTATAAAAAATTTATACTTGATATTTTAGAAAAAAATTCGGAATAAAGGAGAAAATTATGAATTTACCCGTACAAGTAACTCAGGAAGAATTATCGGAAATATTATTGACAGTCGCACCTGTAAAACCTGTATTTATCTGGGGTGCACCCGGTATAGGCAAATCGGCACTTGTTGAACAGTTTGCTATGGACGTAGGCATGGAATGTGTATCACTTCTGGGAAGTCAGCTTGCCCCCGAAGATATTATCGGTATTCCGAGAATCAACGGAAATGTATCGGAATTTCTGCCGCCTAAAATGATTGCAAGAAATGAACCGTATGTTCTGTTTTTAGATGAGCTGAATGCGTGTTCGCAGGAAGTTCAGAAGGCTTTTTACAGTCTGATATATGAACGCAGGATAGGTGAATATCATCTGCCAAAGGGAAGCGTTGTAATAGGTGCAGGTAACAGAGCTCAGGATAATGCCATTGTCAAAACAATGTCGTCTGCACTGGTGAACAGAATGTTTCATGTGCAGTTGAAAGTTGATGTAAACCAATGGCTTTCATGGGCATATACCGCAGGGATTCATGAATGGGTGACGGACTATATCACGGCACGCCCCGAACATTTATTTTCCGTTCCGCCAAAAACGGAAGAACCATTTTCCACTCCCCGTTCATGGCACACTTTAAGTGACCTTATCAAAGAATTTGAAACCGCAGGAATTTCGGCAGACTCTCAAATGCTGAAAACACTTGCTTACGGCTGTATATCACCGTCCCATGCAGGAATGTTTGCGGCTTATACGAAACATTTAGGAAATAAAAATTTATTGTCGGATATTATCAAGGGTGACGCACGCTGGCCTGCAAAGCCCGAAGACAGAGATGTATTATATTTTCTTGCACAGTCATTCCGTGACAGACTTCTTTTGGAACTGCCGAAAAGCAAAGACCAATTGGACAGCAATACACAATTTTTTACACACAGGGCAAAAGCACTGATAAAAGAACTTGCAACTATAAATTTTGAATTGGCACAGCTTGTCGCATCTGATGATGGTGGGAAAACCTTGCCCGCCTGGTTCATGGTAGAGATAGTCCGTGACCTGCCCCGACTGATACAAAAACAGGAGTAATTATGGCTAAAAAATCAAGCAACAAAAATAAGATTCCACCATCAGCCCAATTTATCATTGAAGGAATGGATATTATAAAAAAGCACCCTCTTTTTGGCTGTATGAACTATTATGGCAGAATAAGGGATTTTGATGATAAAGAAAAAAGCGGCTCAGCTTATGTGACAAGTGCAGGATATATGGTTTTTAACAGAAACAAGCGTCATACTCCGCAGGAATGGGCTTATATAATTGCACATCTGATACTGCATTTAGGCTTGGGGCATACAAATCCCGATAAAGTTTCAAAAGCCGTTGACATTCGTTTATGGAATATTGCGTGTGATATTTATATCACAAAGTTTTTGCAGGATATAAAATTTCATGGAGCACCTATGGAAGCGGATATTATACAGACGTTTCAGGGAAGTCTGAAAAACGAGCAGACTATTTATGAATATCTGTCACAGCACAGGGAACAAGCCGAATTATATAAAGTTCTCGGTACATATACATTCAATGATATATTTGATTTGGAGGATATATGGGATAAACGTGAGTGGAGATGGCGTTCAAATGATTATTTTGAAAAGGAGTTTGCCTATGCCTTGCAACATTCTGTAAAGAGTGTTTTGCAGAGTGCCGCAAGTGCGGAGATTTTAGCGGAATATAATACACGTTCACGTCAGGCAGCAAATTGGTTTATAAACAGCTTTCCGCTGCTTGGCGGTCTTGCGACACATTTTAAGGTTATCGAGGACAGTGAATACTGTCAGAAAAATGAAATACAGATAGCGGCAGTTGACGCAGGACTGAAAGAGATATATGTAAATCCCGCCGCAGGCTTGTCTGATGAAGAACTGAGATTTGTACTTGCACATGAATATCTCCATGCAGGACTTGACCATGCTAACCGTTCAAAAGGCAGAGACCATTATTTATGGAATATAGCCTGTGACTATGTTGTGAATGGCTGGCTTATGGAAATGAAAATAGGTAAAATGCCCGAAAACGGCTTAATGTATGACGAGAGTTTAAAAGGAATGTCAGCGGAGGAAATATATGATGAACTTGTCAGAAATATCAGGGTGAACCGAAAATTGATGACATTTCGAGGATACGGCAAAGGTGATATTATTGGTGCAGGCGAGAGAAAAAACGGCAACGTCCGCCTTGATGATTTTTGTAAAAACGCTCTTATGCAGGGGCTGGAATATCAGATTTCAAGCGGCAGAGGATTTATTCCCGCAGGACTTATCGAAGAAATAAGAGCTTTGGCAATGCCGCCTATACCTTGGGATGTAAAATTGGCAAAGTGGTTTGATGACTTTTTTGCACCCATTGAAAAACATCGTACATACGCAAGACCGAGCAGGCGGCAGGCAAGTACACCCGATATTCCCCGACCGAGATATTTTATTGACGATACGCAGACGGAAGGGAGAACTTTCGGAGTAGTGATAGATACATCAGGTTCAATGTCTGCCAAAGATATAGGAATAGCATTGGGAGCAATTGCAAGCTATTCCGATGCAAAAGATGTTCCAAAGGCAAGAGTTGTTTTTTGTGATGCACAGGCTTATGACAAGGGGTATATGTCACCTGAGGAAATCGTAGGCAGAGTTGAAGTAATGGGACGTGGCGGAACGATTTTACAGCCTGCTGTGGATATTCTTGAAAATGCCAAAGATTTTCCGAAAGACGGACCTGTTTTGATAATCACAGACGGCTATATTGAAAGGGATTTGAAGATAAAGCGTGAACACGCATTTCTGATTCCGAAAGGTCATGTATTGCCGTTCAGACCGACAGGAAAAGTATTTTACTATGAAAAATAGGAGAATATATCATGATTTTAAAAAGAGGAATTACAGGTTTCTTTGATTTCATAGATGAAATTAAAGATGAAACAGGATATTATGATTTTAAAAAAATCTGCTATTCAATACGAATGAATAATCTCAAATTGCTTGAAGTTTGCAACAGCGATAATGCACGTTATTTTAATACAAGTTATTTTTATGCACATTTCATTCTTGATGATAATGATTTATACATTCTTTTGAATAAATATTATCCTGTTATTGCGTTTGTTCAAGAACTTGAAATAAATAAAAAGTTTATTGATTGTCAAATAATGAATATTTATTTTACAGGCTATGAGATAATAAATGCAAATACTTTGAATTCGGAATTTACAGGCACAGAACATAATTTATCACCGGGTGAACTTGAGCAAATAAAATATTGGGAGCCGAGCTCGATTGGTAATATCATTTACAATGAATGGGATTGATTGTAAACTGATATTTTTTGTTACCAAATGTAAAAATTAACTTTAAATTCACATAGATACGATATAATCATGCTGTAAAAATCAATTATCGGAGGGATTTTATGAAAATTCTGAATGTGGAAAATCTCGTGAAAACTTACGGCAATGGTGAAAATATCGTTCATGCGGTGGACAATATATCTTTCAGCGTGGAAAAAGGTGAATTTGTTGCAATAGTCGGAGCAAGCGGCAGCGGAAAAAGTACCCTTATGCACATGATAGGCGGTGTGGATATTCCCACAGGCGGACATATTTTTGTTGACGGTCAGGAAATAACGGGAATGAATGCAGATAAGTTGGCGATATTCCGCCGCAGACAGATAGGTGTTGTATATCAGTTCTATAATTTGATACCGATACTCACAGCGGAGGAAAATATTACTCTGCCTATTGACCTTGACGGAAGAAAGACGGATAAAAAACGTCTTGACGAACTTTTCAAAACTCTTGGTATAGAGGATAAACGCCATATTCTGCCAAATCAGCTTTCAGGCGGTCAGCAGCAGAGGGTATCTATTGCAAGGGCTTTGATAACGGAGCCTGCATTGCTGCTTGCAGATGAGCCTACAGGAAATCTTGATTCAAAGGCAACAGAAGATATAGTCGGTCTTTTGAAAATGTCAAATAAAAGTTTCGGACAGACTGTTATTATGATAACGCACAATTTAGAGATAGCTGCACAGGCTGACAGGATTCTGACGATGAGTGACGGCAGACTTTCAGAGGAGGGCGGAAAATGAAAACAATCCGTAAACTCGCTTTGAGAGATATGCTTATGCACAAAAGCCGTACAGTTATGACGATTATTGCAATTATGCTTTCATGTGCCTTGATAATGGTCATATCGGGCATGGGTACGAGTGCATGGCAAAGCTATATTTATGCCTGTATCAATTCATACGGAGATTTTGATGTCACTTTGACAGGAGATTTTAATGATAAAAATATTGCGGATATAAAACGCAATCGTGATGTTGACGGTGTATATTATGAAAGAGATATAGGTGTTGCAAAAATACCCGAAAATGTATCTGCTTTTAAGCCGTATGTGCTTGTGCATGGTCTGAATGCGGGAGCATTGGAAAATTGTTTCAATGCAAAGCTGTCCGAAGGCAGATTTCCCGAAAATGATAGTGAGATAGTTCTTTCACCCATGTTTGAAAAATATTCCGAAAAGAAATATCGTATCGGTGACAAGATAAAATTGGGGCTGGGTTACAGGGTTTTATCGGAACTGCTCAATTATGATACATCTTATTCGGGTGACGGAGAAAGACTTGAAATACAAAAAGAAAAGGAATATACTGTTGTAGGAATACTCAGTTCTGTAAGCAGCAAGGTCACTTGTTTTTACAAATCTGCTTGTGTAGATGTTTACACGCTTACTGACAGAGTAAAAGATATATGGACAACAGATGAATTTAAGGGTACATCCAAAAGATTGTGGGTAAACTATACGGACAGTGCAGAAAAAGATTATATTTCCATTACTGCCCAGCTTACAGGTGTAAGTTACAGAGAAGCGGAAACCCGTGATATTTCTCCCGAAAAAATATCTGCTGGAAATAATTTCGGAATAACAGGTTTTGTATATAATAAAACCGTGTTGAGAGCAAAAGGAATTGATTTTAACAATACAAGAAATATTTCCATGCTGATAACAGCAGCGGTTTTGATATTGATAATTCTTTTGATGAGCGTTTTCATTATCAAAAACAGTATTTCCATATCGGTCACGGAAAAAACAAAACTTTTCGGTATGCTTTCGGCAGTCGGTGCAACTCCACGACAAATCAAAAACAGTGTTATTTTTGAGGGAATGATTTTGACAATATTCGGAGTGCCTTTGGGGATAGGCTTGGGAACAGGTATTACATTTGCCCTTGTCAATGTTTGCGGAAATATCCTCAAAGATAGTCTGAATGGAAACGAGCTTTTATTTTCAATTCCGTTATGGGCGGTTTTGCTGTCGGCAGCTCTTGGAATTCTGACTGTATTTATATCTTCAATGATGGCGGCATGGCGTGTTTCAAAAA
The DNA here is from genome assembly GCA_902785555.1 of uncultured Ruminococcus sp. Lineage (GTDB taxonomy): Bacteria > Bacillota > Clostridia > Oscillospirales > Acutalibacteraceae > UBA1213. The sequence goes on from CACZZB010000047.1 coordinate 7,007, forward strand.
TGTCCGCCATAGATGCTGTAAGGCTTTCGGGAGAAATCAAAAATTCCAAAAATTATCGTGTGCCGAAACTGATAAGAAAGGTTTTCTATGAGGGTGGCTGTATTGCATGGAAAAATATGGAACGCAGTAAACGTCAGTACCGTACAACGATAGTTTCGCTTGTATTGAGTGTTACGATTTTCCTTGCAGCGTCAACCGTTGTCGGTTCAATATCCCATGAAGTTTCCGAAATATTTGCAACAAAGGGTTATAATTTATCTGTTGGGCATTACGCAAACGGTTCGTGGAAAGATTCAAATTACAAAAACGGAGATGTCCGGGAAAATCAGATAGAGAAATATAAAAATTTGTTTGATGAAATAGCTAAAAATTCCAATACGGATACATGGAGTTATTGCTTCAAATGTAATTTTTATGATTTTGATATACCCGAAAAAGAGTTGTATGAGAGTAAAACAGACGGTGTGCCTGATATTATGAATTATGAAAAAGTCGGTGACATACAAAAGACCGAACTTTCTGTAATAGCGTTTGACGATGCGACATATAAGGAAATCATCAAGCCTACTGGCAAAACTCCCGAAGAACTCAAAGGCAAGGCGGTTTTGGTCAACAGCAACAGAAAAGTCATTACCAATGATGACGGTCAGAAAATGGTATATGAGCCGTTTTTGAAAAATCCTGTGGGAATAACCTTGAACGGCAATATAAAATTGTGGGATCACGATGACAAATATGACGGCAAAAGGGGCAGTATCAGTATTGAAATAGGTGCCGAACTCACGTCTGACCAACTCCCCGATGAAAAATACTTTTCAAGTATTTATGAAAGAAGCGGAGCCGTTATCATGCAGGTTGACGACTATATGAACACGATAGAAAACTGGTTCACATACGGTGGTATGTTTGTCAACTCGTCAAACAGCATACAGCTTGAATCGGATATTGGAAATATGGGAGTAACAGGAATATATGTTGAAAATATAGATGCCTATGTCAAGATGATAAATGCGATAGTTTTGCTTGTCGAAATATTTGTGTACGGCTTTATTGCGGTTATAACTTTGATAGGTATTACCAATATTTTCAATACCGTTTCAACGAATATGAAATTAAGGCAAAAAGAATTTGCCATGCTCCGTTCAGTCGGTATGACGGGAAAAGAATTTGACAGAATGATTATTTTAGAAAGTATTTTCTGTTCTTTCAAGGCTCTCTTGATAGGCGTACCTGTCGGATTATTGACAGGCTGGCTTGCTTGTTTTTTAGTTGAAAAAGTTTCCTATGCAGACCACAGTATGTACTTTTTTCCGCTGACAGCGGTTATTTTGAGTATTATAGTGGTAGTAATGATTGTCGGCAGCATCATGTTTTACTCCGTTTCCAAACTCAAAAAACAGAATATTATAGAAACAATAAGAAATGAGAATGTATGAATATTTTAATTACAGAAGATGACAGAAAAATTGCAAAGTCCTTGAAACTCCTGCTTGAATCGGAGGGGTACAAAGTGACTTTGTGCAAAAACTGTCAGGAAACTTATGAAAAATCAGCCGAAAAATATGACTTGATGATAATAGATATAACTTTGCCTGACGGTGACGGCTTTGAACTTTTTGAGCAGTTAAGAAACATCACAGACACACCGTGTATATTTCTTACTGCCAGAGATGACGAAGATAGTATTGTAAACGGTTTTCGGCTTGGCGGAGATGACTATATCACAAAGCCGTTTTCTGCAAGGGAACTGCTGGCAAGAGTGGGAAGGTTCAAAAGAAAAAGTCAGTCTGACAGCTTGCTCAAAGTCGGGGATATTTCACTTGACTATAAAGCTCACATTGTAACCAAAAACGGACAGCCTGTCGAACTGACGGCACTGGAATATAAACTTTTGCTCATGCTTATGCAGAATAGCGGAAGTATCGTTTCAAGGGAATCCATTCTTGAAAAAATTTGGGATATTGCAGGAAACTATGTGAATGACAATACGCTGACGGTGTATATAGGGAAACTGCGTTCCAAACTGGGAACGGACAGTATAAAAACCGTCAAGGGCATAGGCTATAAAATGGAGGCTGTATGAAAAACAGATATATTTTTTCGGCATTGGCAGTAACGTTTCTGATGACATTGATATGCTGTATCATATCTTCCGTTTGTATGGAACATATCAGGAAAACAAGTTTTTATACACAAGTTGGATTGATAGAAACAATAAGAGAAAAATATACAGAACTTTCCGACGAGGATATCATTGATTCTCTCAATATTTCGGAGCATACGGAGGACGCTGAAAGAATTCTGAGAAACTACGGCATTACTGAAAAAGATTGGCTTGCATATCCAAATGAGGAAAATGCTGTCATTACGGTGATTTTATGTAGTTCTGTATGTCTGCTTACAGGAATGCTTATTTCAGTTATTATCATTTTATGCCATAAAAAATACAAAAAAACTGCTCTTGAATTGTCAGACTATCTTTCGAGGCTCAATCACGGTGATTATGACCTCGATATAGAAACCAACACCGAAGATGAATTTTCTATGCTGAAGAATGAGATATACAGGACAACCGTAAAATTCCGTGAGCAAAGTGAAAATTCACTGAAAGACAAGATGAATTTGAAGAACAGTATCTCGGACATTTCCCATCAGTTGAAAACGCCTTTGACATCTGTATCTGTCATGCTCAACAGGCTCATAGAAGATGAAAATATGCCCGAAGATGTCAGGCTTGAACTGCTGACAGATGTAAAACATTCCTCGACACATATTATATTTCTTGTGCAGTCACTTTTAACTCTTTCAAGGCTTGATGCGGATGCCATCAAAATGAAAGTTGAAAATGTATCTGTCAGTGAAATTTTCAATGTATGTATAGAAAAAACAGAGATACTTGCGGAATTAAGAGAAGTGACTGTCACTCATACGGATTGCAAAGAAATGAATTTGCTGTGCGATAAAAAATGGGTATCGGAAGCAATAACAAATATTGTAAAAAACTGTATAGAACATTCTTATCAAGGCGGAAATGTTATATTATCTGCAAAACAAAATAAACTGTTTACGGATATAACGATAAATGATAACGGCTGCGGAATACCTGAAAATGAACTTCCGCATATATTCGAGAGATTCTATAAAGGGACAAACTCCAATGAAAACAGTATCGGTATAGGGCTTTCGCTTGCAAAGGCTGTCATTGAGAAAAATCGTGGTTATATAAAAGTCAAAAGTGAAGTCGGAAAAGGCAGTTGTTTTTGTATCAGAATATTCAACACCTTATAAACGTTTAAAGTGTGCAGATTTGATTTTAATATCTTATCTGCACACTTTATTATTGTAATGATAGCCTAATATATAACTGAAAAATTGTGCGAATTGTTCATTGACAAACCATTCTACTTAAAATTATTTCGATAAAACTTTGACAGAAAAAGATAAGTTGTCAATTCAGCAGGAAGCTGATGCTTTATTTGAGGAAAAAAAGGCAATGCTTACGGAAAATGCCGAATCTGTATCTGAGGACGTTATAAATTTTTTGGAAAAATATCCTGAGTTAAAATATCACGACAAAGCAGAGGATATTTTATATGAATGTATGGAATTGTATCCTAATTTGAGCGATGAACAGTACAAAGAACTTTTGGAAGTAAGAAGATATGACGGCTGGCTGTATTTTCCTTATCAAGAAGCCGTCATTGTTGGGGAAATAGACAGTTCCGCTCCGAGAATGACACTTGATGATGTCAAGAAAGTTATAGAGGAAAATCGTGACAGCGGTTTTGACAATATTGTTGCAAAACTTGCTAAAATACAACCTGCTGACCAAGTAGGTGGCAGTGGAACAACAACGGCTCAGTTCTTCTTAGATGATGATGGAAAAGAATGTGTCATTGCTGTATATGATGACGGAGAGCATGATCGACAAATATTATATTATCATTCAGATGAATATGAACCATTATATGTGGAAAAGCTGAAAATACCGAACTGATTTAACTAAAAAACGGAGAAGCCGAAAAATTTGACAAACTCAGTTACGCTGTCATATCATTTGCACAGATATGCAGAGAGATAGATATGATAAGCAGACTTGTCATATTCGAGAACGATTGTCAAGCCATCGAGTTTGTAAGAACCTGTTTAGTATCTTTTTAATTTCTTTCATTACTCTTTTTTCATTTCTTCCGACTTGTTATCGGGTTCATTGTCTGTACTGTCGGTTATCATTACAGGCTGCTCGTATTCTGCATTGTATGCTACGATACAATTATAAGGAATTTCTATGTTATAGCGTTCAAACATAAATTTCAGTTCTCTCAGGAATGCTCTGTATGCCTTGGTACGTCTGTACGGTATCGTATAAAGGGCTATCCTGAGCATAAGACCGTTTGCATCAAAAGCATTTACACATTGATATTTAGGCGGTTTTACAAGCCACGGGATATTTTGTGCCATGGCAGGCAATTCCTTTGCAAGTATTTTTTCAAAATCTTCAAGTTTTATGTTGTACGGTATGAGGAATTTGACTGTCATTTTCGATACTTCGCCATCTGCATTGATTACTTCGCATATCTGCGAATTGTTCACGATTTTTGTATCGGCATAGTATCTTATTTTTGTTGTGCGTACGCCTATTTCCATAACGATACCGCTCCAATTTCCGACCGTGATGAAATCTCCGACTTTGATGGTACCCTCGAATATGATAAAGAATCCTGCTATGATATCACTTACAAGGTCTTTTGCACCGAATGTGAGCGGAAGTGACAGCAAACCGGCAGAAGCAAGAAGTGTTTGTGTCGGTTTGCCGAATTCCGAAAGTCCGTAATAGATAAAGATGATACTGCAGACATATTTGAGAGAGTTTTTCAGCAGCAAACAAACGGTTTCCGTGCGTGTACCGGATACACGGGCTATACTGTAAAGCACCCTGTCAGCAGCCACAACAAACAAATACAATCCGCAAAGCAGGAAAATACATGATGTCATGGCAAATATATTGAAGCCTTTATCCCAACTGCCCTGAAGGACATATGCAATACTGTTCAAATCGCCTGTAAATTGTATTCCGGTGAATTGGTAGTATGAAATCGGCAGGAGTATCGTAAGGCAGAATACGGACAACAAGATAGTTACAATTCTTTTCAGACGCATTTCGGGAGTCTGCTGTTTTTTCGGGATATGGGCTTTCCAGCGTTCTTCCATACCGAATTTTTCTTTCACTTTGATAAGATCGGAAAAGCCTGATAATATACCGATATCATCATCGTCATTATTACCATCACCCATGAGCGAATCATTGTTTTTCTTTTCTTCTTCAAGCACTTCCGACTGTGCAGCTTCATAAACATTTTTCTGATAATGCCAGAGTGCCGCTATGAAAACAATTATCAGTGTCAGTATGGGCAGAACGGCAATTTTAAGTGAATCCCAGAGTGAATCAAGGCTTCCGCTTTCCGCCACGATAGGAACAATATACAAATCGGAGGTTTCTCCGAAACCTGCATAATAATATTCACCATGTATTTTCAGAAATCCGCCGGAATTCTCACTCATTTTTTCGGCAGTCAGGTCTATGGTATCGGCATTGTCACCGACATAGCCGATACCCGTTGTTTGCGAAATGAGCATTGAATTTTTATCAATAACTGCCGCACTGTCGGGCAGTCCTATGAGAAGATTCTCAAGTACGGTATCTACGGAAAGCCATTCTGTCAGAGTTGCCCTGAAAGTAGGATCAATGGCTATCTGCACGAATCCGTCACACAAATCATTTTTATCACGAAGGCTCACGCCTATATACTGCAGATATTCGCCGGAAAGTTCATCAATCAGGGGTTCCTGTATGATATGATCCACACCGTTCAGCAGTTTGCGGAAGATATATGACTGTGATTCGGGTTTGGTGCCGAGCGATATGTTGTCATACGGTGAATTGGTAGTGACCACATTTCCGTTCTTATCATACCTGTATATGTACTTGACACTGAATATTTCGGAAAGTTCCTGAAGTCCTTTTCTGTCAAAATCTTCGGGCTTTAATTTTCCCGACATCATGAGATCGGCTATGAATTTGCATTGAGTGAGATACCTTTCATCAGTCCAGTTATTGATGTTGTTCCGTGTTTCCTTGAAATCATCAAGGGTTTCAACGGCAGCCTGTGCATGAGTTTCCATTGTTTTGAGTTTGAGTGTTGTTCCCGACAACACATATACATACCATGAAGTTATCAATATGCCGACTGACAGCAGCGTAACATGGGCTATCAGTTTGGAACGTATCATTTTGCCCGATTTGTCATGACGGCTTATCAGCATTGAAACATAACGGATAAACACCCATACGGCAACAAACGACAGCAGAGTAACGAAAAATCCTTTTACCATAAACGCTGACATTTCTTTCAGTCCAACTCCGAAAATGATATATGTGTCATTGTAGGATATAGAATATCCCACTGTCATCGCCATATATCTGTTTATGATACCCGAAACATTTTCCGGTACCATAAACGAATACTCTGCTTTCAGTTCATTCGGATTCATATTTGGGTTTATATCCATCATATCATACGAATATGGATTTTTTGCTTCGTTCATCGGTACGATATTATTGGAATCCCAAATCAGCATACGCTGTCCCATATATTCGGACTCGGGATGTGAAAGTATTTTGCCGTCTTTTTTCGACACAACAACTACATATCCGTCATGTCCTACTTTTATTCTGGATATACGTTCTATCCATGACAAGCTTTCTTCGGGTAAGTTATATTCGCTTTCATCAAGCATAAAATCCGATTGCTTGTCCTTTGGCAGTTCCATTCTTTCATAGTACCATTTCTGCCATTCGATTGTTTCGTCATACGTTTCACGCAGTGTGATATCATTATACTCTATTTCGGGAAACATCTTTGATATCTGTATGACAGCACGGGCTATCTGAGGCTGAGTTACCCTGTCAAAGTCATCCGAAAGAGTAAAAAATGTGATAACAAGGCTCACAATGAATGCAACTGTAAGAATAATATACAGCCTGCGTTTTCTTCGCTCGAGACTTTTGTCAAAGACACTCTTTTTTTGGTCAGTTTAATTTTGCTCACTTTGGTAGATCCCCCTTTTTATGTTTAACCCAAATGGGCAAGAAGTCCCCCACCTCTAAGCGAAGCGTAGGTGGGGGATGAATTGCCCGTCAGCCGTAAGGCTGACTTGTTATTGCTTGA
>CACZZB010000048.1 GCA_902785555.1 uncultured Ruminococcus sp.
TTTCTACTATCAGTTACTAAGAATTTTTGTGTTGAAAAACGTAGGAACGGTATTCGTTTGCAAATGTGTAACTTGAAATTAAGTTAGTGCATATGGGGGTGAAACCACCAACGAGGTAGTGAATGGCTTGCCATTTGCGTACCTCGCTATTATCAAAAGTCAGACCTGTCCTGTGGCAAGCCATAGCTAAAATACCTTTAGGAAAAGAAAATATGTTTTCTTGGTCTGACTTTTGAACAGCGTAGCTTTTTTTCTCTTTAGGTAGTCAAGGTTGCAACATTGTCTGTATAGAGATTTTTTGCAATATTGCAAGATTGCACATTTTTCTATTACAGACAAGGAATTACGCAAAAAGAATCGTATGAACAGGAAAAAGAATGAATATACGAATTTGTTGGATACCTTCAACAGCTATATTCGTCAATTGAAACACAAACTGACATTGAAAGGTGTTTCCGAAGATGTTATGGCTGTGTACGATGCTGAGAAAAACTCTTGCTTATACAATGTCAAAATGGAAATTTCCACTTATCAGGACAGAGAGAAAGCGATTGATGATACATTGACAAGCTATATAGAAGAGCAGAAAAGATACATAAAAAATCTTTATGACAGTTTGGCAATGCAGAAGGGGACAGATCAATGAAAAAAGCCAATGGCATGGGCAGCTACTACAAATTATCGGGAAACCGTAGAAAGCCGTTTATAGTCCGTAAAACGATAGGATGGGATATTGATGTTGTTACCGGCAGGAAAAAAACAATTATTTATTACTATCGGGTATGCTGCCACGCAACAGGAAGCTTCAAAAATGCTCAAAGACTTCAATGAAAATCCCTATAATATCGAGGCTTCAAAAATAACATTTGCAGAGGTTTACGAAAAATGGTCAAAGGATAAATTTCCTACAATATCCGATTCCAATATCAAGGGCTATAATGCCTCATATAAATGCTGTGAGGCTTTGTATGACAAGATATTCAAAGAGATAAAGCTCATGGATCTGCAAAGAGTTATTGATACCTGTAGAAAAAATTATCCCACACTTCGCAAGCTCAGGGTGCTTTTCAATCAGCTTTACGAATATGCCATGAAGTATGAGCTTTGCAACAAGGATTATTCTCAATATGTGGATATCACCAAGCATAAGGACAAGAATCCGAACAAGACAGACTGTTCACCATTCAGCAAGGAAGAAATTTCTTCTCTGTGGGTACAGAAAAACAACCGCTATGTGCAGGTTGTTCTTATGCTGATATATAGCGGTGTGAGGATTTCGGAATTGCTTGAGCTGAAATGCGAAAATGTCAATTTAGAGGAACACTGCTTTGATGTCATCAAGAGCAAGACCGAAAACGGCATACGCAAAGTACCGATTGCCGACAAGGTTTATGATTTCTGGGTAAAATGTTACAACGAAAAAAGTGAATTCCTTGTCCATGCTGATGATGGAAAGAAATTCACTTATAACAATTATTGCGATTCATATTGGGAGCCGGTTATGGAGCTGATAGATGCGGCACACAAACCGCACGACACCCGACATACCTGTATATCTATGATGACAGAGAAAGGTGTGTCTCCGACGCTGATAAAGAAGATCGTTGGTCATTCAGGGGCTATGTCACTGACCGAGAAGGTCTATACGCACGTTAATGTGCAGGAGCTGTTGGAGGCTATCAATAAGATATAGGCATAAAATAACCGCTGAGGGATGTGCTTCCTCAGCGGTTTTTCAATTTATTTTGATGATTTTGGATAGATGATTTCATATAAAACGTCTAATGGTTCTTCCTTGCACATAATAGAGCGATTATTCCATTTATCTCTCCATGACAATAAAGTAGTATCATTTATTCGTGTAAGCTCTTTGAGAATTTTGGAAACATCATATTTTATATTAATATCACTATATGCAGAGTGTTCTAAAATGATTTTTCTGGGTTGTGTCGATTTTATTAATGTCATCATTGACAATTCGTAATAAATCCAAGGTGATAGTGTTGCTTCGCTTTTTTTGATTTTTGTAAGTTCATCACTCATGCTTATTGAATTTGGCGTATTAAAAAAAATAACACATTCAGTTTTGTTTAGCATTTCGGCTAAAGCAGTAGATAACATCATATGAACGTGGCTTGTTGTATAGTTGCGTAAATCATAATCATATGTTTTGCTTTTGGGATTGTAGCAATATTTGTTGTCTATTTTTTTTAGTAATTTATCACAGTATCCCCATGAACAAGAATCAATGAAGGCTTCTAATCCAAAAGTATCATATAACCAGCCTGCAAACGCCTTTACTTTATTTATATCCTTGTGTGAATGTGATATAAAAATATCCTTATCAGAAATCGAAAACCAATGTTCTTTTAAGTCGGAACCGTTAATTACACCATCTTCTGTTATATATTTGGATAAGCAATCCTGTACTTCCTTTTCATGTTGACTGAATAGCTCGCTCCCTTTTGTAAGATGTTGGTTGAAAGTGTTGTTATAAAAAAAGTTGGATGGGCTATAGTTAAATCTTGAAAACATAATATCACCTTCTTACAAACCATAAAACAACTTCTCATTTAATGGTAAGATATATTACTCCAGCGCAAACTAAAGCTAATGGTAAATAAAAAAATGACTCTGTTGGAGAAATAAAACAAGCCCAAAAAGTATTTCTTCCTCCACCAAACTCTTTCTTTGTAGCTGATAATGAGAAATCAATATCATTTTCTTTGGTGGAACGCACTTTATTGTACAATTCCCTATATAGGCGTTCTTGAAGAAGGTAATAGGAATCAAGTAACCAAAATACTATTATAGGAATATAGGCGACCAAGAAATACATTTTATCTGCATCTTTTTCAGCTAAAGCCATTATACCAGCTACAAGAGTAACTGCCCACCCTTTCAATATAAAAGAATTGCTTGCCATGCGCTTTATTACATCTTGCACCATTTCGAGATGTTTGATTTTATTCTCGTTATTCATAATAAATCACCTCATATAACCCTTATATGGAAAAGGCATTCACCGCAAGGGCAAATGCCTTAAATCTTTGTTAGTTACCCGTTAGTTACGTGTTAGTTACCGTCCGAGTTTTACCGTATTTCAGATAAACCCAAGCCGAACAAAACAGCGTAAATACGTGATTTTGAATACTCCCAATAGGGATAAAATTATCTCTTTGAGAACTGCGGAGCACGACGAGCTGCTTTGAGACCGTACTTCTTTCTTTCCTTCATTCTCGGGTCACGAGTGAGGAATCCTGCCTTCTTAAGTTTCGGACGGAGATTTTCGCTGTCGAACTGGAGCAATGCACGTGAAATACCGTGACGGATAGCACCTGCCTGACCTGTTACACCACCGCCTGCTACTCTGCATACTACATCGAACTGACCCTCTGTATTTGTAAGAACAAGAGGCTGACGAACGATGAGTTTAAGTGTTTCAAGACCGAAATAATTGTCTATATCTCTGTCATTTATAGTAACCTTGCCTGTGCCCTTATAGAGTCTTACTCTGGCAACTGAGCTTTTTCTTCTGCCTGTACCGTAAAAATAAGCTGTCTTATCGTACATAATTAATTGCCTCCTCTCTTATCATTCAAGAACGATAGGCTGCTGAGCCTGATGTTTGTGTTCGCTGCCCTGATATACATGAAGTCTTGTAAGAGCCTTTCTTCCGATAGTGTTATCGGGTATCATGCCCTTTACTGCGAGTTCAATTGCAAGCTCAGGTTTATTTTCCATAAGGTCATCATATCTTACAGATTTCATGTGACCGATATAACCCGTGTGATGATAATAGAACTTCTGTTCTGCTTTTTTGCCTGTGAGAACTGCCTTTTCAGCGTTTACAACGATAACGAAGTCACCGCAGTCAACATGAGGTGTAAATGTAGGCTTATTTTTGCCTCTCAAAAGGTCTGCAACTTCAACTGCAAGACGACCGAGTGATTTGCCTGCTGCATCTACAACATACCATTTACGCTCAACTTCGCTTGGTTTAGCCATATAAGTTGACATAATTAATTTCCTCCCTGTAATATCTATATTTTTTCTATACTGAACGTACACAATTAACGCATACTTCAAGTCACGAATATGATGATATCACAGTTTTTTATACAAGTCAAGAGTTTTTTTGAAATTTTTAATTTAGCTTTTGGCAATCTCTCGAAATCTGTTATATACTCTTATATTCTTATAAATGCTCAACTATGATTTTTTAAAATAATTTATCTGTTATTAACAGTTTCGGGATACATATCATGATGTGCAAGCCTGTCCCATGCAAGCTGTTCCCATTTTGTACCGGGTCTGCCGTAATTGCAGTAGGGATCTATTGAAATACCGCCTCTCGGAAGGAATTTTCCCCATACCTCGATATATTTCGGGTTCATAAGTTTAATTAAATCTTTCATAATTATATTAACACAGTCCTCGTGAAAATCACCGTGATTCCTGAAGCTGAAAAGATAAAGTTTCAGGGACTTGCTTTCAACCATAAGTTTATCGGGGATATATGAAATATATATACACGCAAAGTCAGGCTGACCCGTTATCGGACAAAGACTTGTAAATTCGGGACAGTTGAATTTTACGAAATAATCGTTTTCGGGATGTTTATTGTTAAAAGTTTCAAGAACTTCGGGAGCATAGTCATTCGGATATTTTGTATTTTTATTTCCTAAAAGTGTAAGGTCACTCATTTTTCAATCCTCCATTATAGGGTCATTCATTCCGTTTTCTCTGAAAGCCTTTATCCTGTCACGGCAAGTTCCGCATATACCACAGGGTCTTTCATTTCCTTCATAACAGCTCCAAGTCATTTTATAGGGTACTTTCAAAGATAATCCCTTTGCAATGACCTGTGCTTTGTTTAAGCCTACAAACGGTGCAATGACTTTAAGCTGATTTCCGCTGCCGATATAAATTGCATTGTTTATCGCATTGTTAAAATCAACGCTGCAATCGGGATAAGCATTTCCTGCCGAATCATCACCATGCACACCGTAATATATTTCTGTACAGTCGTTTGAAAGTGCCACACTTGCCGCACAAGACAAAAATAAACCGTTTCTGAACGGAACATAAGTTGAAACAGGCTTGCCGCCTGTTTTTTTGAGCTGCTCCGAATAACTTTCCTTTGGTATGTCCTCAGTTGATGAATTCAGCAATGAACAATTTGAATCCTCAAAGATTTTCGCCAAATCAAGTCTTTTAAGTTTTACACCATAATAGTCGGCTATTTTTTCAGCCGCCTGAATTTCCTTTGTATGTTTTTGACCATAGCTTATAGACAGTGCTATAACATTATCTTTTCCGTATTTGTCAACGGCTATTGCAAGACAAGTAGTGCTGTCCACTCCTCCGCTGAAAAGTACAAGTGCTTTCATATTTTTTATCCTCCGTCAATCAAATTTAACCAATAATTTCAAATCATTGTCATTTTTGAATTGTCCCCTGAAAGTCTGTGTCAAGGTCTGTGAGGAAACATTTTTTATTCCTCTTGCAGTCATGCAGCTGTGAGAGCCTGTAATAGCAACGGCTACATCGGGAGTACCTGCTGCTTCGGAGATTATCTCGGCAATATCATTTCCGAGACGTTCCTGTAATTGCAGACGTTTTGCCGCCATATCGCATATTCTTGCAATTTTGCTCAGTCCTAGGACTTTTCCACGGGGGATATATGCAACATTGACTTTCATATCATACATCAATGCAAAATGATGTTCGCAATAGCTGAAAACGGTTATATCTTTCATGACTACAATGTCATTGTTGGGTAAAGTAAATGTTTTACCGAACATTTCGGCTATATCGTGATTACTGTATTGTATCCCTTCAAGGACTTCCTCCAACATTCTTGCAACTCTTTCGGGAGTTTCAAGAAGTCCCTCTCTGTTCGGGTCTTCGCCTATTGCCTCCAAAATTCCACGAACATGATATTCTATTGCTTTTTTATCCATCAAACGCCCCTCCTGTCAGGTTCCCATATAAATTTATGTAACTGTAATTGAAGTCTTACTCCGTTCAGATTTCTCTTTATCATAAAATCCACTATATCGGCAGGATTTATTTTGCCGAAAACGGGACTGATATAAACATTGCACTTTTGGGTAAGATTATATTTTTCTATAATTTCCTCAGCCTTTTTTAAATCTTCAATGCTTCCAGATACGAATTTCACTGTATCATGTTCATTAAGAAATGCAAAATTTTCCAAACCTATATATTTTTCCATATTGCTTGACGGCAATTTATAGTCCATTGTAAAAACAGGTCTGTTTTTTAGTAAAGCGAATTTTTTAAGAGATATACTCCCGTTGGTTTCAATTTCAACACGGTTTCCCTGTAAGATAAGTTTTTCGATAAGGTTTTGAATATTATCTTGAAGTAAAGGTTCACCGCCTGTGAGCGTGACATTCTTTACACCTGTATTTTTGACAAGCTCGCATATTTCATTGACACTCATGCTTTTATATTCCGCATTTGGTTCATTCGCCCATTTTGTATCACAGTATGAACAATTCAGATTGCACCCTTTGAATCTCACAAATACCGCCAATTCACCCGCATGAGTGCTTTCTCCGTTGATGCTTACAAAACTTTCGACAACTTTGAACATTTTCATTCCTCCGAATACACAGCACAGTTTTCGGGAGTTTCATAGACAGTCACTTTTGAAACAGGCAATCCCTTTTCTTTAAGCATATCAAAGAACATTTTCGCAAAACTCTCGGCAGTCGGTCTGAAAGGTATTTCGATAAGACGGAAATTTTCCTCTTTGAGAGCAGAAAGGGTTTTTTCCATGAGAGAATTTTTTTCGTATATCAAAGTGTGGTCATAGAAATCGGCAAGATTTTTAAGTTCTCTTTTGAAATCCCCGAAATCTATCAGCATATCTCTCTGAACCACGTTTTTTTGAAGTTCCTTTCCGATAATCTCGGCTTCAATGACCCATCTGTGACCGTGAATATTACGGCATTTTCCCTCATATCCGTAAAGAAAGTGAGCGGCATCAAAATGTGCCTGAGTTTTCAAAGCGTACATGAAATTCCTCCTTAATAAAATAAAAAAAGATGTGTCCGACAAAAATCAGACACATCTGTATATATTTACAAGATTTTCTGGTTTTTGTTTAACGACAGGTTGGTACCAAGCGAACTGTCGGTTTATTATTATTCAACTTTCGGGAGTTTTGCAACACTTGCGGCAATTTCCTCGTCAGTCGGGATATAGTCGGTCATAACACCGTCATTGAATTTCTGATATGCGACCATGTCAAAATATCCTGTACCCGTAAGACCAAAGAGGATAGTTTTTTCCTCGCCTGTTTCCTTGCATTTGAGAGCCTCGTCTATTGCAGCTTTTATAGCGTGTGAGCTTTCGGGAGCCGGGAGTATACCCTCAACTCTTGCAAACTGTTCTGCTGCTGCAAATACTTCTGTCTGTTCAACGGATACAGCTTCCATATAGCCGTCATGATAAAGCTGGCTGAGAGTTGATGACATACCGTGGAATCTCAGACCGCCTGCATGGTTTGGTGACGGGATAAAGCTCGAACCGAGTGTATACATTTTAGCCAACGGACATATCATACCCGTATCACAGAAGTCATAAGCGAAAGTACCTCTTGTAAAGCTGGGGCATGATTTAGGTTCAACGGCTATGATTCTGTAATCGTTTTCGCCACGGAGCTTTTCGCCCATGAAAGGTGCAATAAGTCCGCCAAGATTTGAGCCGCCGCCTGCACAGCCGATTATGATGTCAGGTTTTATGCCGTATTTGTCAAGTGCAGCTTTTGCTTCAAGACCGATAACCGACTGATGGAGAAGTACCTGATTGAGAACGGAGCCTAAAACATATCTGTAACCCTCTGTATGAGTTGCAACTTCAACAGCTTCGGAAATTGCACAGCCAAGGCTGCCGGTTGTACCGGGGTGTTCTTGAAGTATTTTTCTGCCGACTTCGGTAGTTTCCGACGGAGAAGGAGTAACTTCCGCACCATAGGTACGCATAACCTCACGTCTGAAAGGCTTCTGTTCATAGCTTACTTTTACCATATAAACTTTGCAGTCAAGTCCGAGATATGCACAAGCCATAGAAAGAGCAGTGCCCCACTGACCTGCACCTGTTTCGGTAGTAACGCCTTTAAGCCCCTGTTTCTTAGCATAATAAGCCTGAGCTATTGCAGAATTGAGCTTGTGGCTTCCGCTTGTATTGTTGCCCTCGAATTTGTAGTAAATTTTTGCAGGAGTGCCGAGAGCCTTTTCAAGGCAGTATGCACGGACAAGCGGAGCGGGACGGTACATTTTATAGAAATCTCTTATTTCCTGAGGTATTTCGATATAAGGTGTAGTGTCGTCAAGTTCCTGTTCAACGAGTTCCTTACAGAATATACCACTCATTTCCTCTGCTGTCAAGGGCTGATGTGTTGCGGGATTGAGAAGCGGTGCAGGCTTGTTTTTCATGTCTGCACGAAGGTTATACCATTTTTGGGGAATTTCCGATTCATCAAGATAAATTTTGTACGGGATCTTATTTTCGCTCATTTTAAAAATCTCCTTTATAAAAAATATATTCACGCTTTCGGACAAACAAAAAACCTGTCCCCAAGCATACATAAATGCGGGGACAGGATAAAATTCCTGCGGTGCCACCCTGCTTGACACATCAAAATGTGTCCTCTCAATGCGTACTGACATACGCTGACTTCTTTCACGGGAAGTATATCCGTCTTGCATACTTTGCCCAAAAGGCATTTCTGTTCGCCCTCAGAAGTCCATTCAGCGTTGTTTTTTCTGCCGCAATCACACCATCTGCGGCTCTCTGTGAGATAATTCTCAAAGCCTACTTACACTTCATCATCGGTTTGGTTTGAGGATATTATATATCAGATAATCGAAAATGTCAATAGTTTTTGCATTCACTTTTGGAAATTTTTATGTTAATTTAATCAAAGAGAATTGTACATATCAGTCAGATTTTGTATCAAAGCTCTTGCCTTTTGTTCTTTTGAACGGATATCGTCAATAACTTTCTGAGGAGCTTTTGACATAAATTTCTCGTTGTTCAGCTTATTGAGCAGGAATTCGAGGTCTTTTTCGGCTTTTTGAAGTTCTTTTTTGATTCTTTCCTTTTCCTTGTCGACCTCAACGAGTTCTGCAAGAGGCATATATATTTTAGCGTCGGCTGTTGCGATACTCACCATCCCCTGTGTATCTTTGAGGTCATCCGTGACAACATCAACTGATGATGCACCTGCAAGACGGATAAGGAAATCCTTTGCCTGAGAGTACATTTCGGGAACAGCGGTAACTATGGTGATATGAGCTTTCTTTGAATTCGGAACTTTGAGTTCGGAACGGTTTTCACGGACTGCCTTGATGCTGTCCATAATTTTTTCCATAGTTTTTTCATCTTCGGGGAATGAAAGTTCATCTTTATATACAGGGAAACTCTGATTCATTATATAGCCTTTTTCATGTGGAAGTGCCTGATAAATTTCCTCTGTGATGAACGGCATGAACGGATGGAGAAGTTTAAGGGATTCGGTGAGAACATAGCAGAGGATGTTTTCTACATCTTTCTTTCTCTTTTCGTCACTGCCGTTGAGATATATCTTTGAAAGCTCGATATACCAGTCACAGAAACTGTACCAGATGAAATCATAGATTTTCTGTGCGGCAACGCCCATGTCAAACTGTTCCATGTTGTAGGTAACTTCTTTTATAAGATTATTGAGTTTTGAAAGTATCCATTTATCTTCGATAAAGAGATTTTCGGGTAATTCAACTTTATCAATAGTCATGTTCATAAGAAGGAATCTTGAAGCATTCCAGATCTTATTGGTGAAATTACGGATATTGACGATTTTTTCCTCGATAAAACGCATATCATTTCCGGGAGAGCTTCCCTGAACGAGCATGAATCTAAGAGCATCGGCACCGTATTTGTCGATAATTTCAAGAGGGTCAATGCCGTTTCCGAGGGATTTGGACATTTTTCTGCCCTGACTGTCACGAACTATTCCGTGAATAACTACTGTATTGAAAGGTGCTTTTCCGGTGTATGCAAGACCGGAGAAAATCATTCTGCTTACCCAGAAGCCTATTATATCATAGCCTGTTACAAGAGTACTTGTCGGATAGAAATATTTATAGTCCTCTGAATTTTCATCAGGCCAGCCCAAGATAGAGAACGGCCATAATGCAGACGAGAACCATGTATCAAGTGTGTCGGGGTCTTGAGTAAGGTTTGTGCTTCCGCATTTTTGGCACTTGCAGGGAGCAGTCTTTGCGACATTGGTTTCACCGCAGTCATCACAGTACCATGCAGGAATTCTGTGCCCCCACCATAATTGACGGGATATGCACCAGTCACGGGTATTTTTCATCCAGTTGAGATATATTTTCGTGAATCTTTCGGGAACAAATTTTATTTCACCGTCAAGAACAGCCTGTACAGCAGGTTCAGCGAGTGATTTCATTCTTACAAACCACTGCTTTGAGATCATCGGCTCGATAGTCGTATGACAGCGGTAGCAAGTTCCTACATCATGCTTTAAATCTTCTGTTTCTTTAAGCTGACCGAGTTCGGTAAGGTCTGCAAGAACAGCTTTTCTTGCTTCGGATGTTGTCATACCGGCATATTTTCCGCAGTCGAGAACTTCAGGTTCATCTTCGGCTGCATGACCGCTTGCCATAAGCTCATTGTATGCTTTTACATCATCTGCCCCCGTCATGTGACCATCATAAGTGAAACAGCGTACCATAGGCAGATTATGACGAAGACCGACTTCAAAGTCATTCGGGTCGTGTGCAGGTGTGATTTTAACTACACCTGTACCCTTTTCCATGTCAGCGTGTTCATCGCATACAATAGGAATTTCCTTGTTTATGAGAGGGAGAATTGCATGACAGCCGTGCAAATGCTTGTATCTTTCATCTTCGGCATTGATAGCAACAGCGGTATCACCGAGCATAGTTTCGGGACGTGTTGTTGCAATTTCAAGGAATTCTCCTGTTTCTTTGACTTTGTAGAGAATGTGCCAGAAATGTCCGTTCTGTTCTTCGTATTCAACCTCAGCGTCCGAAATTGAAGTACAGCATTTCGGACACCAGTTTACCATTCTGTTGCCACGATATATTTTCTTTTGTTCATAGAGTTTTGTGAATACTTCGAGAACGGCATTGGAACACTGTTCGTCCATTGTGAAATGTTCTCTTTGCCAGTCGCATGAAGAACCGAGAGTACGGAGCTGAGTAACGATTCTGTTGCCGAATTTTTCTTTCCAAGCCCACGCTCTTTCCATGAATTTATCTCTGCCGAGGTCTTCTTTTGTAAGACCTTCGGAACGCATCTGTTCAACTATTTTAGCCTCAGTCGCAATAGCCGCATGGTCTGTACCGGGAATCCAAAGAGCGGAATATCCCTGCATTCTCTTGAATCTGATAAGAATATCCTGCCATGTATTGTCAACGGCATGACCCATGTGAAGCTGTCCCGTTACATTCGGGGGCGGCATTGCTATTGAATACGGCTTTTTCTTGCTGTCGGGTTCAGCCCTGAAACAGCCGTCATTTTCCCACTGCTGATAAATTTTGCTTTCGGTGTCAGAGGGGTTATATGTTTTAGGTAATTCGTTCAATTTATATATTCCCCTTTCTTACATTTTTTTGGTATTTATATTAACTTTTCTGCCGTCATCATATTCAATGTCGTATGAACATTCGGGTTCATCTATAACGGCAATTTTACTCAACGTTTCATTGCAGATATAATCTGTCCATGCTGTCGGGTAATCGCCTTTGAGTTCAAGGAGGATATTATCCGTAATTTCACAGTCCATTTTACGTCTTGTATCCTGAATACTTCTGACAATGTCACGGACAAAGCCTTCGTCACGGAGTTCATCTGTAATAGTGAGGTCAAGAGAAACTACTATACCCTTGTCGCTTGAAACGTGCTGACCCTCTTTAGCATGATATGTTACGAGTATGATTTCACTGTCAAAGGTCTTTTCTTCACCGTTTATTTCAAGAACCGCACCGTCTGCTGTCAATTTGAATTTGTTTGTTTTAACGGCTTTGATTATATTCGGGATATTGTCGGGATAACGGTTTCTTATCTCGTTGAAGTTCGGAGCATATTTGACTTCCGCAACACTGCCGACATCTTCGAGAATCTCAACATTCTTGACATTAAGTTCTTCGGCAATGATATCTTTGAAGCTCTCGATAACGGAATTGTCTTTTTTGTCGGAGAGAATTACTTTGAGAGTGTTGAGAGGCTGACGGTTCTTTACTTTGTTCTTGTTTCTGATGGAACGTGCAAGATAGATGACATTGCGGACAAGTTTAACTTGTTCAAGGAGTTCATCATCTTTGAAGTTTTCGGGGATTTCGGGGAAACTTGCAAGATGTACGGAGAATTCTCCCGTAAGAGTCTGATAAACTTTTTCGGAAATGATAGGTGCAACAGGTGCAAAGAGCTTTGTCATGTTGACGAGGACATAATAGAGTGTTTCATAAGCATTTTTCTTGTCCTGTGTCATTTCCTTTTCCCAGAAACGTCTTCTTGAACGTCTGATGAACCAGTTGGTCAAGCCGTCTACCAAGTCAATGAGTTTATCGACGTATCTGTTGACCTGATAATTGTCCATATTTACGGTGATATAGTCGGTAACTTCATAGAGCTTTGCGAGCATCCACCTGTCAAGCTGATTGTCGCTTGTGGGAGGAGTGAGTGTTTCGGGACGGAAATCGTCTATATTTGCATAGGAGATGAAGAAGTTGCAAGCGTTCCAGTATGGAAGAATAATTTGCTGATAAGCGTCCTGAATACCCGCATCATCAAACAGCAAATCACCGATAAGCATAGCATTGGTCTGATAGAGATACAGACGGAAAGCGTCTGTACCAAAGTTTTTCATCAAAAGCATTGGGTCGGTATAGTTCTTTGAGGATTTGGAAAGTTTTTTACCGTCTTTTGCAAGGATAGTACCGTGAACTATGCAGTTTGAGAAGCAGGGCTTGTCAAAGAGTGCAACGGAAAGAACGTGCAGATAATAGAACCAGCAGCGAATCTGACCTGTATATTCAACGATAAAGTCACTCGGGAAATGGGAGTCGAACCATTCTTTGTTTTCAAATGGATAGTGTTTCTGAGCGAAAGGCACAGAACCGCTTTCAAACCAGCAGTCGAGGACTTCGGGAACACGGACTTTTGTACCGGTACAGCCCTCACAGGCGCAGGGGAATGTTACCTTGTCCATGAACTGACGGTGGAGGTTGTCAAGACGGATACCGCTGTATTGTTCTATTTCGTCAATGCTTCCGAGAACAGTTCTGTCACCGCACTTGTCACATTCCCAGATAGGGATAGGAGTTGACCAGTAACGGTTACGGGAGATATTCCAGTCACGGGCATTTTCGAGCCATTTGCCGAAACGTCCATGCTTGATTGTTTCGGGAATCCAGTTTATGTCCTCATTGTATTTGATAAGTTTGTCTTTGATTTTGCCGATATTGAAGTACCAAGCGTCCATTGCTTTGTAGATAAGGGGACGTTTGCATCTCCAGCAGTGGGGATAGTTATGTTCGATAGTACCGTCGGCAACGGCTTTGTTATTGTCATAAAGGAAACGGATAACAGTGGGGTTCATTTCGATAACATTCTTTTCACCGTTTTCGTCATAGAAATCTGTTACTTCCTTTGTAAATCTGCCCTTTTCGTCAACGGGATTTACAAGGGGGATATTGTTGTTTTTGCAGGTCCAGTAGTCATCTTCACCGAATGCAGGAGCGGTATGGACAATGCCGACACCTTCATCTGAGCCTACATAATCGGCTGTAACTACTTTGAAGGCTGTACCCTTGAGATTCATTCTTTTACGATAACGGGTTTTTCACCGAAAATTTTTGTATATTTTGGAAGTACATTTGTGCAGGCAATGAAAATTTCCTCGCCTACATCTACGAATGAATAGTCAAGATTTTCGCCTACTGCAAGACAAAGGTTGGACGGAAGTGTCCATGGAGTAGTTGTCCATGCAAGGAAATAGACTGTTTTGCCGTTGATAACTTCATCCGTTTTGAATTTTGCGATTATCCATCTGTCCTGACGGGGACGTGTTGAATCGGATTCTCTTGTATCGGAGATAGAAAGAGAAGTTTCACAGTGAGTGCAGTAGGGAGTTACACGGTAATCCCTGTAAATAAGCCCCTTGTCATAGCACTGTTTGAAAGCCCACATAACACTTTCCATGAAAGTCGGGTTCATGGTCTTGTAAGCACCGTCATAATCGACCCAGCGAGCCATCTGTTCAACGTATTCTTTCCAGGCTTCATTGTTGCCTGAAACTATTTCAAAGCACTTGTCATTGAATTTGTCTATGCCGAGAGAATTTTCGATAATATTCTTGTCATTGATACCGAGCTGTACTTCAGCCTGATTTTCGATAGGCAGACCGTGGCAATCCCAACCCCATACACGAGGAACTTTGTATCCACGCATAGTCTGATAACGTGCTATCATGTCCTTGATAAAAGATACAAGGATAGTACCGTGATGAGGTTTACCTGTCGGGAAAGGAGGACCGTCATAAAAGACCTTTTCACCCTTGGATTCTTTTTGGACAGATTTTTCAAAAACCTTGTTTTCTTTCCAGAAATTGAGGACATAGTCCTGAATTTCGGAAATATTTGGTTTTCCTGCAAGCTGTTCGTATTTCATTCTTTCAATCACCTTTTTCTTTAATATAAAAATTTTTTCAAGCACTATGCCATTATCTTATTTTATAACTATGA
>CACZZB010000049.1 GCA_902785555.1 uncultured Ruminococcus sp.
CTTTTCATTCATACCGTAATATTCCGCAATTTTTGAAGTCGTATCACCGTAAAAATAACGCCTTATAAACACTTTTCTGTGTTTTTCGTTCTGACTTTTCAGGAAACGGCTGATAGCTTCCGACAGACTGTCATCATATATGTCTTCGCCTGAAGGTACACACTCGGCTATTTCATCTATCGAAACGGTGAATTTCGGATTTCTTTTTTCTGCTGAATTATATTGCAGTTTTTTGATGGCAATATTTCTTACAATACAGCACAAATAGGTTTTCAGGTCTTTCGGAATATTCGGCGGGATATTATTCCATATCTCGTAATACGCTGAATTAACACATTCTTCCACATCTTCACGATGTGAAAGGATATTTCCAGCTATGTAAAAACATATCCTGTCATATTTCTGCTTTATTTCGGAAATCGCCATTTCATCTCTTTGACGGAACAATTCAATTATTGATGCATCATCCATATTTTATAAGCCTCCTCTTATGAGATATTGAGGTACTCTATCTATTATGACCTCGGTTGTAAACACTCTGTCACTGTTGTAAAATTGAGGGTATCTCTAAAGAACAGGCAAAAACTTATCTGAGGAGAAGTTGAAAGTATTTTCACTTCTCCTCAGATAAGTATAATAATTGATGTATTAAATCATTTCTCTAAATAGACCAGCTTTTGCTTTCCATTTGGAATTTGACCATCTTTGCATAAATGCCGTCTTTCTTTAAAAGTTCACTTGGAGTACCTTGTTCATCAGACCTGCCGTCACTTATTACAACGATTTTATCTGCATTTGCTACCGTTCTCATTCTATGGGCTATTATTATTACAGTCTTATTTTTTATCAGCCTTGAAAGTGAACTCTGTATAAGCGTTTCATTTTCTGCATCAAGTGAAGCCGTTGCTTCATCAAGCAGTATGACAGGTGCATCTTTCAAAAATGCCCTTGCAATACTTATTCTCTGTCTTTCACCACCCGAAAGCTCTCCCCCATTCTCACCGATAACCGTATTATAACCTTCAGGCAGTCTATCGACGAATTCATCACAATGTGCAAGCCTTGCAGCCTGCATTACTTCTTCATCTGTCGCCTCTTTTTTACCCACACGAATGTTTTCCATAACGGTGTTATTAAACAGTGTAACATCCCGAAAAACAATGGAATAATAATTCATCAATGTTTCGGGATCAATTTCGGAAATATTCTTTCCGCCAAATGTAATTGTTCCGCTTGTTGTGTCCCAAAATCTTGCCGCAAGCCTTGAAACAGTCGTTTTTCCGCCGCCCGACGGTCCTATCAAAGCAGTGACTTCTCCCTGTTTTGCTGTGAATGACACATCCGAAAGCACGGTTTTGTCGTTCTCATAGGAAAAACCTGCGTGGTCAAACACAATGTCGTAACCTTTAGGTTCAAAGACAGTTAAGCCTTCCTGTTCTTTTGTATTGTTGATCTCATTCATGCGGTCAACATTGATCTGCAATGCGTTGATGGCAGCCAAGTTGATAAGCGTACTGCTCATAGGTTCATAAAGTCTTGATGCCACCAAAAGAAAACAGAAAAACTGCATCAGTGTCAAATTTCCTCCAATCAGCATTGTACCGCCCACAAGGGCAACCGTTCCAATACCGAATTTAAGGAGCATTTGTGCCGATACCACAAACATTGCCGTACCAAGTTCACTGCCGATAGAACGCTTTTCCAAAGCATCAATTTTTTCATACAACCCTTTTAAATATTCGTTTTCGGCATTGTTGCTTTTCAAGTCACGGGAGGTTTCGATAAATTCCTGTACACCCTCGTTTAGATCAATCTGTACTTTTCTCTGTCTGTGTGAAAAATGATTCTGAACTCTCTTTGATGTCAGCACAATAACAAGAGCAATCGGGATAGGCCATACTGCCGCCAAAGCCATTTCGGGACGGAAGAAAAACAGCCCGATACAAATAATCAACGTAGAAATGATACTGCCGTAATACTGTGGAATCATGTGAGAGCCTGCGTGTTCCATTACCTCGGCATCGGACATAATGGTGCTTGTCAAGTCAGCCAAATCTCTTTTTGCGAAAAATGAAAGCGGAAGTTTACGCAGCTTCTCCGCAAGAGAAATTCTTCTTGCAGCGGATTCCTTGTAAGTCGCTTTATATGCTGTATTATACTGCCAAATGCTTGTCAGAACGATAAGCACAAGGCATAAGGCAATGCCGCCAATGTAAAATCCCGTGCGGCTTTGCAGATTCACACCTTCTATATAATCTCCTGTGAATATATAAAGCAGGGTTATAGGGAACATCAGTGCCAAATTCTGAGCCACGACTGATATAATTCCGAAAATCATTTCCTTTGCCCCCTGTTCGGACAGGGCAAATTTATTCTTAAAGTATTGTTTCATACTGCTTCACCAACCTTCCAGCTTATTGCACTCTGATATTCTTTCCACATCTTGCTGTATAGTCCGCCTTTTTCAATCAGTTCATCGTGTTTTCCGACTTCGGCAACCTCCCCATGCTCAAGGACATATATCTTATCTGCATTACGGATAGTGGAAAGTCTGTGTGCAATCATTATGACTGTACTGTGTTTTGTCAGCTCGGTAAATGCTTTCTGTACAAGCACCTCGTTTTCAGGATCGGCAAAGGCTGTGGCTTCGTCAAGTATTACAACAGGTGCTTTTTTGAGAATAACTCTTGCAATAGCAATTCGCTGCTGCTCTCCGCCGGAAAGATAGGTGCCTTCCGAACCCAGTACGGTGTTAATACCCTGCGGAAGTCTTTCTATAATGTCATCACACTGTGCTGCATGAAGTGCTTCGGTAAGTTCTGCATCTGTTGCATTCGGTTTTGCTATACGCAAATTATCAGCAATGGATTGCTTTAAAAGTCTTGAATCCTGAAAAACATAAGAAACTGTATTCATTAACTCCTCCTTGCCAATATCACGGACATCAACACCTCCGATAAGTACATTCCCCTTCTGTACATCAAAAAATCGTGCTATCAGCCCTGCTGTCGTGGTCTTTCCGCTGCCGGAAGAACCAACTAAGGCAATAATCTGATCCTTATCCGCTGACAAGGACAGGTTTCTGACAGCAGGCTTGGCATCATTGCTATATCTGTAAGTCACATTTTTGATTTCCACAAACGCACCGGACGGTGTCTTTTTATTTTCCGTTTCGACAAGAGGCTGAATCTCCTTGATAGAATTTACTCTTGCAATGGCATCATCTATCTTCATACTGTTTTCCGACATGAACATGACACGCATCATGTTGGTGTAAAAATGACATAGAACAGGAAGTTCACAAGAATATCCTGTGTCGCAGCACCGCCGTTTGTGAGAAAAAGAGTAAGACCGATAAGAAATGCGAATGCTGAATTGATAAACATTGTAAACAAGATCATGGGGCTTCGACACTCGAAAGTATATTTCAGACAGAAAGTGCTGTAATCATCAATAGATTTTTTGAAGCGGTGGAACGAATGTACAGTCTGTCCGAAAGTCTTGACCACAGGAATACCACGCACATATTCAACTGCTTCATTACTCATATTTTCCAGAGCGTCCTGATATTTACGCATATCCTCCGCCATTCTCGCTCCCATCATGCGGAACATCATCATAAAAGCAAGTACAATAGGAACAATGCAGGCAAGTCCGAAACGCCAGTCATAGATAAACAACATTACGACCATTGCCAAAGGTGTCACGATTGCCTGAGCCATATCGGGCAGGTTATGTGCAAGCAGCGTTTCAGTGCTTGATGTTGCCTCGGTCACAATGCGGCGTACACGCCCTGTACCCATTTCATCCGCAAAACCCACTGGTAGCCTTGCAATATGATTAAGCAGGTCTTTTTTCATATTGCCTGCCACACGGAATGCTGCCAAATGGGAACACATTAAAGCACCGAAATAAACCAACATATAAATCAGAGAGAAAATAACAGCCATCCAACCGTTATGAGTAATATCAGCAGCTTTTGAAAAATCCGGTGCGACCTCAATTACCTCTCTGATAATTTTCCAGAGGTACACAAACGGCATAAGTGCCAACACCCCTGTTGCAGCAGACAGAATCAACGACAGGTATGTAAGTGTCCTGTATCCTCCTGCATAGCCCATCAGCACGAAAAATGCCGATGTTTTTTTCTTTTCTTTCATAAATAAATTCTCCTTTTCGTTAGATTTGACTAACTATAAATTATTTTTAAACGGACTTAAATGTCCATTATAGTGCAATGTATATCAATTTATTTTTATATCAAGATTTTCACAGACAAAGTTTTTTATCCTGATAAATGACTCTTTACTCTCCGGCATCATATTTTTATATAATACATAAGAGTGAAACATATTCAGATAGCGGTTTTCTATCTCTCCTATATACACCGTTGCATGGCGAAAAAACTGTTCGCTGTCCTGCTCCAATGCTCCGACATGATCTGTATCCTGATGTGTGATAAGAATATGCTGAACAGATGCAGGATCAACATTAAGCCACTCCATCTTTTCCGCCAGCCGTTCGTAGTTGTATCCGGCATCAATCATGATAGTCGTACTGTTTTTCGTGTAAAAGAAGATATTGGCTACCCATTCCCGTACAGATGTAGTTTTTAAAAAGTCCCATAATGTTTTCTCTCCTTATATTTTTCTCAAATAAAAATCACAACGGTCAGAACCAGTCCCGATAGTTCCGGTTCTTTTAAATTCAAGTCCCGGAAGATTCCCATAGCAGCGTTCATCATTGGAACAGAAGATTTTTGTTAATTCCGGACATCCCAATTCCGCAAAATACCGATTATAGGGGCAGGCAACAACATCCATGCGATATTCGCCTTTCTTTTTCGGATAGAATACATTTTTGAATCCGCAGTCCGAACCAAACATTTTCTTTGTCATCGGATCCCAGACGCTTACGAATAAGTTCTTCATTCCGGGCAGCTTCATCAGCTTTGCCAGCTTTCGTCCTGCATCCGATGAGTTTTTGATTGCTGCATTCTCAATCACTGCATAAGCTGTATCCCTACTGCTTTCTTCCATGAGCGTCAGATATATCGCAGCGGCAGGAAATATATAGTTATCCGTGTGGCTATGCTCTCCGGTTGGGATAGATTCATACTGCTTTAGTATGCCGTCCAGCCGAACTCTTGTCTTCTCCCATAATTCATCGCTGACCGGCTTTGAAAATTTCCTGTCCATCTCATCCTTTATGAATTTTTTCTTTTTCAGGATTTGTTTTGCTGTTTTCATATTATCATTCCTTCTTTTTATATCCACAATCACAGTAATCTCCACCTGATGCAATCGTGTATTTTCTGACAAATTCAGATACTCCGCCTGCTTCGCTCATTGTATAGTCCAACCGACACATTGCAGGAACTATTTCATATATACCAAGCTCTTTCATCAATATACATATACCGCACTTTGTAAATCTTGCTTCATAACCGCTGCCGTCACTGTACTCATAAAAATCCATGTTCCATGAGTACGGGTTTCTGTCGGCAGCTTTCAATTTTGCCGTCTGTTTCATGCCGTCAATGTCTTTTGAAGTAAATTTTTTCTTTCCGCTTTGCCTGCAAAACCATTTCATTACAGGTATCATCATGGAATTTTTATAATACTCTGTCATTTTCTCCAAAGACGGTTCTTCGAACATATTCAAATAAAACGCTGACAGCATTGCACAGCTAATGATATTCATTTTAAATCTGTCCTCTTTTTCAAATTCAGGCAGGCTGCGGATAATTTCCTTATATTTTTTATGTGCTGCGGCTGTAATGTTTTTCATTTCCTCTGCCGAAAAATCCAGTGTCGTTTGCAGATTTTTACGAAATGATGTCTTAAAAAGCACCCACATTCCCTGCGGCATACCGATATATTTCATTTCTATTTTCTCCCTACCAGTAAAGTTGAGTCGGATAGTGCCATCCATTTTGCGTCAAAGGGTGATATGAATTTTTCGTCTGTTGTATCGATCATCTCCTTTAATTGATTATTTTGGTTTTATTTCAAGCTGCACTTTCGGCATCATAACGAGCAGACCACCCGACATCCAGATATTTCCCAGACTGATCCATCCTGTAGCAAGTGCATTTGTCAGAGGATAATCTCCTATGAACTTGCAGATAATAATAACTGCTACTCCGAACAGCAGCGTAAATATCCAGCACCATTTTGGATAAGGCGTTTTCCCTTTGACAAAGGCATTAAGCTGAACGCCTATTGCAGTTAGGAAAAATATGGCAAACAAAATCGTTGACGGCAATAAAAAATATCCTGCAAACTGCCCCATATCAGCCAAAGCCGTATTCGGAGAAAATCCATTCATCCGATTGTAATAAAAAACTGCCGTACAGCAATTAACGTGCACGCTGACACCAAACAACATACAGCCCAAAATTCCTGCACGATAAGCATGGGCATGACGGGGAGAGCGTTCTGCCATCAGCCGATAAATGCCAAACCAACTCATACATTCAAGCGGTATTCCTATTGTTCCAAGCAGTGCCGACCAAAATATCCTTATGTCCGAAACACCGATATATTTTGAATAATTCGCTTCAAGTCCTGCTGTTCCCGAAACTGCCGTGCCCCAACCGAGAAGCATATCTCCCAAAAGAACTATAAAGCCTGCAAAAAATCCTATCAAAAGCAGTTTTTTTATTCTTCTCCAATCTGTTTTTCCGTCAATACCTATGTCATTAAAATGTGTCATTTTCTTTCCTCCAAATTTATCACTTCATCATGGCAGAAATGACTGTCAGTTAAATCACTTTGACGGATTATTCGTCATTTTGCCATCTGCTTAATATCCTGCTTAATTCTTCATCAATATAAAGTCTTGTTTGTCTGCATTCCTTCGGATGTTCCTTAGCACTGCGAAAGACTAAACCCATTACAAAATTTTTTCCGAAAGGGAGTGCCAGTCTGAGCATAGATTCAGGAAAGATAAAATGTGTGCCGTATTTGTATGTAAGCATATCATAAGTGCATGAGTGAGGATGTGTTTTCAGTCGTTTATCCATACGATGGATATATTTGCAGGTGTTCCACAATGTATCATCCTCTGCTCCGATACAAACAAAATGTCCGTTGATTTTTTCGACACATATTTTTTCTTCTTCACGAAGCGGATGACGCTTTTCACTTTCATCAAACATTTTTCTTGAACACGCAATATTACCTGTTCCTTTGGTTTCCTTTTGTATGCTCTGCCAATATTCAGGATGTCTGTAAGCGTAGGGCAGATATGGCAGCGGCTTTCCCCGATAAGAAACTGTAGATTCGTTGTCACCGGGACGCTCACGCATACCATCAAGACCATCCCGATAAAATCCCTCCATCACAAAATCACTAGGTGTAAAAGCAAGTGTCAGGGTGATTTCCGGATAATATGAGGCGGCGATAAGTGCCAGCATACCTGTCGTTGATGCACCGACAATACCAATTTTTTTGTTACCCTGTGATTTCAGAAATTCTATCGCTTTTTCAAACCGCTCCAACGGGTAATTATGATGTCCATAATCGTTTTTTGCCGGGGACATAGCAAGGCAGTTGAATCCTTTGCGGTGCAGCCATTTTACGGCTGTCTTTGCTAAAAAGTCATCCACATTATCACCCAGCATAACGATAAAAGCCATATTTGACGGCTGCTTGTTTTCATAATAAGCTCCATAAAAACCATCTGTCTGAACAAAAAAATATTGTCTTTTCATTGTGTATTCACCTCTTTATATACTTTTGCTTCGTTCACACCCATCTCCGGCATCTGTATCGTGGCGGACAAAACGAAAATCGCATACATCTCCGCCCTGACACAATGTTTTTGTTCTGATAAAATCCGTATAGGGCAAACTGCCGTAATTGATAATATCGGCATGACAGCACATTGCACCTAATTTCAAAAGTCCTCTCCTGCCAAGAATTTTTTGATATATACACTCATTGCACTCAAAGTGAAATTCATTGTTTTTATCGTCTTTATGCCATGTATATCGCCAACCGATACCCGAACCGTGTTTAAATCCAAACGGTACTATTCTTTTCATCAGCGGCAGAAAAAAATTTTTCTTTGCAAGTTTCTGCATACCGCTCGGATCAAGGAATTTCCACATTTCCTCCGACACTGTTTTATATGCTTCTTCTTCATTTTTGCCGTACTTTTGCAGCACTTCATACAGTGCAACAGATGTCAGTATTTGTGCCATGTGTGCATAATTGCCTTTGTCACAGTATTCTCTTTCTTCTTCAAGCAAAACTGCTATTCTTTCATATACATCATTTTGTATATCAACCGTAAGTGTAGGAAAATAATTCCGATAACGACTTTCTGCAACTAATTTTTTTGGAATATATTTCTTACTCATAATCCAACTCACCTCTTTAAAACGCACCGCTATCCATACCATTCATTTTTCTTCACTTATCCAAAAACCATATTTATCCTTTATCTTTTTATATTTATATGCAAGAGGATTTTTATCTGCAACAATACAAAAATCACAATGATTTCCTTTTACACAATTTGATGTTCTTATCAGACAGGCATGAAGCTGTTCCATTCCGAAATAATCAGTGTTGCACAGCAGAGGCATAATATCTGCAAAACCATGTTTTTTGGCAAATTCCGCATTCGGACATTGCGTAAAGGTATAACGAATAATTCCGTTTTTCTTATCATAAGGTGTCTGTAAATTCACAAAACCGTCGGGAAATTTTTTAATTGCCTCATCATCTTTTTTACCTACACTTTTCATAATATAGGCAAGAAAATTCAATATACACTTTCGATTGACATTGAACAGCTTTCCGAGTATCTTAAAACTGCCCATAAAAAGTTCTTCGGTAAACGGCTGCAAATCCTCTATGGAGGGTTTTGTGGGAAGGACACTGTAATATGCAAAAAACAGTATCGCCGTATAAGTACCTGCTGCGTGTGCCGTACCTTTCATAGAGGGCGTATCACAGAGAAATTCTACATATTGAAGCTGTGTTTGTTCCCAAAGCTGCCCGCCTTTTTCTTTTCCGTAATCGGCTTCAAGTTTGCATTTTATTTTTTTGCCCATAGTTTTCGGATAAATACTGTGTTTTTTTCGGTCAAATTTCAGCTCGCTTTCTTTCATCTGAAACACCTCTATTTGAAATTCATTATATCCATCACATTCATCTCACATTCGCTGATTATTTCAGGCATTTAAAATATGCAATACTCTGCACATTATGTACTTCAACCTTGCTGTACATCTTTGACAGCCTTTTTTTCAGACTTTTCACTGTTTCAAAGGGAGGTGTAAAAAATCCGCTTTTGATATAAAATTTTCTTATCATCTTATCTGTCCTTGCACAACTTCCTTTTACATAGAAACATCCGCAGAATATACCGCCTTTTTTCAATACACGATAAGTTTCACTGTATGCTTTTTCCTTGTCGGGAAAGGCATGAAAACCATTGAGAGATACCACACAGTCAAAGCTTTCATCTTCAAAAGGTAAATTTCCCACATCCCCCTGAATGAAATCAATATTTGAAATATTCATTTCGACAGCTCTTTTTTGTGCTGATGACATCATTTTCTCCGAATAGTCCAGACAAGTTATCTCTGCATTTTTGAGCGTTTTGAACACAGGCATTGACAGCACTCCCGTACCCACAGGCACTTCAAGAAGTTTCCCGGAAAAGTCTTTCGGTATAGCTTCAAATGCTCCTGCTTGATATTCCAGTGCATCTTCCTTTGTCATGCACCAAACATACTTTAACATCATTCTTCCTAAAAAAGTCGTTCCCGTCATCATGCCGTCATAAAAGCCGTGTGCCTTTCCAAGACTTTTATAGGCTGATTTAATCTCATCTTTTCTGCTCATCCGAAAATCCCTCCAAAAATCATTACATCAAGTCCTGCAATCACTGCCGCACCGACTATCCATATCAAATACAAAATAATTCTCTTTTTCAAAACCTGTTTTCATGTATGCACAAACGGTATATCTTCTGTGCCTGCTATCACCCAGAATTTACTTTTAACAACCCATATTTTATCTATCACAATTCCGTCAAACTAATTCATCACTTCCAGCATGACAAGAGCCTGTATGTATCCTGTCCAAAAATCCCTGACACCGTTCCAAAAGCCTAATAAAATTGCCGTCAACATAACAATATAAAATGCTGTTTTTTTCTTTTTAACGGTTTTCCTGTCTGGCAATCCAAATTCATATACTCTTTAACGAACAGCTTTCGGGTAAAAATACAATCCTTTCAAAGCACTGTTCCCTACACAGATTCTTACCATTATTATGAACAAAAGGCAAAGAACAGCCATCTGTATGATATAAAGCATATTTTTTCTTCTTTCCGATATAATTTCAAGTTAGTTATAACTAACCTCCATTTATTTTTAAACGGCACAGTTCGACTGCACCGTTTAAAATAATATATCATATTATATATACTATCATCTTTTAGTTTCAATGTCAATCTTTTTATATTTTTCTGTTTCAAACTGCAATCAAGAATTTTACATAAACAATTTTACCGTAATATAAATTGTGTAATATCTCATATATGAAGTGATATCTAATGAAACTTTTCCGAAATTGGCAATATTAAATTTATAAAAGTCCATGTCGTCATTCATCGCAATCAATCATCTTTACATTGTTAATATTATAGTGCCCAATCTTGTCACTATCAAGATTATGCAATGCAAAAAATAATGCAGAGGAAATCTTTCCTCTGCGGTCTTTGTTTATATGCTTAAACCAAGCTGTGTATTCCACTTATCTGTTTCTGTCCTGTTCACGGCAATGAAAATTGCCTGCTTTTGACTGACTATCACTACATTGCTCTTTGCACGAATCACGGCTGTGTACATATAATCCCAATCAAAATTATACTTCTCTTTTAGATTTTGGATGATAAAGAATACGAATATAATCTGTATCCCTCATATCCATGTCACCAAGATAACACCTTTCATGTTCAGGTACAGCCTCATAAGCCTTGCGAAGAACTTCTCTATTTTCTTCACAAGGAAATTCAAGATAATTATGATAGGCTTTAATACATATATCATGTGCCGTAGGTTCATTAGCAAGTTTTTTCATTCTTTCTTCCAACTCTTTCAGCTTTTCTTCTGTGCTGACAGTACTGTAAGCTGATAATTTTACCTTTCCGAGATGTTCTATTTCAATCCATATATTCTCATCAACGGTAGTACTTAAAATACCTTTTTGAAACATCTCCTCTACTTGTGAAAATGTAAACTCTTTATCCGGAATTTTTCCTATACGAAAACTTTTATCGGCATAAACTGTAAGAAAAGTAATACAGCTTTTTTCTTTTTGATTGTAAAAGATAAAATTACTTTCGCCATCTGTAAGAAAATATCCGAATTTATGGGCAAGTTTGAAATCAATGGGACTATCTGAAAATCCAACTCTCGCCTTATCCCATTTTTCTTTTATTCTGGGAGTTTCAGTATAAATATTTTTCATTTCGGGATTCAGATTTTTTACTATCTCCAAAATATGCTTATAATAACTTTCTTTACTATATTTCCATTCTGCCTGTTTGACTTCAAATTTGCCTAATTGAAATACAGAAAGTAATTCTCCTTTTGGAATTTCACAGACAATCCTTTCATTTTCAATAGACTTTCTTAATTTTTCAAGGTCATTTCTTTCCCAACAACTTACAGTACCATCTTCATAAATACCAAATTTTGCAAGATAGTATTCACCGTTTTTGATAATTCCGGGTATGCTCTCTCCCTCAATAACTTTTTTTACATAAACTTTCATTTTACTATACTCCTTAAACAAAATTCTTTGAAAACAGAACGCAAGCTATTATCCAATCTGTTGTCACAAAAATGCTTGATATGTTCGGGGATTTCCCCATAATAAGCCTCAGCAATTCCTCCGGCTATACAAGCCATAGTATCAGCATCACCACCAAGAGAAATAGCATTTCTTACGGCACTTTCATAGTCATCAGACTGTAAAAAAGCTATTATCGCAGGCGGAACACTATATTTTGTACGGCTGTCAAAAACAAAATTTTTTCTTATTTCATCAATCGCAGTATCCAAAGCAAATCCAAATTTTTTTTCGCAAAAACTTTGTATCTCCTTTTTACTTTTTTTATCCAAAGCCATTCTTACAGAAACTGCAACCGCTTCTGCTCCTTGTATCGCTTCAAAATTATTGTGAGTGTAAATACAGCTTGCTCTTACCTGACGGCATATCTGTTTTACATCGCTGTACGCATAGCCTATCGGAACAACTCTCATTGCCGCACCGTTTCCATAGCTTTTTTGACGAAACATTTCACTACTTTTCGCCCACAGAATGAACATCTCTCCAAAACCTGCATTTTTATACCGTGAATAATAAGATTTGTACTGCATAGCATATTCCATTCCACGCTTATTTATATCAAAAAATGAAATGCTCGAATTATTTTCGATAATAGCTTTGCATACTGCCGCAGTCAATACACTGTCATCTGTAAAAGAACATTCTGTCATGAGTTTAAAGTTATAATCTTTTGTACAGTGCAATTCATAATAGGAACCTATAATATCTCCATTTCAAATAATATTCTTGTCTGCAATTATAGCATATTCAATGTGAAAATTGCAATAAAAATCAGCTAAATGTCGCACAAATCTATGCTATGTTTTGCTCAAAGAATGGTTTAAAAACGGTAATTTCACATCAAAAGCCGTTGCGGAAAGTTACATGACGGGAATTTTTCCAATAAAAAAAGACGGTTCGGAATCGGCAGTTTCTGATTTCAGGGAGTTTACTATTCTTCAGCCCTCTCCTTTTGTCAGATATACAGGATTTACAGAAATAGAAGTCAAGTGTTTGTATGAACAGTATCATATAAGTTTTGAGCAGATAAAGCAAAAACGATATCCAACTATTTTAGAGGGATATATCGTTAAAATGGTGCTTGTTGGTATTAACTATAATGAAAAGTCCAAGAAAAATTCCTGTAAAATAGAGAAAATTAACTTATAAACATCAAGTAACCCGAACTTTCCGCTGTCTTTATTGGAAAGTTCGGGATGTTTTCGTTTGCAAAAATATTTATTTTGACGCATAATGTGCCAGATACCAATATATGAAGCTTTATTTATACATAGATGCCATTTGCTATGGGCAGTGCTTGAAAAATGGAAAGGTTCATGGCATTTTTCGTATTATTACTCTTCCTTAGAAAAAATAGCAGACGGACTGTAAATTGCGGTTTGTATTACTAATGAAATTTAAGGATTGATTTTCCGCAAAAAGGAAATCAGTCCTTTTTTCTTTTAAAAAAAGAACCAATTTTGATATTTATTCAAAAGTATAGATGTGCCTGTATTGCCCGTTGCCCGTCTGAATGTATGTATCTTTGTGTTCGTACAAGGTCGCCATGATACACTACTTATAGTGTGAATTTGCCTTTACTTCCGGTTGATTTTCAAACATTATTCTAAAAAGTCAAATTGAAAAATTATAGACTTTTTTGACAATACATGATATAATTACCCAAAATATAACATCATTAGGGAGATTTATATATGAGAAAAATCAAATTTTCTAAAATTATAACTGCTTTGCAAATTATAGCAGTGGTCTTGCTTTTCCTTTTAGGAATATATGTTTTAAAAAATATATTTTTCTATAATTCAATGAATCAATCTTCCAATTCACAATTCATGCAAGAAGTGATTAAGAACCTGTTTAGTATCTATTCAAAATCAAACGGATAAAAGCCAAAGTAACCATTTGAAAAGAATTTTGCAAATTTCGTTCGCAGTTTTTCCAAAGTTACGGCGAAAGTATGAAGTTCATTACGTTTGACAATTTCAACTTTGGCATTACACAACTGTTTTACTGTATCGGCAAAGTTATCTCCCGTGTAACCGCCATCCGCAATGATCTTCTTGATAAATTTCAAATTCTTGGTTTGTTCGGAGTAATATTCTATCATCAAAATTGCACCCGTTCGGTCAGTTGTATTCGCTGCTGTCATCATAATCATATGAGGCAGACCAAGAACATCTACCCCTATGTGCAGCTTTATACCTGATTTTTTTTAGCGGCATCATATCCTTTGGTTTCAGCTGTATCGGAGTTCTGAATCGTTTTGGAATCAACAATCAACATGACCGTATGTGGATCTCTGCCTTGTTTTTCCCTTTCGGCTTCAACCAATTTACGCAGTACTCGGTCAAGAAGGCTTATTCCGTCATCGTCTTCTTTTGACCATATATCATAATGATAACGTACATTTTCCCATTTTGGAAAATCATGCGGTATAGCCCTCCATGAACAGCCTTCTTTTATCAAGTACAGTATGGCACAAAAAATGTCATATAAATCGTATTTGCGAGGATGTGTTTTTTGGGTTGCCTGTTCCAAATCTTCTCTTATGATTTCAAATTGTTCTCTTGTTATATCGCTCGGATAACCTTTTCGCATCTTTGATACTTCTTTCGTTTTTTAGTCCATTATATCACATTGTATTATCTTTTGTCCAGATACTAAACAGGTTCTAA
>CACZZB010000050.1:0-13565 GCA_902785555.1 uncultured Ruminococcus sp.
CATTTTCTGTGTAAACGATGTCTATTTTAATTGACAAAAGAGACACGAATGGTATAATCATAATTGAACGTGTTCTCTTTGTGTCAGGAAGGAGCAAATAATGGCAATAGAGAGACGCAAGGACAATAAAAGACGAGTTTTGAAAGAAGGAGAATATCAGAGAGCAAACGGAACGTTTGAGTACAAGTGGAGAGACAAGAGAGGCAAAAGGCACTCTGTCTATGCTAAGACACTTGATGAGTTAAGGGAAAAGGAAAACGATGTGCTGCGTGATGCTCTGGACGGTATCAGGGCAGACAAGAATGATCTGACGATAAACGACCTGTATCATCGTTGGGTGCAGTTGAAAAAAGGCTTGAAAGCAAATACATTTCAGTGTTACAAGTATTCCTATACGCAGTATGTTGAGCCGAGTTTCGGCAAGATACATATAATTGATTTGAAGCGTTCGGATGTCAGGACTTTCTATAATCATCTTGCAGACACACAACACCTGAAAGCCGGCACGATTGACAGTATCCACACTGTTCTTCATCAGGTTCTGGAGTTAGGCGTTGAGGACGAATATCTGCGTTACAATCCTGCGGACAACGCTTTGAAGGAATTGAAGAAAGCCCATAATAACGATACCGAAAAGAAAAGGGCATTGACCATACCGGAACAAAGGCTGCTTGAGAGCTTCCTTGCAAAGCAAGGTCAGTATCACAGGTGGTATCCGATCTTCACGGTTATGCTTTACACAGGTATGAGAGTAGGAGAAGTCACAGGACTTCGCTGGCAGGATATTGATTTTGAGGAAGGCACGATCAGCGTAAACCACACCCTTGTTTACTTTGACAGAGGCGGTGCTGAGAAGTGCGGATTTGCTATCAATACGCCAAAGACAAAAGCAGGCGAAAGAACGATACCTATGCTTCCAAAGGTAAGGGAAGCCTTTATCAAGGAAAAAGAGTATCAAGAAGAAGCCGAGCTTTCCTGCAACGCCGTTGTGGATGGATATACCGACTTTATCTTCATCAATCGTTTCGGCAATACGCAGAATCAAAGCACATTGAATAAAGCACTCCGCCGTATCGTAAGGGACTGTAATTATAAAGTCTTGGATACAGGCAAAAAGGATCCTGTTCTGCTCCCTAAAATCAGCAACCACACGCTCAGGCATACCTTTACAACGAGAATGTGCGAAGCAGGCGTAAATATCAAGGCTATGCAGGATATACTCGGTCATGCTGATGCAGAGACCACCTTGCAGATTTACGCAGATGCTACGAAGGAACTGAAAAAGTCTGAGCTTATCAACTTTGAAGATTACTTCAACGCACTGAAAGAAGAGCAGGAAAACGATGCTTAAAACTTACGACCAACTTACGACTAATTTACGACCAATTACAAAGAAAAGTAAAAGTTAATAGTATCGCAGTCATTACGAGAACTCCGTTTTATAGGCAAAAATCAGCTTATAAAGCGTTACATATATGCAGAAATAAGCTCCCGACAATGAAGAGCCTCGATAAATAAACCCCAGTGTTTATGCGGTTTTTCAGCTTGAAAAGCCATAAAAATCTACACCATTACACCAAATTTACACCATTTTCGTAAAAAGCTATAATAAGTTATAACAGGGGATACAGTTTGTATCCTCTGTTTTTGTTCGATAAAAATATGCTCACAGATACAGCTTTTACTTTATCTGTGAGCATTTCTTTTTTATGAACCGCTTTCTGTCACGTCAGAATTTTTCTTACATTCTGCAACACCACCGGAATGGGTATAATAGCTGTGTATATTTCTCGGCACCATCTGACACGTTTTACAGTCCGGACATTCATGCCATGTCAGATCATGATCTTTCATATATTCCCGGACATCATTTGCTGTCCAATCGGTTTTACCATCTTTTGCACATTCATTCCATTTTTTGCACATTCGGCATTTGCTTTTCCAAAGTTATTCTTTCTATCTTCAGTCATGCCGATCTCAACCGTTTCTTCCGAACACTCTGAAAAATCAGGTACACCGTCTTTATATTCTATACCTTCAAGACCGTATTTTTCAAGTGTATCCTTCACTTCTTTTCCACGTTCAGAGTTTTCATTAGGTATATAAGAAGAATTCCCTCTTTCACCTGTCCAATGACCTCTGGGACCGTCACGAGGAGTATGTTTCATTCGTTCTTCCTCTGTTGTCAACAATTCATTATTTATTTTCTCGTCAATGTCCAAGGATTTTCTTGGATCAAATTCTGTGTTATCTTTTACTGTTATTTCTTTTTCAAATTTTTCGAGAGGTTTTCTGAAATCAAATGATTTCGTATCTGATAACGGCGATTTTATGTCCCGATTTGTCGGTTCTTTCCATACTCCGATCATTTCAGACCTCCTCTTTCTGTCCAATCCTTTAGTGCATTTATATCATTGAGTTGAAAATAAACATAAGAAAGTATAAGACCATGTACAATAAATCTTCTTGTAGTGTCATCTATTTTTCTGTCCGCTTTCTTCAAAAGCAATGATTCGATATGTTCTGTCCACTCATGCTTGTCGGAAGTATTTTTACAGATATTTTTCGTTTCGGAATACAAGTCAGGAAACAAATATTTTGAAATCTGTCCGATATATTCCATATTAGCCTGTTTGGGAGGAAATTCCAACAGCTTTTGTATAAGAACCTGTATATAGGAAGGGAGAGCCATATTGATCAGTTTAGGTCTTATATCGGTAAGAATTATATCTTTGTCAAACCTGATACCGTTGCATACGAATTTAGCTATCTCAAGTCTATCTTTTGTTTGGGAGGGTATCTGTTTTACACTTTGAGGGATATATTGATATTGATGTTCCTGTATATTGGAAGCGGATATCCTGCACAAAACAGGCTGCACCCACTCATTTTGATATAATGCCGCAACGCCTCTCGGCAGTCTGGATAGTTCGGCTATCTGGTCATCATTAAGGCTTGCCGCTTTTCCAACAACCACACGGTCACTTTCATCAGGCAGACGAAGAATGATTTTGGTATTTGTATTTTTAATAGCTGAATTGTCAAGAAGTGTCGGTGACTGATCGACAATAATAAATCCTTCACCATAGGTTCGCATCTCTGCAATAGAATTTGAAAGCATTTCAACGCTTTTTCCAAGGAGATTGCTGCCTTCTGCGGGCTGTTCCGTTGAGGTTCGTTTAAGAAGATGATGTGCCTCCTCCAAAACTGTTATATGATTCAGTACAGCGTTCATCTTACCGCTTGATGAACGGTATTCATGCAGCTTTAACAGCAGGATTCCCATTATAAGCGATTTAGTTTCGCCCGAATAAACTCTGCTCAGGTCACAAATTACATCATTGTCAAACAGTTTTTCCGGTGGAAGCTCGTCAGAACAGAATATCATTCCGTTGATTCCGTTTGTCAAAGAATTCAGTCTGGTGATAAGAGAGCCTTTATATGCTCCTTTATTCTCTGCATCGTAATCACTGTAATCAATAATTTTTTTGATATTCCGTATGACATCCTCAAAAGTCGGATAAAGCTTTTCACCATACAGATTGACAGAATCCGTTAAATTCCAGCCGCAGTCTTCATATGACAGTTCAAGAGCATTTTTCAATACGGCAGGCATTGCCGCATACATGGGCCAGCAAACATTGAAAATTTCAATCAAACCGTCAAGATGTTCAAGAATATGTATCTCTTTCGGAAAACTGAAAGGATCAATTTTTAACAACGGTGTTACAGTCGGATTGGTTCCGTACACATCAGCTCTGTCACCGTAAATATGTTTATATTCTCCCTTGGCAGGTTCTATGACAAGAAAATGAATATGATTTTCAGAGGCTTCATTCAGTATCTGATATACTGCATTTGACTTTCCTGCTCCCGTACTGCCTGTTATGAACGTATGTGATGTCAGTGAATCAGCCGAAAGATCGACACTTGTTTTTTCTTCATTCAGCATATGGAATATTTTACCAAAATGAATCGTATTTCCGCTGTCCCGGCTCAGATCAAATTTTGATATGCTGCGTCCGAAATCGGCACACTGAATAACAGGGAATCCGACAATGGATTTTTGCGGAAAATTCAAAGAGTATGCCAGTTCTTTTCCCGAAAGGCTTGTTGTTGCCGTGACTGCCGTAGGATATACCTGATAATCCTTGCCGTTTTGTGTTCCGACAATATCGGGATTCAGTCCGAATACAGGGTGACGCAATTCTCTCAGATAACTGCATATGGTTTTTGCATATATATCGGATTTTTCCTGATCACCACGCCAAAGATTAACGGCTGAACTTGACATATAGGACGTTTCGCCCTGTGTCAGTGACAAATAAGTGTGTGCTACATTGTTTGCTACATTTCTGTCTTCCGAAAGGACATATGCCGCAAAATCCCACATTCCCATAGCAGTGCTTTGTTCAAAGCGTTTCATCTGTTCTTCAAGAAGTTCCAGAGCGTGCTGAATATTATAATTCTCAAAAGACTGCACGATACCTTCATTTTTTCCGATAGCCGCACTGACATTTGCACAGCGGGCAAAATTCATTCCGAAATTCATTCCCAAACTTGTACTGCTCATAATCCCCGCTGTTTTTGAAAGCGTATTGGTTATCGTTTTACCGAGCGTTTCTGTCACTGATTTTGCAATCTGTAC
Organism: uncultured Ruminococcus sp.; assembly: GCA_902785555.1. Taxonomy (GTDB): domain Bacteria; phylum Bacillota; class Clostridia; order Oscillospirales; family Acutalibacteraceae; genus UBA1213. The sequence goes on from CACZZB010000050.1 coordinate 4,649, forward strand.
AGCTTCCGTGTCGGAAGTACCTGTGCTGACAGAACCACCAACTTTAACGAATTTTAAACCTGCTCCTGCCTCAACGGTACCATTCACACTTTTCGTTTTTGAGTTGCTTTTGCTGAATGATTTAGCATTGGCAACACTTTTATTGTCTGAAACAGAACTTGAACCGGAAGAAGATGTTGTCTGCCCGTTCTGTATTCCTGCACTTGCACCGACATTCACTCCTACCGTTGCAGATGAACCCTGTGTATGCATTTCCGTGACAGTGAAATTTGTCTGCCATGAGGCATAGGGCTTTAATCCGGAATAGATCTGTGCAAGCCTGAATTTACGCTGTTCGACATCGTTGATAGGCGATGCCAATAAAATCAAAGTATATTCTTCTTTATGATTATTGGGAACTATCCCGTCAAGCAGCTTTTCTATTGTCTGACTGACAAACTTTTCGGATTTCAGTGCAGGTATGTTTGAGGCAGAGGCAACGGAATAAGGAATATCATTGTTCAAAAAAGGCGGTATGCCTCTTACAAAGTCCTTTCCGAATCCCGTACCCGGAAAATTGCCTTTTACGGCTTCATACAAACGCTTTGCAAATGTATCTGCATCACTGTTATTATTGGCATTTTCGATATTTGTTACTGCAAGATAAACTTCGGTAACTTTACAGGTGCGACGGAATATCAATGCGATATTGCAGTTTTCATCAGACAAAACCGCATATACGTTCATCAGTTTTTCAATGCTGTTTTCTTTTTTATCCGTCACCCATTTGGTGATATTAAAACATCTTGTATTATAGTCACTGTCAAAATCATCTTTGGCAAGCGGTGTATAAAGTGCCGATAACTGGGGCAAATAGGCATTGAAAATCTCAATACTGTTTGCAGCCAGCATTTTTTCCGTCATTTCACGGGCAACCGTATCATCAGGCGAGGGCATCTCCAAAAGATAATCCTGTCTTTTTTTTGCCACTTCATCGAGCTGTTGGGGACTCAGTGCCGATTTTTTGGCAATACTGTCACCGATTTTATTATTGATTTTTGAACCGATAGTTGTTATCAAACCCATAATGATACCTCCGTTTCTTATCTCCATTTCATCAGAGATTCTATTTGATTTTTATATTCCCTCAGACGCAGCCCCTTATCTTTCAGGTCTTCAATTTCTTTCTTCTGAGCATTGACCTCAGCGTTAAGTTCTCTCAAATCCGGATTGATCTCTACAATATTGTCCTCCAGTAATTGCAGTAATCTGTTTTTCCATTGAGCAAACGCCGGTATGTGGTTTTTTTCCAACCCGTCTGCAATATCATCTATATTTTTCTTCATTTCTCTGTTATACGTTGATGTGAGCTTTTTCAGATTAAGAGAATCTTTTTCTCCGATTTTAAGATTTCCTATTTTAAATTTATACTGTTTCAAATTGTTGATATCAAATGCCGTATCAGCTTTTTCCTGAAATTGAAGTCTTTCATAATTTGCCACTATTCTTTCAAGTTCACGTTTTTTCTCATCGGAAAGTCCCTCCGAACAAGTGATTGCATCTATCAGTTCCTTTTTTAATTTCTCGGATATATCTATCAATGATACTTTGGACGTATGATATAAAATGTTATTATAATCATATATCTCATTATCAAATTTTTCTTTCACTTTTTTAAAAATACGATCGGATACTATGGTTTCTATTTCTTTTGAAAGCTCTTTCAGCTTTTTCTTGTTGTCCACACGTTCTTTGAAATTCTTTGCTTTTGCATCTTTCCAGAAGTTATATCCTTTGTAGTATGATTGGAAATAACTCTGTAAATCGTCATGCCATTTCTGAAATTCACTCTGTTCTATTTCCGTAAACTTTTCTTTTTCTGCCATTTTCAAAAGATAATCTTTTTTACACTTATCCCAAAATGATACTGCGGTGTCTTGAAGATAATCTATATTCTTCTTTGCTTCTTCTTTGAGTTTTTTGTCAAGTTCCGCCTTTGATGCTTCAAATTTTTTTTGCTTCTCTTTCGTAAGAGATAAGGTTTTTTCTATGATTTCCTCAAGAAAGGCTTTTGACCTGATACACTTGTCATAGGGAGAGTATTCTTCGGCAAATTGCTTTATTTCCTGTTCTATCCAGAAAAGTCCGCTTTTGGCAAATAACTTGTTGGGTTGGGCTTCCGACATTTCATCACAATTTTCCTTTATCTGTTCGGGAATGATATTATAACGATACAAGGATTTCACAGTCCGGGCATTTGAATCGGTGTAATTTCGGATTTCTTTGTCATATACATTCTGGTAGTATTCATCAATAAATTTTCCATTCTGCTTGGAAGCAAGTCCCAAAATAGATGATACATAAAAAATACGATTTGAATGAAGTGTACTGCATACAGCCTGTCCGAGTTTTTCCTCGATATCACTATCCTCAAATCCGTCTTTTGGCAAATTGGCAGAATCGGCACGATTGACTATCACCATTGTAAACCGTTCATCAATGCTGTCCATAGATATTAATTTCCTGCACAGATTTTCCTCTGACACCTTATCAAGTGAACGGCTGTCCGTGATGAATAATACAAGACCGTTTGAAAGTGACTGCATCTGTTTCTGAAGTACATCAGAATGATATTCATTGGATGCCGAGCTTTCGCCCGGCGTATCAAAAATAACATAATCACACTTTGATTCGGAAAGCACGCCTTCTTTACTGAATGGAATACATATCTGAATCAGTGAAGATATATCCGATTTGGTATCATGATTTTTTGTTTGCTTTTTATGTTCCTCTATCATAAAAAGGAGAGTATGTATCCTGAAATGGACTGATTTTGACGAACAGAAAGCTAATTTTTCCTTCAAACCCGACAGAAATTTATCATCGGATATACTCTGACCATATGATACAAAGCCGTCATTATTTTCACTATTGATCAAGAATCTTACAGTTTTACCTTTATATTCAAACTGTACCCAACCACATTCTTTATCCGGAGAACATGTTATTCTGTAAACACAGTCGGTTACAGGATCATCACCGCTTGGAAGTATCTCTCTGCCGATAAGTGCATTGACAAAAGTAGATTTTCCTGAACTGTAATTTCCGATAACACATATCGGTACCATCTGTCTGTTGACAGTATCTTCTAATTTTTGCATATCTGCTTTAAATTTTTCGTCCGAAAAAATCGTATCATCTATCAGCGGCTTGACATTTTTAAAAATGTCTGAAATCTTTGGCAGTATGTCTTTTGCACTGTTCAAATACTTCTTTTGAGCCAGTAGTTTTATTTTATCGGCATATTTTTCCCTTGAACACAAGTTTCTCAGAGCATTATAATCATCTGCTGTACCTTCAAACATAATCTCAATCCGCTGACCTTGCTTGTGTTTCATCTCATATATTTCATCAATGATTTTTTTGACATTGTAAGGAAAAAATCCATGAACTAACTCATCACTTACGAGATTGCTATTATCATTTCGGGTGACAGGTATTGTTTCCCATGTTTCTGTCACAACGGTTTCAAATTTTATTTCTTTTTTATACGGATCACTTATGATTTTGAAAATTTCCATGGCACATACAGTAAAATCATCCCGAAAAGGTCGATTTTATTTCCCCTTTCTCAATTTGAAATTTATACTTTCGTAATTTCAGACTTTTTATGATTATAACACTATTTTTCAATAATATCAATATGCACAAATTGATTTGTGATAACAAAAAAATAATATGAATTATTGACCGACCGTTAAATTTTTTATTTAACAGGGCAAAGGCTATAAAAAGTTATAACAGAGGATACAATTTGTACCCTCTGTCATTTTCTTACAGCTGTATATTACAGAATAAAATAACGTAAATCCTCATGAAATCAATCTGATTTTTTGTCATCAGGTTTTTTATTGACTATGCCTACCCACTTGACACGTTCATTTCCCATGAGAGTTTCTATTCTTTCGGCAAATGCTTTTTTTATGTTTCTAAATCTGTTCCACAAATAAGTCATATATGTTTTGGAGTATCCAAATACACCACTATCATGTTCGGTACTTCTTACAGCAATATCTTTAAATCCAAATGGCACAGGAACATTATCCTTATAAAGTTTATGCCTGCCATTATCATCGTAATAATAATACTCATCATGACTATAATTAATATTGAGAAATACTGCAAACGCATCTCCAACATATTCAACTGTATCTCTTTTATTATATTCCTTGCCATAGATGATTTGAATTTCTTTGTCTGATTTTAAAGTTATTTTGTTTACTTTTCTGCCTTTTAAGAAATATAATCCATTTCCATGTGCATGATACTGGACTTCTGAATAAGTACGGTATAATATTTTGAGTTCATCTGAAAAGATAATATCTCCAAAATTGTTTTTATCTTCAAAACCTTAACTCACGTCATCATCAAGAGAGAACAGTTCTTTTCTGATATTTTCTTCTAATGATGAGATATCTACTCCAGACCATAACATCAAGTGCATTGTCTTCCTCAGAGTATGTTTTGAATTACATATATCACACGATTTTTTTAATTCATCAGATTTCAGTACTTCATAGTAAATTTTTGCAAGACATACAGCGGATTTTTCAAATATGGTTTTATTTTTTTTTGACTGTTGGTGTGAAAGACTATCCCTTGATATATTCAATATATCTTTTGTATTTCCACCCCAATAATCTGTATATATAGGTATGAAGGTATTATATATCGGAGCGTTCCGCACTCTAAATCCTTTACAGGCACGAACTATATTATTATAAAAAGTTCCATAAATATCTTCTATATCATACACCATCAAAATTTTTTCTTCTCTGTCCCATAGTGTACAGTACAGTGCGTCTTCACTTAAAGCAAAATCATACGCATTCACCTTGAATGGCTTATTAGAAATGTGATTGCGGTTAGTTTCGTCAAAAAGCAATTTGATATTATCATCATCTTTTATTCTGTCTGTATGGATAACATCATCTTCATTGAACTGATAGGAAATATCAAATATAGATTTGCCAAGACAATTTTTTAATTCCTGCTGAACCCTATTGCAAAAATCGCTTTCAGGTCTTTCTTCGGTCATATCCCTAAAATTATATTCATCATAAAAACTGTCCAACTTTTTTACATTTATATCAATATCCATATTTGTGCCGATGGGAGAATGACAGAATTTCATGTTCTGATCGTCTGCCAAACTCATGAATACATATCCGTCATTTTTGCTGGAATGCATATTGATATTATAAACAGGCTGGTCGGGAGAAGTGCGTGTTCTGATGAAAATGGAGTCCGATACACCAAAAACCGAATGCAGACCGATACCGAATGATGAAGTAGGTCTGAGCCAGTCGGGCATTTCTTCAACAATCTTATCCCTGCCCCTCATGCCTGTACGCAGTATTCTTTCCTGCAAGTCCTCATTGCTGATACCCGTGCCGTTGTCCTCGATAATGAATCGTGCGGTTTCTTCTTCCGGCTGATGTTCTATCTTCATGGAAACCTTGTAATAGTCGAACACCGATATATCCGAAAAATCAAACGGCTGAATATTTTGATAATCGATATTGCTGTCTTTATCTTTGGGGGCATTTTGCAGAAAATGATCCCACCTGCCCGACTTTATATCTGTCCAGAAACGTCTTTTCAGGGTATCAACGCTGTTTTGGAGAAGTTCCCTTATGAACACGAAACGGTTGTTGTAAAGACTGTAGCTTTCTATGAGTTCATATGCCTTTTCGTCACTGAATGAGAAACGCATATTTTTCTTGGAAGAGATGGTTTCATTGCCGTCAACCAATATTTTGTAGGTCAAAGATGGTGAAAAGGTTTCTATATGCTCCATAGACAATTTATCCCAATGGAGCTTGATATTTTTCACAAGTTCCTCTATCCAGCCAAGCCAGTTCTGCGTTTCAAGCAGTATGCGGTCACAAACGTCCTGCAACTCTTTCTGCTGTTCTTTTGGGTTGAGTTTGGAAAACAGCGGTTCGTTTTGCAAATCCTTTTTGATTCTCTTGTTTTTGATATCGAAATTAACGGCAATAAGGTCTTTTTTCAGCACGAATGAATTGACGGATTCATGCTTATAGTAATGCACATAATTGTTTTTGGTAAGTTCACCGAAAACCTCCATGGATACTTTATTGAATCTGCCGTTGTCAAGATCGCACAAATCACCCAGGCACAGCATAACAGCAATGAATCTCGGATGGAATTCATATCCGAAAAGGCTGTCCACGGGTTCAAGGATATTCAGAATCTCGTCAAAATCAATGCCGTGTGAAAAGAAGATTTTTCCTATAACGTCCTGTATGCGTGGGGGCAGTCTGCCGTCACCGCTTATCACGACATTGAAATATTTCCCGAAATCATTTTGTAAGGGAATATCCTTTGACCTTTCGGGGTGTTTTCTCCGATAGAACTCCGAAGCAAGCAGGATAACATCTCTGTAAACGGATACAGACCAATTCTTTTCTGCCGGATTCACCCATTCTACACCGCTTACATGACGAGCAGCCTGTTTCAGCGAATCGTTAGAAGAATCCTTGCAGTTTTCGATATAGTTCTGAAATGATTCGGAATTCCAGTCATTTTCAAGTTCTTTTCCCTGAATCAACATTCCGAGATCGTGCATATAGGCACATACCATCAGCATCCATGTATCTGACGGTGATAATTTTTCAATACGCTTTCGTCCAAGCAGTCTTTCAACGGAAGAAATGATATTTTCGGAATGTTCATGTGAATGGATGTACAACCTGTTGACTGAAGATAAAATAAATGCTTTGACGGCAAATGAAACGGCTATGCTTTTAATGTCTGCCTGCTGTCACGACGTAGGAATGAGCGTTACCGATGAGCAAAAGAAAGAGTTACTGTCTGATTTTTCAACGGATAACTGGAAAGAATATTTCAACAAATTCCCTCAGGACTATAAAAAAATAAATCACAAAGATGAACAGGACAGAATTATCAGAAATTATGTAAGGATAAATCATCATGCACGCATTGATGAAAACTTATCCCAAGAAGATTGGGCGTTCGATTTGGTACGTAGGGGTATTTATCTGGAAAACCTGATTGATTTATGCAAAAGTCATGATGAAAATCTGAAAGAACTTACAGATGTCTATATATGTGACTGTGATATAAAGCTGTGTGCCGTATTACTCAGATTGGCGGATATTTTAGATTTCGATTCTTCCCGTGTTCCCGATAAACTGTTTAAACAACTTGGTTTGGATACACCCGAGAACAGTGAAAAAAGGAAAAGCAGTGAAGAATGGTATAAAAACAGGGCTGGACGTTTTTATATAAGAAATGGAGAATTGAAATTTGATGCCAAATTTTCCAATTCTCAACTTGAACATCAACTCAGAGATTATAATAAATGGGTAAAAGCTGAATTGGAGGACTGTCGTGAGTATTTATGCCATACAGATTCACAAAAACGCATAGATATTCCCTATCTCAAAGAGGGCAATATTTCGAGAAATCCCAAATATACCTGCGGAGATTTCAGCTTGACGATGGATCAGGACAAAATACTTACACTGCTGACGGGAAAAAATCTTTACAGCGATTCGGGAGTATTTGTGAGAGAACTTCTGCAAAATGCCATTGATGCCGTAATGACACGCTGTACATTGGACGGCAATTTCAAAATGACAGACGGCAAAATATCCATACGCACATGGACAGATAGTGAAGGTTACAGTTGGTTTCGCATTAAAGATAACGGAATCGGTATGGACGAGGAAATTATCAATAAATATTTGCTAAAAATTGGTAAGTCATATTATACCTCTGATGAATTCAACAGAATACAAACAGAGTGCTGTGAAAAAGGCAAAAAAATAAATAAGCCTATCAGCCGATTCGGTATCGGTATACTTTCCTGCTTTATGAATGATTATAATACGCCTGTTGAAATATCGTCAAAGCGTTTTATACCTCAAAAAGATTGTCCTGCTGTGCGTATGAATATTACAGGTCTGCACGGATATTATGACCTGTACAATTCCCCTCAGACATGCAGTAGTCCCATGCACAGTCCCGACGGTAAAGATACAGACTACCGCACGGAGTACGGTACAACAATATGTATCCGTATCAATCTGTATCAGATGGGAAATTACCGTTCTTTTAAAGAAATTGTAGAAAAATATGTGATGTTCCCCGAAGTAAAAGTGGAATACTTGGGCGAGGACGGCAAAAAAAGAATTTCCCACACAGGACGAATTGATGACACTTGTTCATTTACTCAATCCCGATGGTGAAAGTGCAGAACCGAAAATTCACAAGCATCCCATTTCTGATGATAAATTTGAAGAATTGAAACAAAAATATCCGTGGGCAATATTTTCGGAAAAACCAAGCATCAATTTACTATATTATCCTTGGGACTGGATTTCAAGTAGTGGAAATATAAAGGGTGTAGCCATCTTGATAAGCACATATTCATCATTATGTGTTGAACCAGTACAAGTCTATGATAAAAAATATGAATCACAATATGCAAGTTTTGATATTTTTTATTCTCATAATGGTGTTATTTCTTTTAATTCAACTATTAAATTTTTTCCAGAAGATGGCTTGGATTTGCATGACGAATATATACGCTTGGCTAGCGAATTTGAATGTTTAGATGATTATAATAAAAGATCAAAAATACTAGAGCGTGTTAACATAAATATTTACAAATCGGCATGAAAGCTGTATAATGGAAGTATGAAACTGACTAAAAAACAATATCGAAAAATCGAGCACTTGATGCCGATACCCCGAAAGCCACCAGAGATTTCAAATTATCAATTTTTGCGTGCATTACTTTACATGATAGAAAACGGCTGCAAATGGAGGGCACTGCCAAAGAAATATGGAAAGTGGCACACAATTTATATGAGATTCAACAGGTGGT
>CACZZB010000050.1:13574-14070 GCA_902785555.1 uncultured Ruminococcus sp.
GTATTGACAGTACAAGCATAAAAGTTCATCCTGATGCGGCAGGTGCCCGTAAATCGAATGGTGAACAGAGCATCGGACGTTCAAAAGGGGGCTGACAACGAAGCTTCATCTATGCTGTGCCTCTGAAAAATACGCATTTGTTTTTCACCTTTCTGCCGGCAATCGCCACGATGCACCACAAGGACGAAAACTCATTGAAACAATTTACTCGGAAGATAATCATGATCTTCTTATGGACAGAGCCTATGAAGATAACAAAACCCGTGCTTTAGCTGAAGAACACGGGTTTAATGTTGTTGTTCCTCCAAAGAAGAATCGTAAAGATCCTTGGGAATATGATAAAGAACTTTACAAAAAGAGAAATCAAGTAGAACGTTATTTTCTCAGAATCAAGCGTTTCAGAAAAGTTTTTACACGCTACGATAAGCTCGATTCAATTTTTCTTTCTGTTATCATGTTGGCTATGATTTTTGATGCTCTTTTTATGTGAACACGC
>CACZZB010000051.1:0-10861 GCA_902785555.1 uncultured Ruminococcus sp.
TACGTTAGTGGGGAATTTACGCCTTTGGAGTGTCATATCAAACATGAGTAGATTTATTATCGAAAATGGACACGATGAACAAGGAATGAAACATAAAAGCTGTTTTTTATAACTTTTTATAAGTTTTCAGTAACGGTGCTTATATGAGAAAAATAAGAAACCGTTCTGCAATGGTATTGCTGATGACGATAGCTTTTTTTGCAGGACTTATATATCATACCGTGAATATATTCATCCATGCCGAAGAATGGGTCATGAAACCGCAGAATCAGCATCTTACGGCAGCGGGAAATCTTGAGTACGGCGGTAAGATATTTGATATAAACAATGTTATCCTTGCACAAAGCATTGACGGCGAAAGAGTATATAATGATGATGAACTTGTCAGAAAAGCCTGTCTTCATGTAATCGGTGATGATACCAACAGTAATATATTCAATTCCATTCAGGACATATACCGTGCCGAACTTATAGGATATGATTTTACATTCGGATTCGGTATGCCGAAAAATCTACGCAAGGGAAAGGATATCAGACTGACCATTGATTCAAAACTGCAGAAGGCAGCCCTGACGGCTCTCGGTGACAGAAAGGGTGCAGTTATATTTTATAATTACAAAACAGGTGCTGTTGCCTGTATGGTAAGCACTCCGACTTATGACCCCCAAAACCGTCCGAATGACCTTGAAACCAATGATGCCTATGAAGGTGTATATTTAAACCGTGCACTGTGGGGGCAGTATACTCCGGGGTCAACGTTCAAACTCGTTACAGCGGCGGCAGGTCTTGAAAATATAAATGATGTCGAAAAAAAAGTTATAGACTGTAAGGGTACGGATATGATAGGAGATAAGGCTGTAACCTGTGAATTTTCCATGGGCAATGTCAATATGAGAGAAGCAATATGTTATTCATGCAATATTTATTTCGGACATCTCGCATTTGAGCTTGGTAAGGCAAAAATGACCGAACAGGCTGAAAAAATGGGATTCAACAGCCGAATAAAATTTGACGGAATGGAATCTGCAAAAAGTATCTATGACGTTTCCGAAGCGAGTCCGAATAAATTTGCGTGGTCGGGTGTCGGACAGTATACGACTCTTGAAACACCGATAAATGTTGCAATGATATCGGCGGCAATAGCCAACGAAGGTATTCCCGTAACGCCATATATAGTTCAAAGTATCACGGATAATGAATTTGAACACAGCTCATCTTTCGGCAATGCGATAATGAGCCACGAAACAGCAAAAAAATTATATGATTACATGGATTATGCAGTCGAGAACAATTATGGAAAATCAAGATTCAGCAGTAAATTTGACGTATGTGCAAAAACAGGTACAGCGGAAGTCAGCGAAGACGGACAGGATGCTCATGCGTGGATAACAGGATTCTGCAAGGACGAGGAATTTCCCTATGCTTTTGCGGTGGTGGTAGAGCACGGCGGTTCGGGATATGACAATGCCATTCCCGTTGCGGCAGCCGTTATGAGTGCAGCGGAAGAAGCAATAAATTCGGGTCAGACATACAGATAATAATATCAGTTTATTGTGTAATATAGTAATCAAACCATATATCGCTGATAGAATAATGATCCTGACTTGAATATATGTTAAATGTTATATTTGAATTGACAGGGATATTGTCAATAAAATCTACTTCAAACAAGCCGGATTTTTTATCGTCCGAATAATTGAATTTGCAGAAATATTCATGTTTATTGTCTATTGTAATATCTATTTTGTTGATACCGTTCTGATACAGATATATCCTGGAAAAATCTTTTTTGTTGGATTCTGAAAAAGTTATAGTATGGCGATAGTTGATCGAAGGCTTGAATTCCTGTTTTGTTGATATATCGCCATCTATTATGTCTGTTGACCCTTTTTTGTCATCTATTGTCAGCTTACCGAAAACAAGTCTTTTATCAATATCTACAAGTTCTTCTTTGGGAGGAGTGGATAATTTTTGAGGATATAATTCTATTGCAGAATTGACTTTGTATTCTCTTGTATATACTTTTGGAAAATAGAATAAGTCACCGATACCTATCTGATAGTATATTGTGAAAACATTTTCTTCTATATCTTCTTTTCGTACAGTTATGCCATCATCAGTGTAAAGCCGGCTGTTTTTTGAAGGCGGAGTGCCGTCAAGAGTGTATCTGACAGTGAACGGAGAATCAGGATATGCTGAAATGATAGAGTTGACAGAAACAGTTTTGACTAAATCGAAATTTACCAGATCTGAGAAATCCATAGAGCTGTATGTTGGAATAACTACGCTTATTGTGCTTATCAGCAGTGAAATAATATGAAAGGACATTTTAAATTTTTTCTTGTTTCCTGTCAGTGCGATAATTACCGAATAAAAAAGACTGCCTATCATTAAAATTATGGCTGTTAATAAAAGTATAACATTGATCATAGTATTTCACGTCCTTATTTTTTGGAAATTTGTAATAATTTCATTATATCATATTTTGGATAATATAAAAAGATTTTTTTGAAAATGAATAATATACATTGATTTTTGCATAAATGTATAAATATTTGAAAATATCAAGCTGAATATGTTGATTTAAGGGTTGAAAATTGGCTGTTTATGGAATGAAATATCTGCTTTATATATAAAAAATAACAAAAAGTAAAGGAAGTTTTATTGTGATATACACAAAAAACGGCTTACTTGAATAAATATACACAAAAGACTTGATTTTATGCAAAAAACGTGTATAATAGATATTGCAGTTAAAAAATGTTTACGGAGGTCTTTTACAATGGGCGATATTAAAAAAGTAGTTTTGGCATATTCGGGCGGTCTTGATACTTCTATCATCATCCCGTGGCTTAAAGAAAATTATGACAACTGTGAGGTTATCGCAGTATCAGGTGATGTCGGACAGGGCACAGAGCTTGACGGTCTTGAAGAAAAGGCTATCAAAACAGGTGCTTCAAAGCTCTATATTGAAGATTTGAATAAGGAATTTATCGAAGATTATGTATTCCCGACAATAAAGGCAGATGCTGTTTATGAAAGCAAGTATCTTTTGGGAACATCTTTCGCAAGACCGATAATCGCAAAGCGTATCGTTGAAATAGCTCTCAAAGAGGGTGCAGACGCAATTTGTCACGGCTGTACGGGCAAGGGCAACGATCAGGTTCGTTTTGAACTCGCTATAAAGGCATTTGCTCCCGATATGAAGATAATAGCTCCGTGGAGAGAATGGAACATAAAATCCCGTGACGAAGAAATCGACTATGCGGAAGCACACAATATCCCTCTTAAGATAACAAGAGAAACAAACTATTCAAAAGATAAAAATATCTGGCATATCTCACACGAAGGACTTGACCTTGAAGATCCTGCAAATGAGCCTATGTATAACAAAGAAGGCTTCCTGGAGCTGGGCGTATCACCCGAACAGGCTCCCGATAAACCCACTTATGTTACAATCTCATTTGAAAAAGGTATTCCGGTAGCAGTTGACGGTGAAAAACTCGGTGCAGTCGAGATAGTTAAAAAGCTCAATCAGCTTGGCGGTGAAAACGGCATAGGTATTGTTGACCTTGTCGAAAACAGACTTGTCGGCATGAAGTCAAGAGGCGTTTATGAAACTCCCGGCGGTACAATCCTTTATGCCGCACACAACAAGCTCGAAGAAATTACTCTCGACAGAGATACATACCACTTCAAACAGCAGGTAGGCTTGCGTTTTGCCGAACTCGTTTACTTCGGTCAGTGGTATACACCTCTCAGAAAAGCCCTTTCAGCTTTCGTTGACTCAACTCAGGAAACTGTTACAGGTGATGTAAAACTCAAACTCTACAAAGGCAATATCATTGATGCAGGTGTTACTTCACCGTATTCGCTCTATGATATGGATATTGCAACATTTGATGAGGATGAAGTTTACAATCAGAAAGATTCGGCAGGATTTATAAATCTCTTTGGACTTCCGATAAAAGTTCAGGCTAAGAAAAATCTTATCACTGAATAATTTTTCAGTCTGATTTTAAAGAAATATGTCAGGGCGAACAGTGTCAGAGCATTGTCCGCCTTGATGTTGTTTAGAAAAGGAGTTGTTTTTGTGAAACTTTGGGCAGGTCGTTTCTCAAAGGAGATAGACAAAAAGACAAATGACTTTAATTCTTCGATATCATTCGACAGCAGAATGTACAGGGAAGATATTGAGGGAAGCATGGCACACGCTGAAATGATAGGCGAGTGCGGTATTATTGAGAAAAGTGAATCACAGGCTATAATTGAGGGTCTGAAAGGGATACTTGCAGATATTGATAATGGCAAATTGCAGATAGACCCAAATGCCGAGGATATACATACATTCATAGAGGGCGAACTCACACAGCGTCTTGGACAGACAGGAAAAAGACTTCACACTGCAAGAAGCCGTAACGACCAGGTAGCTGTTGATATAAGACTGTATCTGAAAAAAGAAGTGCGGAATATAAAGAAGCAAGTCAAGGAACTTATCGGAGTTATCTGCAATAAAGCCGAAGAATATGCGGGTGCGGTAATGCCGGGATATACGCATTTGCAGAGAGCACAGCCGATAACTTTCGGACATCATCTCATGGCTTATGCGGAAATGCTTTTGAGAGATGTTGACAGATTGGAATGTACATATAAACACATGGACGAAATGCCTTTGGGAAGCGGTGCATTGGCGACGACAACTTATCCCATTGACAGGACTATTACAGCAAAATTACTGAACTTTGACAGAGTTTCACAGAACAGTCTTGACGGTGTATCCGACAGGGATTTCTGCATGGAGCTTGCAAGCGTTCTTTCTATTATAATGGTACATCTTTCGAGATTTTCGGAAGAAATCATCATGTGGTGTTCGTGGGAATTCAAATTTGTTGAACTTGATGACGCATTTTCGACAGGTTCAAGTATCATGCCCCAAAAGAAAAATCCTGATATAGCCGAACTTGTAAGAGGAAAATCGGGCAGAGTTTTCGGGGATTTGATGACACTTCTTACAGTGATGAAAGGCATTGCATTGGCATATAACAAGGATATGCAGGAGGACAAAGAGGCAATATTTGATGCAGTTGATACAGTGAAAATGTGTCTGACCGCCTTCACTCCCATGATAGATACAATGAAAGTTCTCACGGAAAATATGAGAAAAGCAGCGGCTAACGGATTTATAAACGCTACCGACTGTGCGGATTATCTCGTTAAAAAAGGCTTGCCGTTCCGTGATGCGTATAAGGCTACGGGAACTCTTGTAGCTATCTGTATAGAGAAAAAGACAACTCTCGAAGAATTGCCGATAGAGGAATACAAGAAAATATGTGAAGTGTTTGATGAGGGCGTTTATGAAGCTATCTCACTTGAAAACTGTGTGAACGGAAGAAAAGTCATAGGCGGACCCGCAAGTGAGAATGTTAAAGCACAAGTAAAACGTGTAAAAGAGTTAATTGAAGATTAAGAGGGAATAAAAATGAAAATAAAAGCAGGAATAATCGGTGCAACCGGATATGCAGGTGCAGAACTTGTAAGAATACTTTTAACTCACCCGCAAGCTGAAATTGCGGCTATAAGCTCAGTCAGCTTTGAGGGAAAGAAACTGAGCGAAGTTTATCCGTCATATAAGAGCCTTTGTGATATGGAGTGCGGCACACAGGATGAAGTCGTTGCAAAGAGTGATGTCATCTTTGCGGCACTTCCTCACGGACTTTCACAGGAATTAGCTGCAGAGTGCGATAAACAGGGTAAAGCATTCATTGACCTTGGGGCGGATTTCCGTCTTGAAAGTGAAGATGAATACAAGGAATGGTACGGCTGTGAGTTTTTAGACCATGACTTGCATAAAAAAGCTGTTTACGGCTTGCCCGAGCTTTTCAGGAAAAATATAAAAGGAAAGAAAGTTATTGCAAATCCCGGCTGTTATACAACAGGTGCACCGCTTGCACTTGCACCGGCTGTTGTGAACGGTCTTGTAAGCACTGACGGAATTATAGTAGATTCAAAATCAGGTGTAACGGGTGCAGGCAGAAAACCCAATCAGGGTAATCACTACCCCGAACTGAACGAGGGTTTCCACGCTTATAAAGTGGCTAATCACCGCCATACTCCCGAAATCGAACAGACCCTTTCAAAACTTTCGGGAAAGAATGTCAAGATAACATTTGTACCTCATTTATTGCCCGTCAATCGTGGCATCATTTCGACCTGTTATGCAAGACTCAATGAGGGTGTCACAAAAGAACAGTTAAGAAAGGCTTATGAAAATTTCTATAAAGACGAATTTTTTGTAAGACTTCTTCCTGACGGTGCAAACGCTGACATTCATAATATCAAGTATTCAAATTTCTGTGACATTTCGCTTCACGTTGACGAAAGAACAGGTACTTTCATTGCAATATCGGCTATTGACAATATGGTAAAAGGTGCGGCAGGTCAGGCTATTCAAAATATGAACATTATTTTCGGATTAGACGAAAAGACGGGTCTGGTAATTGTTCCCCCTGCTTTTTGATGAACGGAGGATAAAAAATCATGGCATATAAATTTATAGAAGGTTCGGTAACAGCGGCAAAAGGCTTTAAAGCATCAGGTATACACTGCGGTATCAGAAAGAATAAATCCAAGAGGGATTTAGCTTTGATATACAGTGAAGTAAAATGTACGGCAGCGGCAGTTTATACGACTAATCTCGTTCAGAGTTCACCTATCACGGTGACAAAGAAAAATCTTTCAGACGGCTATGCACAGGCAGTTATCGTAAACAGCGGCAATGCCAATACCTGCAATGCAGACGGCATTGAAAAAGCTGAAATGATGTGTCAGCTTGTTGCGGATAAATTGGATATAAGTGCGGAAGATGTTATAGTCGGTTCAACGGGAGTTATCGGACAGGTATTGCCGATAGAGCCTATCGCACAGGGTATGGAACAGCTTGTAAATGAGTTGGATGATACTCTTGAAAGCGGTACAAATGCGGCTGAGGCTATAATGACAACCGATACGGTCAAAAAAGAAGTTGCCGTTGAAACAGAAATTGACGGTAAAGTTGTCAGAATAGGCGGCATTTCCAAGGGCAGCGGAATGATACATCCGAATATGGCTACAATGCTTTGCTTTGTGACGACCGACGCTGCAATTTCGGCTGAGATGATAAAAAAAGCTGTTAAAACAGCGGCTGACTGTACATTCAATATGGTCAGCATTGACGGTGATACATCTACAAATGATACACTTTCCGTAATGGCTTCGGGACTTGCAGGAAATACTGAAATAACCTGTGAGGGTGAAGACTACGATAAATTTCTTGAAGCACTCACGGCAGTATGCAAAGGTCTTTCAAAGATGATGGCAAAAGACGGTGAAGGTGCAACAAAACTGCTTGTATGTAAAGTGAGCGGTGCAAAGACAGAAAAAGATGCAAAAGGCGTTGCAAAATCCGTTATATGTTCAAGTCTGCTCAAAGCTGCAATGTTCGGTGCAGATGCAAACTGGGGTCGTGTACTTTGTGCGATAGGATATTCGGGCTGTGACGTTGATGTCAATAAAGTTGACGTTGCATTTCAGTCGAAAGCAGGAAAGATAAGTGTATGTCAGGGCGGTGCAGGGATAGATTTTTCTGAGGAAGTCGCAAAGAAAATCCTCATTGAAGATGAAATTGATATTCTTGTTGAGCTTAATGACGGAGATTCTTATGCAGAGGCATACGGCTGTGACCTTACATACGAATATGTCAAGATAAACGGGGATTACAGAACCTGATTTTTTATCAATGGAGATGTTGAAAATGCAGAGTAATATTTCAAATCAGGACAGGGCGAATGTTCTGATACAGGCATTGCCGTATATTCAGAAATGGTCGGGAAAGACTGTTGTAGTGAAATATGGCGGAAATGCAATGATAAATGAAGAACTGAAAAGTGCTGTAATGAGTGATATAGTTCTTTTGCAGCTTATAGGAATCAATGTCGTGCTTGTACACGGCGGCGGTCCCGAAATAAGCGATATGCTTAAAAAAATCGGCAAGGAAAGCAAGTTTATAAACGGTCTGAGAGTTACCGACAGTGAAACTATTGATGTTGTGCAAATGGTTCTTGCAGGCAAAGTAAATAAAAGCCTTGTACAGAGATTGGAACAGCACAGCGGCAAAGCGATAGGCTTGTGCGGAATTGACGGAAGAATGATAATGGCAGAGAAAAAGTCCTCGGCTTATGACTTGGGCTTTGTCGGGGAAATTACCGAGGTCAATACACAAATTATAGAAGATGCTACAAAAAACGGCTATGTACCGATAATATCGACTGTTGCGGGCGGCTATAACGGTGCAGTCTATAACATCAATGCAGACCTGGCAGCGGCAAGAATTGCGGCTGAAATGAAAGCCGCAAAGCTCATTTTAATGACCGATATAAAAGGCTTGCTCAAGGATAAGGATGATGAAAGCACTCTTATACCTGTTGTAAATGTCAGTGAAGTGCCTTCTCTCAAAAAAGAAGGTATCATATCGGGCGGTATGATACCGAAAATAGAGTGCTGTGTGGAAGCCGTAAGACGTGGCGTAAAAAGAGCACATATAATTGACGGCAGAATACCTCATTCCATACTGATAGAGATGTTCTCGGATGAGGGTATCGGAACAATGTTCTATTGAGGAGAAATAAGATGAATAAGCCGAAAATGGTATTATTTGACTACGGCAATACCATCATCACCGAAAAGATACTTGGCTTTGATAAAGGCAATGAAGCATTGCTGAAATTAGCCGTAAAGAATCCCCGAAATATAACTATCAAGGAATTGCAGGCAAAGGCTGATGAAGTCATCATGGGTATATCAAAAAGAATGGGCTGTGACAACAGGTTTTATCAGCCGTATGAAGTAAGCTGGGTGAGCATAAACAGATATATCTATGAATATTTCAATATAGAGTTTGACAGAAATTATGAAGAATTGGAATGGATATACTGGAACAATGCAACACAGGCTCAGCCGTCCGATAATATAGAAAATCTGCTTGAATATCTTTATGAGAATGATATTAAAACAGGTGTCATAAGCAATATAATGCTTTCGGGAAATTCTCTTAAAAGGAGAATAAAAGAGGTCTTGCCGAATAATCATTTTGAGTTTATAATAGCATCAAGCGATTACATTTACAGAAAACCCGAAAAGGATATTTTTGAAATGGCATTGATAAAATCGGGCTTGAAAGCAAATCAAGTATGGTTTTGCGGAGATAATCCGATATGCGATACGGAAGGTGCTTTAAATGCAGGATTACAGCCCGTATGGTATAAAAAGACGTTCAGAGAAAAGCCTGATTTGAAAATGTATTTGCCCGAGGATAAATATATCACTGTAAATGATTGGCTTGAATTAAAGGATATAATAGAGAGGTGTAAGAAAAATGACCTTTGAGGAAATAAGGAATGACGAACAACAGTATATGATGCACACTTACGGCAGATTTCAGACTGCTCTTGTAAGCGGTAAAGGTGCCGTTGCAAAAGACGTTGACGGAAAGGAATATATAGATTTCACAAGCGGTATAGGCGTAAACTGTCTTGGCTACTGTGATGACGGTTGGGTGAAAGCTGTTTCAGAACAGGCGGCTAAGCTCCAGCATATTTCAAATTTGTATTATTCACCGCTTCAGACGGCTGTTTCAAAGAAACTTTGTGAGCTGACGGGATTTGACAAGGTGTTTCTGTGCAATTCGGGTGCGGAAGCCAATGAATGTGCCATCAAGATTGCAAGAAAATACAGCTTTGATAAATATGGTCAGGGCAGACAAAAAATAATAACTCTTGTAAACTCTTTCCATGGAAGAACTGTTACAACACTTGCCGCAACAGGACAGGATGTATTCCATAACTTTTTCTTTCCTTTCACAGAGGGCTTTGAGTATGCGGAGGCTAATAACATTGACAGCTTGAAAAATTGTGTGAGTGACGAAGTCTGTGCAATATTCATAGAGCTTATACAGGGTGAGGGCGGAGTAATGCCCCTTGATAAAGAATTTGTCAGTGAAATTGAAAAGATATGCAAAGAAAAAGATATTCTTTTGATGATAGACGAAGTTCAGACGGGTATGTCAAGGACAGGTGCGGTTTATTGTTATCAGAATTACGGCATAAAGCCTGATGTTATTACATCTGCAAAGGGCTTGGGCGGAGGAGTTCCGATAGGAGCGTGTCTTTGCGGAAAAAAGCTTGCAGATGTAATGAGTGCGGGTACTCACGGAACGACTTTCGGAGGAAATCCCATAGCCTGTGCGGCAGCAAATGAAGTTCTTTCAAGAATCACTACACCCGAATTTTTGAAAGAAGTCAACGAAAAAGGCGAGTATATCAAAGAGAAATTACAGGGCATGGCAAACGTAAGTGAAGTTCGTGGCATGGGCATGATGATAGGCATTGTTACAGAAAAAGACAATGCAAAGGAAATTGCCAAGAAATGCGTTGAAAACGGCTTGCTTATACTCACAGCGAAAAATCTGTTAAGACTTTTACCGCCTTTGAATATCACTTATGAAGAAATAGACAGAGGATTAAATATCCTTAAAAAAGTTATGGAGGAAAATTAAAATGAAACACTTATTGAAAATGCTCGATTTGAGTTCAGAGGAAATTTTTGAGATACTCAATCTTGCAGACCAGCTCAAATACGAGCAGAAGCATGGAATCGAACACAAGCTTCTTGCAGGAAAATCAGTCGGCTTGATATTTGAAAAGGCATCTACAAGAACAAGAGTTTCTTTTGAAGTCGGAACATATCAGCTCGGAGGACAGCCGATATTCCTTTCGTCAAAGGATATGCAGATAGGCAGAGGAGAGCCTGTACAGGATACCGCAAGGGT
>CACZZB010000051.1:10907-24538 GCA_902785555.1 uncultured Ruminococcus sp.
GCTGACCTTATGACTATCCGTGAATTCAAGGGCAAGTTAGAGGGCTTGAAGATGTGCTTTATCGGTGACGGCAACAATATGATGAATTCATTGATAGTAGGTGCACTGAAAACTGGTATGTCTATTGCAGTAGCTTGTCCAGAGGGCTATGAACCTCATGAAGATGTGCTTGCATTTGCAAAGGAATACGGTGATAAATTCCAGATGTTCCGCACTCCGAAAGAGGCTGTCGTTGATGCAGATGTAGTTATAACAGATGTATGGGCATCAATGGGACAAGAAGGCGAAGCTGAAAAGAGAAGGAAAGCATTTGACGGTTATCAGGTGAATGATGAGCTTATGAAACTTGCAAAGCCCGATGCAATGATACAGCATTGTCTGCCTGCACACAGGGGCGAGGAAATTACCGAAGATGTCTTTGAAAAACACGCTGACGAGATATTCGAGGAAGCCGAAAACAGACTTCATGCACAGAAAGCAGTTATGGTAAAATGCCTCGGTAATGCATAATTAATAATTTATAATTCATAATTATCCGAACAGGGCGGGCAAGAATATAATTTGTCTGTCCTGTTTTTGTGCAATATGCTATATATTGGAATCAAGTTGAAATGTAAATGTGGAGATTGATAAAAATGATTTCAAATTTGTGCATTGTCTTGACGTTTTGCCAAAAAGGGTTTAAAATAGGCTTTGAAATAATTATGAAACGGAGATGTAATTTTTTATGGATACAAAGGTTTTTGAAGAATATGAATCGGAAGTCCGTTCCTATTGCAGACATTTCCCGACAGTCTTTACAAAGGCAAAGGGTGCATATTTCTATGACGAGGACGGTAACAAATATATAGACTTTTTCTGCGGAGCAGGTGCTGTTAATTACGGTCACAACAATCCAGAGATAAAGAAAAAACTTATAGAATATCTTGAAAATGACGGAGTTATGCACGCTCTTGATATGTATACAGTGCCCAAAAGAGAGTTTATAGAAACATTTGAAGAAAAAGTCCTGAAGCCGAGAGGATTGAATTATAAGATACAGTTCCCCGGACCGACAGGCACAAATGCAAATGAAGCGGCTCTTAAACTTGCAAGAAAAGTTAAAAAGAGAAGAAATATATTAGCATTCATGGGAGCTTTTCACGGAATGACATTGGGTTCACTTGCACTTACAACGGATAAATCTTCAAGAGGTGGTGCGGGTGTACCGCTGGAGAATGTTACATTCATTCCTGCACCGTATATGTTCCCTGAGCTTGACACGATAGAATATATGCAGAAGCTCCTTGATGATGACCACAGCGGTATCGAAAAACCTGCGGCTGTATTCCTTGAAACAATACAGGCTGAGGGCGGTATCAGAGTATTTGACGTTGAGTGGCTTCAGAGAGTAAGAAAATTCTGTGATGACAATGATATATTGATGGTAGTTGATGATGTACAGGTAGGCTGTTGCCGCAGCGGCACATTCTTCTCATTCGAGAGAGCAAATATACAGCCCGATATAGTTACAATGTCAAAGTCAATAGGCGGCTACGGCTTGCCATTGGCAATAACTCTTTTCAAACCCGAACTTGATGTATGGACACCGGGTGAGCATAACGGTACTTTCAGAGGAAATCAGCTTGCATTTGTAGCCGCAAAGGGCGGTCTTGAATATATGCTTGCCAATAACATTGAAAGTGAAACCAGAAGAAAAGGTGAGATCGTAAAAGAATTCATTACAAACGAGATACTTCCTTTGGATTCAAGGCTTGAACTTCGTGGAATGGGACTTATCTGGGGCATAGAATTTGAGAATATCCCTGTTGTGGGATTGGCTGATAAAGTCATTGAAAAGTGCTTTGAAAACGGTCTTATAATCGAGGGTGCAGGCAGAAAGAATTCCGTTGTGAAACTTATGCCGCCGCTTGTAATAGACGAGGAAACACTTGTCGAGGGAATGAAGATAATCAAAAAATCAGTCATAGAGGAATTGGGTAAATTATAATAAAAAGGAGTGCGGAGAGATTAAAAAAATATTTTATTCTCTCCTCATTTTGACTTTTATCAAGTGAGGAATAAATATGAATCTGGGATATTTTGCAAGAGTGCTTACAGGTGTAAGATTCAGTAAAATGAAAAAGGCAATAGATACCGTTCACGAAAAATCGGGACAGAGCAAAGTAAAAACTTTTTTTGACATGATAGGCTGCGGCTTGAAATATGGTGCGGGCTATTATGACTATATCATATTTGAGTTCTATAACATGAATGCTGAGGAAAGAAAAACTTATTTGACGAGAATGAAAAATAAATATCTTATCTCAAAACTCAACAGAAGGGATTTAAGATATATTTTCAACGAAAAGAATGTTTTTGATAAGAGATTTAAGGAATTTCTCGGCAGGGAAGTCATAGATTTAGCTGATATAGGCTATGAGGAATTTGAAAAATTCGTTGAGGGAAAAGAATATTTCTTTGCAAAGCCCAATATCGGTGAAAGCGGCAAAGGCATTGAAAAGATAAAAGTATCGGATTTCGAGGATACTAAAAAGCTGTATGAATATGTCAGACAGCCCGAAAAAAATTTTGGAGTTATCGAGGAAGTCATTACACAGCACCCAGATGCAGCGAAAATTTATCCGAATTCCATAAACTGTCTTAGAATAGTTACGCTTGTATATGACGGCAAGCCCAATATATTATATGCGGTGTTCAAGATGGGCAACGGCGGAAAGTTCGTGGATAATCTCGAAAACGGCGGTCTTGCGTGTCATTTTGATTTGGATAAAGGCGAGATAGTTGGACAGGGACATACTTCCGCATTGATAAACTATGACGCACATCCTGCAACAGGTATTCCATTTATTGGCTATAAACTGCCGTATATGGATGAAGTTAAGGAGCTTGTCAAAAAAGCGGCTATGGTAGTGGATAATTTTGGATATGTAGGTTGGGATGTCTGCATAACCCCGAATGGTCCTATAATAGTCGAGGGAAATGACTTTCCGGCTTATGATTTTCCGCAGCTTCCCGACCCCGACAAGCCTAAAATCGGACTTATCCCGAAAATTGAAGCTACAGGCATGAAGGTTAAAAAATAATTATGCAAAGACTCGATTAAATTTAGTCGGGTCTTTTTTGTATAAAAATAACATTTACATTTTGATGAAAAACTGATAAAATATAAAAAATGATAAAAAATTAACAAGTTTTATAAGAATGGTTGTGATAATATGAATAAAGACAGGAAAATATCAGCTCCTGTTATAAGGCGACTGCCACGTTATTACAGATTTTTGGGTGAACTTATCGACAAAAATATTCAAAGGATATCATCAAGGGAACTTTCGGATAAAATGGGTCTGACAGCCTCTCAGATAAGACAGGATTTGAATTGTTTCGGAGGATTCGGTCAGCAGGGTTACGGATATTCCGTAAAGGGACTTCATGATGAAATAGGTCATATACTCGGACTTGATAATCGTTATAAAGCTATTTTGCTCGGTGCGGGAAATCTCGGAAAAGCCATGGCTGTTCACCTTTCATTTGAAAAGATAGGATTTCGGCTCATAGGAATTTTCGATAATGACCCGAATAAAGTCGGTATAAAAATAAATGACCTTACTGTTATGAATGAAGACGACCTTGAAAGATTCTGCCAAGAAAATCACCCTGATGCGGCAATATTCTGTGTTCCCAAATCTTCTGCCCCCGAACTTCTTGAAAAGCTCTATAAATTGGGTATAAGAAATTATTGGAATTTCAGCCATTATGATTTAGCTTTTGAACATGATGACATAATTGTCGAAAATGTACATCTCAATGACAGTCTTATGGTACTATGCTATAAAATTTCGGATAAGAACGGTCAGAAAGAAAATTGATTTTTTCGTGTAATACACCCTGAAATTTATTCATAAAAATTAATTGGGATAATTTTTTGAAAACGGGGTGTATCATACAGTGTCATGGTGGGAAATTGCAGGGATATGTACGGGAGTATTCATCATACTCGTGATAATACAAAAAATATCGGGTTCGGAAACGCCTGTCCGTTCTGTTATATTATCAATGCTTGTCGGGATATTGGCATTGACTGCCGTTAATTTATGTTCCGGTTTTACGAATGTATCTGTTCCCGTGAGCCTGCTTTCACTTATAGTATCATCAGTTTTAGGCATACCGGGAGTGACTATGCTTTTGATTCTGCAAATGATTTTATAACACTTGACACGGATAATAAAATTTGTTATAGTGTAATTCGAGAATTGAATATTTACCGAAAAATGCGGTACGAAAGTTTATCAAACAAGTAGGTAATTGGGAATCCGGTGAAAGTCCGAAACAACCGTCATTACTGTAAAAGTCAGAATACTCCCGCATTTTTATTAAGGTAACGCAGTCTTGGACAAGGAAGAAGTGCAGCCGACTTTAACTGTATCGAAAATTTTTTGATATGGTCAGGTCAGTTGTGCTTTCTTTGTGTTTTCAAAAAACAAGGAAAGTATTTTTTATGCTAAAAAAACGGAGTTTGAGTGTTATGGACAAGGATGAAAAAACGCAATATGCAGTAACGCTTTTGAAAAGTAAATTTGATGAAGTCGGCAGATTACCGAAAAAATCAGATTTTGACAGTGAAACAGTATGTTTCATCAAGCAAAAGCTCGGTGCATGGAACAGGGCTTTGGAAAGTGCGGGATTAAAACAGCCGCCCGAAATTTCCGCAAAGGACAAAAGCCGTCTGAAGCGTGAAAGACGCAGAAAACTCCTCAAACAACAGAAAAAACTGCTTTCCTGCAAAAATGAAACGGAGGAAAATTGAAAAATGAAAAAGAAAATTTTATCGGCTGTAAGTGCAATGGCAGTTTTTATGTCCATGTTTCCCGTTTATGCAAGTGCAGTTGATGACGGTGCAAAAGTAAGAGTTATTGTTGAAAACAGTAATCTTTCAAAAGAAAGCGGTGCGGTATGGGACGGAATCTTATTTGACAGCTTTGTCGAAATAAGTGATGACGACAATGCTTTGACGGCATTTGCAAAAGCTGTTGAACAAAACGGCTGTGTACAGTCGGGTGCAGACATGGGATTTGTAAGCGGAATAAACG
This sequence comes from uncultured Ruminococcus sp., assembly GCA_902785555.1. Taxonomy (GTDB): domain Bacteria; phylum Bacillota; class Clostridia; order Oscillospirales; family Acutalibacteraceae; genus UBA1213. The sequence goes on from CACZZB010000051.1 coordinate 15,998, forward strand.
GACTTGGCTCGGAACAGGGCGGTGCATGGATGGCTACCCTCAATGACTGGTTCACTGACGAAGGACTTTCAGCCTATACCGTTCAAAACGGCAAATTGTCAAACGGTGACGAAATACATTTCATGTATACAATGAATTGGGGGGCAGATTTGGGCTATGACTGGATGTCAACGGATACGACTCTTTCTGATATAAAATTCAATTATGGTACACTGACACCCGAATTTGACCCGAATGTTACGGAGTATACCCTTGAACTTGCGGAAGATACGATAACCGTTTCTCCGACAGCTTCAAGCAAGTCATTCCCTGTAAAGATGTATAAAAATGAATACACGGCTGATAAAATCGGTACGGATTTCAAGAGAAATACAGAAATTGAGGTTTCAAACGGAGATACAATAATAATCGGAGTTGCAAACAGTAATTGGATGAGTTATATTCCCGATGGAGTGACCGAAACGGTATATAAAATAGGCATCAACAGCAAGGCAGATGAAATTTCCGCTGAACCGTCAAAAGATGAAGTTTCGGAACAGCCTGCCGAAAATAAGATAACTGTTGATGATTTAAGAAACAAATATTCCGTGAAAGATGCTGTATACGGCAATGAATGGGGCATGATAACTCTTGCAAAATTCGGTTTGCTGACAGACGAAATAAAAGACAGCTATACAAAGAGCGTGAAAGAATATCTTGACAGTATCGGTACGACTAAAATAAGCGGTACACGTTCAACTTCCGTATCGGGTGTCGCAATAGCCCTTTCGGGCATTGACAAAAATATATACGACTTCAGCGGATATAATTTATTGGAGCCGTTGTCCGATATGGATTATGTGACAAATCAGGGTATCAACGGTGCAATTTACGCATTGATGGCATTTGATACCAATGCTCATTATTATATCCCGAAGGCAAAAGACGGTGTGAATCAGACTACAAGAGAAAAACTGATTGACGAGATTCTCAAGGCACAGGGAAAAGACGGTGGCTGGACTTTTGACGTTGGAAATAAATCTGATGCCGATATGACAGGTATGGCATTGCAGGCACTTGCTCCTTATAAAGATAATGACAACGTGAAGCCGTCTATTGAAAAAGCCCTGACGTTCCTTTCGGAAAATCAGAAAGACAATGGCGGATTCGTTTCATACGGTGCAGAGGACAGCGAGAGCTGTTCACAGGTAATAGCAGGTCTTTCAATGCTTGATATAGATGTATTGAGTGATGAAAGATTCATCAAAAACGGAAATACTGTTTTTGATGAATTGATGAGATACTACAATGAAGACGAAAATGCTTTTTCACACGCTGTAAACGGTGAAAGCAACGCTATTTCAACATCACAGGCATTTTATGCAGTATCTGTAATGTATGAGAGCAAAAACGGAAATGCAGACAAGCCTGTTTTCCAAGAGCCTGAAACGAGTGTATCAAGCGAGCCGTCAAAGGAAAATTCCGTTGAATCTTCAAAGGAAATTTCCGTTGAGCCGTCAAAGACAGTTTCACAGGCTTCATCAAACGACAGCTCAAATAATAATTCCAATAATACCGTTCCGACAGGTGATACACAGAATTTTGTATTTATATTCGGTGCAGTGATTATTTCGGCAAGTTTGATATTTGTACTTGCACAAAAGAAAAAAGAGGATTAAAATAAATATAAAAAAAGGCTGTTCCGAATCGGACAGCCTTTTGATGTATAAGGAGGATTCTGTGAAAAAGAAGATTATAATAGCTGTTATCATCATATTGACTTTGGGCGGAGCATTTTTCTTTGCAGAAAAACCGTCTGAAGAAATTACGGAAAGACCTGTTCCCGAAAGTTCTGTCCATGAAATATCCCAAGCAGTTTCGGAAAAATCCGCTGAGGAAAGTTCAAAGATAATTGTATCGGAAATATCTGTTGAGGAAAGTTCGGAGATAATTGTTTCCGAGATATCCGTTGAAGAAAGTTCGGAGATAATTGTTTCGGAGATATCCGTTGAAGAAAGTTCTGAAGAAATTATTTCGGAAGTATCTTTTGAGGAAAGTTCGGAAGAAATTGTTTCTGAAATATCTTTTGAGGAAAGTTCTTTTATTGAAAATTCGGTTGAGGAAATTCCTGAAATTGCCGAAAATAAAACTTTCTGTACAGTTTCGATATCGTGCAGTACGTTATTGGATAATCTTGACAGGGTGAAGAAAAACAAATTGTCCGTGATACCGTCTGACGGCTGGATTCTGACAGATATCAATGCAGAATTCACCGAGGGGGAAAGCGTTTTTGACGTTACAAAGAGAGTTTGTATGGAAAGAAAGATTCCTTTTGAATTTACTCTTGCACCGATATATAATACCGCTTATATCGAGGGGATAAATAATATTTACGAATTTGACTGCGGAAGTACATCGGGCTGGCTGTATAAAGTGAACGGGGAATTTAAGAGCTACGGATGTTCGGACTGCAAATTGAATAACGGTGATATTGTGGAATGGGTCTATACCTGCAATTTGGGAAAGGATGTCGGAAATGAATACAAGGGCGAGTGAATTTGCAAAATTTCATCCGACAGTTCAGTTCATATATTTTTCATCGGTGATATTTTTTGCTATGTTCATAAGAGAACCTGTTTTTCTTGGAATATCGCTGATATTTTCCGTAATTTATGTCATTTATCTGGGACAGGAAAAGTCATTAAAATCACTGTTTTTATTTATCGTGCCTATGTTTGTATTGATAGCCGTGATAAATCCCTTGTTCAATCACGGTGGAGTTACAATATTATTTTATCTCCCCGACGGTAATCCTTTTACAATGGAATCCTTGATATATGGATTCGTGTCGGGTGGACTGTTTTCAGGTACAATGCTTTGGTGTATCTGTCTGAGGTACATAATGACTTCGGATAGAATAATATATCTTTTCGGGAGGATAGCACCAAAATTGAGCCTTTTGGTTTCAATGATATTAAGATTTATCCCTAAATTGTCATCACATTTCCGTGAAGTCAGAAATGCCCGTAAGAATATCGGTCGTGATATTACACAGGGGAATTTAAGGGAGAGGACAGCAAACGGTGCAAGGATAGTTTCAGCGGTGATACAATGGGCAATGGAAAATTCCGTTGATACGGCTGACTCTCTTGAAAGCCGGGGTTACGGGCTTGCAAGGAGAACATCTTTTTCACTGTTTAAATTTGAAAAGAGAGATTTTTGGATATTAATGATAATATCAGCGTGTGATATTTGTATATTGTCGGGATATTTTTTGGGAGAGCTTGAATTTGATTATTTTCCGATGATAAGCGAAATGAAATGGAATTTTCTTTTAATATCGGTCTATGCGATATTATGTGTAATGCCGTTGATATTGGATATTTCGGAGGACAGAAAATGGAAATATACAGAGTCGAAAATTTAACATTCCGTTATCCTACTGCTGAAAAAAATGCAATTGAAGATATATCATTTTCGGTGAAGAACGGGGAATTTATCACAATATGCGGAGTATCGGGGAGCGGTAAAAGTACCATTTTACGACAGCTGAAAACGGTCCTACAGCCTTATGGGGACAGGCATGGAAAAATATATTTTTGCGGCAAAAATTTATGTGAAACAGATTTGAGAACTCAGGCGGAGAAAATAGGATTTGTAATGCAGTCGCCTGATAATCAGTCGGTGACGGATAAGGTGTGGCATGAATTGGCATTCGGCTTGGAAAGCCTTGGAATGAATAACAGCGTTATACGAAGAAGAACGGCTGAAACGGCTGAATTTTTCGGTATATCGAAATGGTTTGAAAAGAGCGTTGACGAATTGTCGGGCGGTCAGAAACAGATACTGAATTTAGCTTCAGTGATGGTAATGCAGCCCGATGTATTGATACTGGACGAGCCGACAGCACAACTTGACCCGATAGCCTCGGAAAATTTCATTTCACTTTTGGTGAAGATAAATAAAGAATTGGGAACAACGATTATATTGAGTGAGCATAGCCTAAATGAAATATACGGTGTCAGTGACAGGATAATAGTAATGTCAGGCAGAAAAATAATTTCCGACACATCCCCCGAAATGACGGCTGAGAAGCTGTATAAAAATAAGAATGAAGTTTTTGAAAGTCTGCCGTCAGTCGTCAGAGTATATCAATATGCCGACGGAAAAAATAAAACACCTTTAAGTGTGAGTGACGGAAGAAAATGGCTTGAAAGATTTGTCTGTGATAAGAACTTGAATGAGATAAAAATAAATGAATATAAAAATTCCGGAGGACTGTATACTGAATTAAAAAATGTATGGTTCAGGTATGAACGGGATGGAGATGATATTTTAAAAGGTATTGACTTGAAGATATATTCGGGTGAGATATTGGCAGTATTGGGCGGAAACGGTGCAGGCAAAACAACTATGCTTTCGGTAATTTCGGGGATAATATCAGCCAACAGAGGCAAAGTTTCAAGACATGGAAAAATATCCGTTTTACCGCAGAATCCGCAGGCTTTGTTCGTAAAATCGAGCGTTGAGGAGGATTTAACGGAAATAAGCGAGGATATAGAAAGTGTCGTTGAATTGTGCGGTCTTGGGGGATTGCTAAAACAACATCCGTATGACCTGTCGGGCGGTGAACAGCAGAGAGCGGCACTTGCAAAAGTGCTTTTGACAAAGCCCGAAATATTGCTTTTAGACGAGCCTACAAAGGGTTTGGATAGTGCATATAAAAGGCAGTTGGCGGAGATACTCAGAGAACTTGCCCGAAACGGTACGGCAATAGTATTTGTCAGCCATGATATAGAATTTTGTGCGGAATATGCGGACAGATGTGCAATGCTGTTCAACGGAGAGATAGTCAGCCAAGGCAGTCCGAAAGAATTTTTCAATGACAACGGGATATATACTACACCTATAAACAGAATGTCAAGAGAAATTATAGATAATGCGGTGACAGTGAATGATATCCTGTATGCTTTGGGGAAGGAATTTCCCGAAATATCGAAATTTCCCGAAATAAAAAAATATGATGATATTAAGGCGAGAGAAAAAAAATCTCCGAAAAAGAGCTTATTCAGAAAGATATTTTCTGCGATATCATTCCTGACAGCGGTATTTTTTATGCTTGTAACGGCTGATATCATAAAAATAGAGTTGGATAAAATCGTTGCATACGGGATAATGTTCGTGACAGCAATATTATTTATGATAATATCCGGGGGCAAGTCGGAGAAAATACATATCATTCGGAAAGACAATAATATAAAAAAGCTGTTTGTTTCGATTATAATGATATTTTTAGCCGTACCGGCAACGATATTCTGCGGAGTGTATTTTCTTGACAATACAAAATATTTGTTTATCTCACTGTTGATAATGCTTGAAAGTATAGTTCCGTTTTATGTGATGTTTGAAAGGAGAGCAGTACAGGCAAGAGAACTTGTCCTGATATCAACGATATGTGCATTGTGCGTGTCCGGCAGAGCGGTTTTTTATATGATACCAGAATTCAAGCCCGTAACGGCACTTGTGATAATATCGGGAGCCGTACTCGGCAGTGAAACGGGATTTCTGATAGGTTCTGTGACAATGCTCGTATCGAATATATTTTTCGGACAGGGAGCATGGACACCGTTTCAGATGTTCACAATGGGACTTATAGGTTTTTTGTCGGGCATAATATATCAGCGTGGAATACTTACTCAGAACAGAATATCACTTGCAGTATTCGGATTTGCAGCGGCATTTATTATATATGGCGGTATAATGAATCCTGCCACGATATTATTATCCGGAACATCTCTCAATACAGGAACGGTAATTTCAGCGTATATTTTCGGATTGCCCGTAGATACAGTCCATGCAGTTTCGACAGCCTTATTCTTATATATCGGTGCAGAACCGATAATTTCAAAAATTGAACGAATAAAACTAAAATACGGACTTATAACGATCAGCAATTAGTAATTAGCAATGTGCAATTATTTTTCGGGGAATCTAAAAAGTCGTGTGAGAGCGTTTTTTTTAGTAAAAAAGTCGAAAAAAGTATATTTTTTTATATGTGGAATGTGGTATAATAAACTCAGAATATGTTGCAGGAGTGATGAAAGATGTTGTTTGTATGCTATCCGAAATGTACGACTTGTAAAAATGCTCAGAAATGGCTTGATGAAAATAAAATCAATTATGAACAGAGGGATATAAAGACGGATAATCCGGGTTATGACGAATTGAAAGAGTGGCTGGAAAAGAGCGGTCTGCCGATAAAGAGATTTTTCAATACAAGCGGACTTTTGTATAAGTCTATGGGATTGAAAGATAAGCTGGCTGAGATGAGTGACGAGGAAAAACTGAAACTTCTTGCGACAGACGGTATGTTAGTTAAAAGACCGATTCTTGTCGGAGAAGATTTCGTGCTTGTCGGATTTAAACAGCCCGAATGGGAGAGGATTCTGAATGAATGATTTTTTGCCGATAACGAAAGAAGATATGATAAAACGAGGGTGGGAATATGTTGATTTCACCTTCGTGATAGGAGATGCCTATGTAGACCATCCGTCATTCGGACCTGCCATTGTCAGCAGAATCCTTGAAAGTGCCGGTTACAGAGTAGGAATAATAGCCCAGCCTGATTGGAAAGACCCCGAAAGTATAAATGTTTTCGGTGAGCCGAGATTGGCGTTTCTGATATCAGCCGGAAATATGGATTCAATGGTCAATCACTATTCTGTGTCAAGGAAAAGACGTTCAAAGGATTTTTTTACACCCGGCGGTGTCATGGGAAAACGTCCCGACCATGCCACGGTTGTTTATGGAAATCTGATCCGGCAGACTTATAAAAATAAGCCGATAGTTGTCGGAGGTATCGAGGCAAGCCTCAGAAGAATGGCACATTATGATTATTGGGATGACTGTTTAAAAAGGTCTGTACTGCTTGATTCACAGGCGGATATAGTATCATTTGGAATGGGCGAACATTCCATTGTTGAAATAGCAGATGCTTTGAATAATAATATACCCGTTGAGGATATAACTTTTATCAAAGGGACGGTCTATAAAACCAAGAGTCTTGATAATATATATGACTATATAGAACTGCCGTCATATAAGGAATTAAAGGCTGATAAGCTGAATTATGCAAGGAGTTTCTATATTCAGTATACGAATACAGACCCGTTTTCGGGGAAAGTGCTGGTTGAACCGTATGAGGGTATATATGTCGTGCAGAATCCGATGTCAAAGCCCTTGACACAGGAGGAAATGGACAAAGTCTATGCCTTGCCTTATATGAGGACTTATCACCCGTGTTATGAGAAATTCGGAGGAATCGATGCTATCAAGGAAGTAAAATTCAGTCTGATAAGCAACAGGGGTTGTTTCGGAGGATGCAGTTTTTGTGCATTGACGTTCCATCAGGGAAGAATAATTCAAACGAGAAGTCATCAGTCGATAATAGATGAAGCTAAGATTATTATAAAAGACCCTGAATTTAAAGGATATATACATGATGTCGGAGGACCTACCGCCAATTTCAGACATACATCATGCCAAAAACAGCTTACAAAGGGAGTTTGTCCCAATAAGCAGTGCCTGTTTCCGAAGCCGTGCAAAAACCTGACGGTTGACCATACGGACTATCTTGAATTGCTGAGAAAACTCCGTTCACTTGACGGAGTTAAAAAAGTATTTATCCGCTCGGGAATAAGATTCGATTATATCATGGCAGACCCTGATGATACATTTTTCAAAGAGATGTGTCAGTATCATATAAGCGGACAATTAAAAGTTGCTCCGGAACATATTTCGGATGTGGTACTTCAGAAACTTGGCAAGCCTGAAAACAGCGTTTACAGAAGTTTCTGCAAAAAGTATGCCGAGATAAATAAAAAATTGGGTAAACCACAGTATTTGGTGCCGTATTTAATGTCATCGCACCCCGGGTCTACACTCAAAGAAGCTATCGCATTGGCTGAATATCTGAGGGATTTGGGATATATGCCCGAACAGGTACAGGATTTTTACCCGACACCCTCGACTATATCAACGTGTATGTATTATACAGGTGTTGACCCGAGAACTATGGAAAAAGTATATATTGCCAATGACCCGCATGAAAAGGCTATGCAAAGAGCACTGATACAGTACAAGGACCCGAAGAATTATGAATTGGTGCATGAAGCACTCATAAAGGCTCACAGGACTGATTTGATAGGCTTTGACAAAAAATGTCTTATCAAGCCGAGAAATACAAAAGATGTAAATTCAAGGAAAAAATCCGCAAAGCCTTTGACGGAGGAAGAAAAGAAATATGGTATTTCATTTGAAAAATATGACATGATACAGCCCAAGAACAAGAAACGGAGATGAAAGCCAATGAATAAGAAATTATTTGCCAATGCAATAGTAAAATTTTTATCAGGAATTGTGCTTGTTGCATTGCCGTTGTTCTTGTCGGCAGGGAGCTTTGCATATTGGAACGCATGGCTTTTAATAGGAATATTATTTATTCCGATGTTCATAGCAGGGATAATTTTAATGAAAAAAAATCCGTATCTTTTGGAAAAAAGG
>CACZZB010000052.1 GCA_902785555.1 uncultured Ruminococcus sp.
GAGTATATTTGTTATCAGTGTAAGAAAAGGAAACTCTGTTTTTATGGGTATCATGCTGACGGCATATCTGCCGACAGCACCCAATGCACCTCCAAGTGCAACAAACAAAAAATTCATTTTCGTTTCCTTTCACTCATCAAATCAGCTATATCCGACTTAAATAATTCAATATTTTCTGTATTGAGCCAACCTACTTCACGATTTATCTCAAATAAACTTTCATATCCAAAATGCTCTGTCAAAAATTCCCAGCCTTTATCATATATATAACAAGTAGGTTCTGATGTCCAATTACCAAGTTGAAGGTTTGAATTTTTACATCTTTCAAATAATTCTTTGACATCTGATATATCTTTAAAATCTCTCTGCTTATAATTAAACATAATACCAATATCACAATGTGACCAAAAAAATGCTACTTCATCATTATCCATATTCAATTTTTCCTTTCACCTGTGAATGTACATTCTTGTCATATCGGGTTCACCGTCACCCTGCACCATGCACAAAAATTCCCAGCCGTATCTTTCATAAAAGCCTGTATGGTCTGTGATGTGACAAGATATATCGGGGTAATTCCCTTGGATTTCATATCATCAACTACCATATTCAGGAGATTTCCTGCAATGCCCTGACAGCGGTATTCTTCCTCGGTATAAACAGCACATACATTCGGAAATAAATCTTTTCTGTCGTGAAAGTCGTTTTCGATAACGCCCATTCCGCCTATTATTTTATCTCCGTCAAGACACAAATACCAACCGTATTCCGTTTCACCGCTCAGATATGCGTCCATACATTCAAGATACGCTTCTTCGGGCACTCCCCATTTACTGCTGAACCATTTTGCAGAACTCTCTTTCAGTTCAGGTCTTTCTCTTAATGTAATGTAATCATACTTTTTCATTTCTAAATCTCTCCTTTTATTTTTATATATTTCGAGCCAATCTTCTGTGCAGATTCCGCCTATCATTTCAATTACAACATTATGCCATCTGTCCTTTATAGAACGTCCGTCATAAATTTTTGCATTAAATAGTTCATAAGCTGTTGAAAATTCAGTACCATTTGGAATATCACAATATCCTGCCCAATAGGGTTTTTCGTACTCTCTTAAACAGCCTATGTAATGACATTTATCAGTTTCATCATCAAAATAAAATAAGGTTTCATCTACCGAAAATATATCATCATGTTCAAATACCCACAAAAAATCCCTGTACGAAATAAAATTATTCATTATCTTTACCTCTAACATTCAAAATATTAGCTTTATTTATAACAGGCTCATTATTTGATATAACATCTATTATATGCCTTTGAGTATAAATTCCATAATGTTTTCTATGCGATTTTTCACTTTCATAATCAAAGTCAAAAATCACATCTTCATAGTAATCAAGCAAGCGTGATTTTTCAAATATTATCAGATAATTGCCCTTTCTGACTTCACGATTATCGTATGAAGTATAGCTTTCATTTCTGCACTGATAAAGAATATAATTTTCAAAAATAATTTCATACAAATTTTCCGTATCTTCATATATAGGACAAGAATTTGCTAAAATTTTCTTTATTGTAGGATTGTCGTCAAATATATTTTCGATATTTTCTCCTTTACTGCCCTTTTCTGAAAGTGCAATAATAATTCTTAACTCGTTATCACCGTTATCATTCATTTCAATTACAAACGGAGCGTCAATAATTTCTGTATTTTCAGTTCCAAATTCAAGCATATTCAATCCTTCCATTCAACATCAATTTCATTTAACAAACTTTCTATAACTTTAATATCAAGATACCATTCGTCATATCCCTCCGCTGTTTTGTCTTTAAAATTTTTTGAATAAAACACATAATATCCGCCTGTTTCTTATTTATCAAAAATTATTTTAATATAAAATCCTTTCATTCTTCCATCAACAATATAGCCCTCTTTATCAAACGGTATCAATTTTTATCATCTCTTTTTCCATTTGTTTATCATAAAAAATAAAGTTGCCGAAATAAATACTCCAATCGTATTCAGAATAATATCATTCACATCGAATGAACGGTCAAAAAACGGCTGCAAGATTTCTATTGAAGCTGTCAGCAAAAATCCCATAAGCAAAGTTTTTTTATAGCTTATTTTTTGATTATGCAAGGGGTACAGAATCCCAAACGGCAAGAATATAATTATATTCCCGATTTTTTCACCGTCAATGTGATTCCAAAAATTTATGTTGAAATTATACGAATTGCTGAAATGAAAATAACTGTTTATTCTTCCGCTGTCCATGTGATATATCAGCCAATAGTTCATATCTCTGATAATGTCCAAAAACAGCACAAGCTGTATCAACGCTGTTATGTAGCACACAAATAATATTGAGAATATTTTTACTGATACGGGTGTATTTTTATCTTTTCGATATCTGACAATGCCGTAAACGATACCGACAATCAGCGACAACGGCAGTACATCAAAAAAATACATCAGATACATTTCCAAAAAACTCAAAAAATCATCTCCAATATTTTGATTATAGCATATAATAAGATAAATTTCCATATAATTTGACAAAAAATGAAACTGTAATACAAAATATGATATTATAATTATTGAAATTTACTACAATTTATGATATAATTTTTTCGAGGTGATTTTTATGACAAAAAGAAAAGTTCTTCTTTCACTGATTTTCAATATACTTGCATTTATCAGCACCATTTATGCAATTATATCATACTTTTTTATAGAGCCTAATATACTTATACAAAACGGTTTGGATTCACTCAACTGTTATGATGCTAAAATTTATCGGCACCGCCTGTGTCACTCTGACAATGACCGCAACTGTTTTATTTTTAATGCCCGTTTACGGTATGTTTGTACTGAAAGGCTCTCTTTTTATAGTTCATGTAAGTACACCGCTTTTAGCTTTACTCTCCTTTGTATTCCTCGAAACAGTCCATTATATCAGCATACCAAAATCACTTTTGGGTACTGTTCCTATGATGATATACGGCATAGTCTATTACATAGAGGTTGCCGTGATTGGTGAAGCTAACGGAGGATGGAAGGATTTTTACGCATATAACAGGGGAGGTCATTGGCTTTTGTCCACTGTTCTTATGACTTCGGGATGTTTTGTAGCGGCTATCCTGACAGCTGTAGTACATAATTTGTACTTAAAGCACATCACCAAAAAATTAAGACAACGTAAATAATCAAAACGGAGCTGTCACAAAAAAACAGCTCCGTTTTGTTATATTTCAAAGCACTATATTTTCCATACATGAACATAAAATTTGTTCTTCATCTGCCCCGTCTATATCAAGACCTGTTGCTTTTATCAGCTCAACCTCTTTGATACCGTAAAAATTCTGTGCAAGAGCCTTGACATATCCATAGCCATATTCTTCGGGGAAAAAATCTCCGCCTGCTGTCGTTATATAGTAAAGTTTCTTTGCCCTGCAAAGTCCCTGCGGAATACCCTCCGCTGTATACATGAACGTGATGCCCAAAACATTTATCTGTTCAAAATACTGTTTCAGAGCTGCCGGAAAAGACAAGTCCCAAAAAGGTGCAGCTATGACTATTTCATCTGCATCCGCAAATTGTTTTGCAAGGTCAAACATTTGATTATCAAAGTCTTTTTCATTTACAAGCCTGCTTCTTTCATTGATAAAATTTTCGTCGGCAACAGGAAATTTACATTCCGACAAACGAACTTCCACAAAATCTTCATTTTTCTTTGAGAGAAAATAATCTGCAATACGTTTTGTTCTTGAATTATCCCTCACACACGCATTTATAAAAAGTATCATAATCTAAAAATCTCCTTTACAAGCTGCAAGACTTTCATATCCCTTTTTATCATTATTTCATTGAACTTATCATCACTGTGATAATCTCCGTTGATTTTTATAGCTTCATCTATGTCCGTAAATCTCAGTATAAATTCAGCTTCTTTCTCATAATCGTCAAGCTCTTGTTCAAGTATACTATTTTCAGCTCTGCACAGAAAATAAAAATTTTCCTGTTCAAATACTGTATCAGGTTCATTATTGCTTTTTTGCCTTCGCATAACACTGCCGAATTCTTCTATACTCTCTGGAATTACCGTCAAGCCGACTTCTTCCCTTACCTCTCTTATAAGAGCTTCTTTCATATCTTCATTCTGTTTTATACCGCCACCCGGAAACTTATAGTAATTTTCCTTTTTGCTGTATACCAAAGCAATTTTCTGTTCCTCTATTATTATTCCCCTTGCAGACGGTCTTTTAAACACTTTGTCACTATCTCTGTAATCATGAAAATCTATTGAAAAAAGTTCTTTCATTTTATCACTCCGCTTTTACAATATATCTGTTTACAAGAACATTGCTATTTTTCAACGGTCTGAAAACATCTTCCGTTTTGACAAGAATGCCTCCGCATTTTTGGATGACCCTGTTAGAACCGATATTTTCAGCCATTGCATCAATTCTGACCTCCGTATATCCGTTTGAAAACAGGTAATTCAACAAACATTTGCAAGCCTCTGTCATATAGCCGTTGTTCCAATATTTTTTAGCAAGATTATAGCCTATTGCAGGCACTCCCTTGTCATATCCTACAACATCTATTCCGCCTATCAGTTTATTTCCGTCTTTCAGTTCAACGGCAAAATTCAGTCTTTCGGGCTGTTCATATTCGCTTATCCATAAATCAAGAATATATTTTGTTTCATCTATATTTTTATGGGTGTTCCATGTAAGATATTTTGTCACTTCATCATCACTTGCCCAGCCGTAAAACATATCCTCGGCATCATCTTCACGGAACGGTCTTAAAATCAATCTATCTGTTTCAAGCGTCAGTTTCATTTCATCACCTCAAATTATAAATTTCCCTCAACTACAATGATATTTGTATATTCAAGTGCTTCATTCAGCCATTCAAGAAATTTCAGAAAAAACTCTTTTTCACTTTCCAAATGGTTATCAATATCTTTCTGAATTTCGTCAATGATTATCTTCCAGTCGTCTTTGCCTATCCAATTATCAAAACACACATCAAATACAAGTTCAGGCGTACCGTCAAACGCATCCTTTGTCGGATATATCTTTTTAAAATACCCCAAAAGCAAATTATAATCCTGCTGATATATTCTCAGTCGTTTATAATAGCAATGCCATTCTTCCCACGAGGGATTCCAATTTTCTTCGTAAGATTCTTTAAGCGGTAAAAAATCAAGGAAAATTTTTTCCTTTTGAGGTGCATACAATCTCAGTTCAACCGCTTTTGACTTTCTCATTGCATAAGTTCCAAGCCAGACCATAATTTTGTTCCTTTATTTTGCAAACATATTTTCAAAATACGAAAATGTTTCTTCACTCATTTTTCTTGTAAAACCACTCAATGACAATGATGTCAGATGACCGTTTTTATCAGTTACCAAAGGCTTTTGAGAAGATTTAGTTTCGCCGAAGCGAAATGACGGAACCACATCAAACGGAATAAGCCTTGCTTCAATAGATGAACCGTTTTTTCCGCTTACAGCGACTTCTGCACAACAGGTTATAGGCTCCTGATGAAATTTATGCGGTTTCATAACAAGCTCATTTTCTTTTACAACAGTATGTATATTATCAGGCAACTCTACTTCACCTGTATACCCCATTCCCCCGTTAAATTGATTAAATTCTCCATGTTTCCACTGACTTTTTACAAGTATTCCTTCAGGTATCAGAGAGGAAAATATCAAGCCCGTTTCTCTTATCAGATAATTATATGCCGGCTCAATCATTTCAACAGGCAGTCTTGCCATTACAGCCAAGGTTTTATCCTTTATTGCAACAGGATAAATAATATCCCCCACTCTCAAAGAAGAAACAGACGGCATTCTTGTATGATGGCTTCCGTATACAACACAAAAAGGTCCTTTATCACCATGCTTTTCAAGCTCTTTTACATAATCTTTAGACCAAAATGTTATATATCCGCTCATTTTATATTCTCCTATCATTAAAATTTTATGGCATAAAATCCACTCTGCATATAGGAATGCCAGAATAATTCGGACACTTTAAAACCTGTTTTTTTCAGAAGCTCAAAATGTTCTTTTATCGTAAGCGAATGACCTTGCGTACATTTTCATCATACTGATTTACATTGAATGCAGATTTGTTATCCATATTATTTTCCTTTCCGAAATTATCTGACACGATACATCATTTTTAATCTTTGTTCTTCATTGAAATCAAAACCGAATTTTTCATAAAACGGAATTTTATCGGGTTCTGCACAAAGTTCAACAAATATCCCTGTACCGCTTATTCCGTTACTATCAACAAATGACAGCAGTTCATTGATAAGCATACGACCTATGCCCCTGCCCTGATATTCAGGTCTTACGACAACATCTTTTATGTAATAGTCAAGTCCCATATCGCCCAACATTCTTGCCATAGCAATTATTTTATCTCCGTCAAAAACAGATACTCTGAACAGTGTATGTTCCATTGCAAGTTTTGTTTGTTCAAGAGAGGGTGCTTGTCCCCATACAGTTTCCCACAATAAAATAAATTCTTCCGCAGTCAGTTAATTATATTTTACAGTTACTTCCGACATCTCTTTCACCTTATTTTATTTCAATTTTTGCCTGTATATATGTTATGTGTTTTTGCAGTTTCAATGAATTTTGCAAGTTTTCCGCTCTCCATAATTGTCGTATGAATACCTTTTACAAAACATTAAATTTCTGTCAGGCTCGAAATAAGTCCCTGTTCATAAAGTTCACCCACACCCATGCAGAAAACATCATTTCATATTCCGATTTGAAATCATAATATAAGAGGCTCATATTCTCATTCTCCGTATGTTACTTTTTCACTAAATCGTAATCATGTCTTCTTATATCTATTTCATAAACGCTTCTTTCACCGCCTGGTGATTCAATTATGACATCCGTTTTACCTGCTTTTTTAAACACCGCATGAAGCAGATAAAAATCTTCTTCTTTTGTTTCTCCTTTATGAACATCAACGTCAAGTGTGCCAAAGCTTTCATCCGACAAATACACCTTATATGACTCGTCAAAATAAACTTCACTTTTTGCATCGCTTGTCATAACAACTGTATCATATACAGTCGGATTCAATACTGTCATCACCGTAAAAACGGCTATCAGCGATACGCTTATGATTAAACCTGCAATTTTCGTTTTTTTGCCATTGAATATCGCAATGACATATATTATCATGGTAACTGCACAGAAAATACAGCTTAATAAATGATTTGGAAATGAAAATATTGTTTCACCTAAAAAACTAGCATAGTGATCGCCCAAAAGCAGTAATATCGGTGTAAGAATAAATAATCCCCACCATTTGTCCTTTTTCATGTAGTAACCGATAAATCCCATCGGGAATGTAAGCACTGTCCATAATATCCAGTTTCTGTAATAGTTCATTACTTCCCAGCCCAAAAACGGCACTTCAACAAGATATACCAACGGCTGACTTATCAAAAAGAACACAAAGCATTTCAAAGCCGAATCAAGATTGCTTTTTGAGTTCATTATGATAAAAATACCGAAAAATATCCACCATTCAAATGATATGGCAATATCTCTGAAAGACGTATCCAATAAAAACGGCACTTGATTGATAAGTCCTGTATATACTCCCATAACTACAGCCAAGATAATAACCTTGAGCCAAGTCAGATTTATTCCGCCAAAGATCTTATGTAAAATCTTCATTAAAATCATCCTTTCATTTATCAAGACCATCAACGAAATCCTTTAATATCTTTCCACATTCTTCAGGTCTCTGCTGATATATCTGATGGTCTCCCCCAAGAAGTACAACCTCACAGTTGCCCATCTTTTCGGCATACGGATATATTATATTCTGATTATTCTCCTTGCAGGCATCAAGAAGTGTTCGCACCATTTCATCATTTGTTTCACGCAAAGGCAAGTTCAAATTATTTCTTTTTATTTGTTCATTTACCCAATTATTATTCTCTATAATATCCTCTCGGCTTTCATATCCGCTGCTTGCACAGATATACACTTTCGGCACATCATTGGTCACTATGTTTTCATATGCCTTTTTACAGTTCTGTGCAGTGAGACCGCTTTCCGATACAACGCTGACCTTTTCCCATGTCATCAGCATAAGTGCATCACCTAATTTTTGTTCCTCATCGGAATAATAAGCAGGATACAAATAATTATTCTGCCTTAACACAAGCCTTGAAAAACCCATTGTACAAAGGAATGACTTGAACTTATCACCCAAATCAACTTCATGATAGGGTATATCATAAAGTGACTCTCCGTCAAGCGGAGTACCGTCAAAAATTACAACACCCTCTATTTCATCGGGATATTTGCTTACCCAATAAGTCGCATACGGACCGCCGATAGAATGAGGCAAAAGAACATAAGGCGGTGCAATGCCTGCATTTTTGAGAGCTGTCCTGTATTCCTCAATGATATGTTCAATGGTCATTTCAGCATCTGTACCGTCACTCAGTCCATAGCCCTCACGTTGGGGAAATACAAGCAAATTATCTTTTTCGACTTCGGCTGTTGCTTTTCTCACAGAAACAGGATAGTCACCCATTCCCATTCCTGCCATTGCAACTATTGTATGTTTGCCGTTGGGATTTCCGAACTTTGCGACATTGATATTATGGTCTCCCACCGAAACGGGATTATAATAACCCTTTATTTTGAGCATATCCATTTCTTCATTTCTCTTTATCTGATGGAATACAAATACACCTATAACAAACACTACAAAAAGTATAAATATAATCAGCAATATTCTTAAAATTATTTTTCCTATTTTTTTAGCTTTCATTTTGCATTTTCCTTACTTTTCGATTTTATAAACAGTACCAGTGCAAGTATGATAAACGGCAAGCCTGCTAAAAGTCCGTTTGGTGCTGAACCCAACAGTCTCATTGAACCTGTATTTGCTATTGTAATACACAGAGGAATAGTTGCTGCTGCATTGAATGCTCCATGAAAAATTGAAGGTATCCATATGCATTTACTTCTTTCATACAGCCAGTCACATATAATTCCCAATGCGACCGTGATAACGCAAAATGCAAGCATACCAACTATTGGAAATCCGATATAATCCGTACCATATTCATATCCGATAAGCCATATCAAAGGACAATGCCACAAGCCCCATATAATGCCGCCTATTATACAGCCAAGTCTTTTTCCGAATTTTGTCTTTAACTGCGGATATAAAAATCCTCTCCAGCCTGATTCTTCGCCTACTGCAACAAGCATATTAAATATCGGTGCGTATGTAATACAGACTATTGAGGAGATAAGAATAAGCATAGGATATGATAAGCCCTGTTCTTCCATTTGTTTAAGGGCATCTTCTCCGCCCATTTCTATAAAATAACTGCCGCTTAAATCGAAGTGTGACGGAAACACCGTAAAATATAGTCCTGCACCTATCGCTGTCAGTATCAGAGGAGAAAACCATGCGATAAGAATCGTTTTCCAATTTTGTCTGATATGCGGTTTCCAGCCCATGCCATTGAGTTTTCCGCCCGAAAGCAGTACCCCTGTCATCGGTGCAAACATCATAACTGCCATCACCCATTGACCTATCATTGTATATCCGCTATTGTACAGAAGCCATACAACTATCTGTATTGTATATGCTATTCCAAATGTCACTATCAGATATTTTATTACCTGAGATTTATTGAATTCCGTTTTATCCATGTCATTTTCCCCCCTGTAAATCTGAATTTATTTTATATCAAGTTTCGTGAAAAATAATTTCCTTATTATGCTCTTTTGCATAACGCACTTCTTCTGAAACTGTTTTGCCAATATAACCATTTATATTCATAATATATACAGCATCGGCAATATCAATCTTTTTATAATGAGCCTTACCCAAAGCTCCTATATCTTCTTCGCTCAGCGGAATGTTCACACCATCAAGAGGCATGATTACACAATAACCATGTTTTGCTTCAAGTTTTATTGCAATCTCCTGCATTTGTTTAAAAAACCTCATACTTCCACAGAGTGTAACTACTTTCATTAGCGATTGATTCCTCCACTAAATTCCAATCTAACTTTCTCAATACCGTTCTGAATTTTTGCAGATAAATCAGAATTTATCATACTATTTGCTTTTCAAGCTGTTCATCAATTCTGTAAAACTGTCTGATATTTTCTCAACTGCCGAACCAAGTTGCTCATGATTTATGAAAACTATTCCATTATTTCTCTTATCATAGCCGATAAAATTTCCAAAAGCGTCGCCGGCAAATACAACATAATTTTCTATTTCACCATTGGAATATTTAACCCAATCACTGAATCTTTCACGCCAATCATTATAATTCCAAATAGAAGTTATGTCATCTTTGTTGAAAGAAAAAAGGTAATTAAAAACTCTTTTACGTTTACACTTTCCCTTCCAAGAGTAAAAAAATTTATTTTCAGGATAGCCATAATTATTTTGCTTTATGCACTCCTTGAAATCCTCCGGAAACTTATATCCAATCTTTTCCTCGTATTCGGTTATTAAATTTGTAGATTTCAAAGGCGTTATAAATTTCCAATTCATAATAATTCCCTCATATATTTTGCAGCACGAAAAGAATCATCTAAAGATTGACCAAGGCAAGACCAATATTTGATAGTTTCTATATGTGTTTGTTTATCATTTATCAAAATATCTTTTATTTTGTTCCATATTGTTTCTCTATATGCTGAATCAACATTAAAACATTCGATAAACATATCATCAAATCCTTGAATAATCATATTTATCAGGTCATATTTTTGACTATTGTTCAGTGAAGCAACATAATCGTTATAGAACGATATATAATCTTCTGTTTGTTCCCATTTTCCACATTCCCATTGCCAATCTTGGGTATATTTATCCGGAGGCAATATTCCGAATTTCTGATTTAAAATTGAATAAAATTTATCGTAATCCATTTTTCTTCCCAAAATTATAATTTACATCACTCAATACCATTCTGAATTTTGGCGGCTTTGAGGGTGTTTTTCATAAGCATGGCTATCGTCATAGGTCCTACTCCGCCCGGTACAGGGGTAATATATGATGCTTTCGGCTCAACCTCTGCATAGTCAACATCTCCGCAAAGTTTGCCGTTTTCATCTCTGTTTATGCCGACATCAAGCACTACTGCACCGTCTTTTACCATATCAGCCTTGACAAATTTCGGTCTGCCCACTGCCGCTACAAGTATATCTGCCTGACTGCATATCTCTTTAAGATTTTTCGTTCTGCTGTGACAGATAGTTACAGTGCCGTTTTCGTGAAGCAAAAGCATTGCCATAGGCTTTCCGACAATATTGCTTCTGCCGATGACAACACAGTTTTTGCCGTTTACGTCAATATTCTCCGAATGTATCAGTTCCATTACACCGGCAGGCGTACACGGCAAAAAGTGATAGTCACCTATCATGATTTTACCGACATTTGACGGGTGGAATGCGTCAACATCCTTGAGAGGAGAAATGGCATTTATAACAGCCTTTTCATCAAGATGTTTCGGCAACGGCAACTGACACAGTATACCGTTTATTTCAGGTTTATTATTGAGTTTCTCGACAAGTGCAAGGAGTTCCTCCTGTGTAGTTTCAGCCGGAAGTGCATACTCCTCCGAAACAAATCCCACTTCTGCACAAGCCTTTTTCTTGTTATTGACATAAACTCTCGATGCAGGGTCGTCACCTACGATAATTACAGCCAAACCTGGATTTATACCCTGTGCTTTAAGCTGTTCGCACTCTTTTTTAACATCTGCTCTAACCTTTGCAGAAACCTCTTTACCGCTTATTACTTTTGCCATTTTTAATGCACTCCTTTAAATTATAAAAATTGTTCAATTTCATCTTTGTTCATGCCACATTCTGACATGAGATTATTCGCTATCATTTCATTTGTTTCCATTGAGGTTTCCACTCAGACGGAACACAATCTATAATTTCGTTGAAAGTCGTTTCATCACAACTGCCTATATACATATCAGCATACATTCCGCTTGAACGATACCAAATAAGACTTTTGTTTTCACCGTATAAAATATAATGGTTGTAATTCCTATACTCTTTCAAAAATCTCATAGTATCTCCAAAGGCTTTTTGAAGATACTCAGCATTTTCTTTGTTGAATGAACTTTTTATTTCTCCACGCAAAATCGCTTTTAAAGAATATGGACAGACTTTATAAATATAATGTGAAGATATATATTGAAAAACAAACTGCATAAAGTTTATATCATATTCATAAAATGACCATTCTTTTTTATAATAACGCATTACAGTATGTCTTTCCAATGAAAATCCCGTGGGGGTTCTTTTCGATTTGTAAAAAACCAAATTGTTATTGTCAATATATATTTCATTGGGTTTTAAAAATCTTTCCTTGCCCTCGAAAAGTTCGGGAATATTTTGCAGACATTCATACAAATATTTTATTTCGGCAGGCACTTCCATATTATCAGGAAAATTTCCTTCAACAGTTTTTTCAGAACATAAGACCTTTTGAAGAATATCAAGACCTCTTTTGAAACTTGCAAGTTCGGGTTCTGTAAGAAAATGATTTTGATTAAAATCAACTAAGGTATCATTGTCTTTAAAAGGACGGTCAATTTTTATTCTGTCGGGATTTACAAATCTCATAGTACTTTCATTCAATACATCTTCATCAAAATATTCTCCATAGTAAACATAGCCATTGATTTTATAGAATCCCTCTGTTTTTGTCATTATAAATCATTCCTTTCTTTTATTCATCTGCTTTGACATCAGAATCCGTAATTCTATCAACAGCTTTTGACGTGCATTTTCTGAACACTGTCAAAAGAACTATCCCGGCTATAACTGTCACTCCTGCAAGTATCTGTGACACTCTCAAATTAAATATATAAAGACTGTCTGTACGGAGTCCCTCGACAATCATTCTTTCAAGACCGTACCATACGAGATATAATAAAAATATCTGTCCGTCATATTTGCGGTATTTTTTGCTGAAAATATAGAGCAATACAAATCCCAATAAACACCATATTGATTCATACAAAAAACATGGGTGTACACCTATACCGTTTGTATTTTCACTGACCATTCTCCAAGGGAGTGACGTTTCAGTACCGAAAGCCTCCTGATTGACGAAATTTCCCCATCTGCCTATTCCCTGACCTATCAGAAATCCCATTGAAGCTATATCAAGGGTCGCAAATACAGGAACTTTTTTTATTTTTGCGACAATACAGCCCGAAACAAGTGCCGATATTATTCCGCCATATATGGCAAGTCCTCCGTTGTGTATTGCGAAAAGTTCATTCAAATTTTGGGAATAGTAATCCCATTTAAAAATAACATAATATAACCTTGCACCGATTATCCCGAATATAAAGCCTGTTATTACACAGTCAATAAAATCATCCGATTTTATTCCAAAATTTTTCAAATTTTTCAGTGCGAAATAAAGTGCAAGGATAAAACCGACACCTATTATGATACCATACCAATATACACTGAAATCGCCTATACTGAAAGCAACAGGGTCTATATTCAGGCTTATGCCCAATCCGGGGAACTGCACATTATACAAGAAAATTCCTCCCCGAAATCAGTCATCTATTCCTTTTATAACTGACAGGGAATAATTGTCAGGGTCAAGCTGATTTTTCAGTCTTTCATTGACATCTTCAAGTGTAACATTGGCTGTTTCTTCCAGCATATCAAAAACAGTGTTGCCCAGAAATTCAAGACTGATGACATTTGATGCTATCGCTGACGGGCTGTCAAAGACAGATACAGTCCTGCCGTACAAAGAACGCTTTGCAATTTCAAAATCTTCCCGTGAAATTCCGTTTTCTTTAAGTTTTATAACCTCATTTCGTATACATTCGGCAACTTCCGAAGGAGAATGTGTTTCGCCCTCGAACACGACTGCACGATAACCCAGACCGCCTAAATAACTTGCATCAAAAGTGGAATTTATCAGCTTTTTGTCAAGGAGTTTCCTGTAAAGTGAGGAACTCTCATTTGCAAAGGCTTCAAGCAGAATATCCGTACAAATGCTTTCTTTTACGCTGACAGGCTTATTATCGGCTTTTTCCTTGAATCCGAGACAAAACATCGGTACTGCAACAGGCAAACGCTGTTCCGTATAATTTGATTTGACTTCATAGGGTTCATCGGGGAATATACTTTCCGTACTGAAAGCGGAACTGTCCTTTAATTTTCTGTCGGCAATTTCAAGGACTTCCTCGGGAGATACCTTTCCTGATATGCACATGACCATATTATTAAGATTATAATAGCTGTTATAACATTCATAGAGTATTTCGGGAGTTATTTCGGCAATAGTTTCAACCGTTCCCGCTATGTCTATATTTATCGGATGATTATGATACATAGCCTGATGAAGATTCATCATCACACGCCAGTCGGGACTGTCATCATACATTTTTATTTCCTGTCCGATAATTCCCTGTTCCTTTGCAACAGTTTCGGGGGTGAAATACGGTGACTGTATCAGGTCAAGAAGTATTTCAAGGGATTCTCCGAATTTTTCGGTACATGAAAAAAGATAGCAGGTCTTTTCAAAAGATGTATAGGCATTTGCAAGGGCACCTGTTTTTGCATACTGTGTGAAAGCATCTCCTTCTTCACTTTCAAACAGCTTGTGTTCAAGATAATGTGCTGTTCCATCGGGCACTTTTATTTCCCTGCCGTCTGTGATAAAACGGTTATTTATTGAACCGAAACTTGTTCCTATCAAAGCATAGGTCGAATTGAATCCCTCTTTGGGATATACGATAATGGTCAGCCCCGATTTGTGATGCATTTTATAATATTTTTCTCCGATACGCTCGTTCTCTATCAATTCAAAATTCATAAGACGTTTTCCCCTTTTTTCTAAAAAATCAATTTCCTATAAGTGAAAATACTGTATCCAATTTAAGCTCATTCGCAAATCCTATAACTTCATCTTTTGTTATCTCGTCAACAATAGCGGCTTCTTCAACGGGTGAAGTCAGGCATGAACCCAACACGCCCGATATATACCATGACTGCATTGCTCCGAGATTATCAAGAGTGGATATATATACATTTTTGAGGACTTTTTTGGCTGAATCAAATTCCTCGTCCGTAATATTTCCACGCATGAGTGAATTGAGCTGTTCGGATATCGCACTTTCTGCTTTGTCTATATTCTTCGTTTCAACACCGCTGTCTATCAGCATTATTCCCTTTTGATTATCGACACGGCTTGCACAGTAATAGCAAAGACTCTGCTTTTCCCTGACATTCATAAACAGCTTTGAGGTAGGTGAACCGCCCAATATTGCCGACATAAGGGAATTTGCTATTCTTCCCCGTATATCTGATGGTGCGGCACTCCTGAATCCCATGACTAATTTTGACTGTACTATTTCTTCGGTCTCTATGATACGCCTGACTTCTCCGACTTCGGAAACTATCTTTGTTGTACCGCTGATTTTTCTTGACCTTCCGCCAAAATATTTTGTAAATTCATCAAAAGCCTTATCGGTAGAATTGTTTCCGAGCATATAAAGCTCTACCCTTGAATTATCAAGAAGATTCTTCCATGCTTTATATATATTTTCCTGAGTGAGTGCAACAACATCTTCACGGCTGCCGTATTTTCCTATCGCAAAAAGCTCATCCCTGCACATATTCTCGATACATCTGTTTATGGCATAAGTTCTCTTGTCATTGAATTCAGCATCTATATTTTCGATAAGCTGTCGTCTTTCCTGCTCAACATCATCATTTGAAAAACAGTTGTCTGTTATGTTCGGCTCAAAAAGTATCGAACAAAGCAGGTCGGTTATCTCTGATGATATAGATTCACCGTCAAGTGCATATCTGTCATCAAGTCCCGATACGCTTATCGTAACTGTCTGAAAATCTCCGAATCTCTGTACCGAAGGATA
>CACZZB010000053.1 GCA_902785555.1 uncultured Ruminococcus sp.
ATAAACCTTGAAACCGTTTTCGGTAAGATATTTGATAAGTGAAACCATTGGTTTATAGTAGCCGTCGGCATAGGTCATATTTTCAAATCCCGCAACAGGCTCCGACATGAATTTTCGTACATATTCACGGTATTCCTCTACGGTAAAGCCCTTGAAAGCTTCTGCAATAATATCACCGGATGAACGGGGAGCTTTCGGCTTTTCGCCGCCGTTCAGAAGATATTCTTCCAACGCCTTGCAGTAAGCTGTATCTTCTTCATTTCCCTTGTAGGTATCATCATGAGCCAGTCTGTGTATCATCAAACACTGGTCAACGTATGTCGGAAAAAGTTCACCGTACAAAGTGCCGTCGGAATCAAATACGGCAGTTCTCTTTTCGGCAGGAACGAACTTATCCGACTTTTCGTCAGTTACCTCCGAAACGAAATTGATAATAGACTTCATTGCTGGGGAATCCGCCGTCCAATATTCAAACGCCGTTGTCTTATTTTCTGACTGAGGTGACTGCTGATTGCTGTCATTAGAAACAGCCGATACAGACGAATTTTCGGTTGATGTCTTACTTTCTCCACTCTCCGTATTGCAGGCTGAAACAGAAAAAGCAAGTACCGCTGCCATAATAAACGCTATCATTCTTTTTTTCATGTCGTTTTTTCTCCTCACTTAATTAATTTCGCCAAAATAATCTTCCATGTCAACGTACAATCTTTCTTGACCATATAGTACTCTTACCATAAACTTTTTTGAACTTTTCATTTTAAAAGCCTCCTGAAATAATTTTTTACTGCTTTGTACTATTCTAACACACCATGTCCAACAAATATCCAACAAATATCCAACAAATATACACCAAAATAGCTTCAAAAAACAATTTTCTCCCTTTTTAACAATAAAACATTATTCAGCTTGTGCAAATTGCTTTTTATTTTACACTATCCTTAAATGCTTTGACAACATCATCCATTTGTTTTTGCTGCTCGGGATCGTCTTTTACTGTATCCGCAATAACCCCTGTTCTGCCGTCACTGTTGATATATTCCGTAATTGCAGCAAAAGAACTTGTAACACCAAAAGAAATCAGACCTATTAGAATAAAAATAATTCCTATCACAACCCCTGATTTTCTCGGACCGGGCTTGTCGGCATCTTTTTTTGACATTGCGCCGAATATGACAGCGATAACAGCCGAAACCAAAGTACACAAGGAAAATACTATATTTATCTGACCGAAAAATGAAATTTCTCCGTTAAGTCCCATACCTGTAAGCTGTATCATCGGAATCATTGAAAGTGCCGCAAACACAATAGCAATCAAACCAAAACACAAACCTGTTATACCTTTTACATTTTTTTCTTTCATCACAAACATCTCCTTAAATTATTTTACATCACGTTTATTGAAAATCGCCACGGTCAAACCCACAAATACAGCAATAAATACAATCGAAACAATCACTGCATTGATAACTGCACCAACAGCGGCAGTATCAAACTGTGAACCGAACAACTGGTCGGGGGCATAGTTAGAAACATCAAAATCTTTAACGCCAACCATAGAAAGAAGCTGATTGAGAGCCATATAAAGAAGTCCCAAAGCACTTACGCTGAAAAGTACACCTACTACACTTGCAAGCGTCTTATTACGCAAACCTGTCGTGAGGAACAATATAATTGATGTCATCGCAAAGCTGAGCATCAGTTTTACAAAAAACACAACAATTCCCGAACCAACTGCCGAATCGACTATCAAAGAGGCATCGGGACAAAGCAGTACACCCAAAATATTTCCCGACAAAGCCAGCAGCATAAAAACAGCATTATGTACACAAACTACAATAAATTTGGATATGGCAGAATAGCCTTTTCTTGCTATCTGACCTGCAAAATTTTTGATATAGCCATCCCTTATATCCGCAAAAAGAAATGTTGTTGCAGATATGAACATAATAAGCATAAAGAACGACATCATAGGAGAAGAAAATATTTCGGAAAGCTTGCTGTCAAACAGTTCATTTGCATCCTCTACGGGTACGGAAGCAAATTTCAAAAGATTTTTTTGCAGTATAGGCATAGAAAATGACGTGATTCCCTGCAATAAAAACATAACGGCTGCCGATATCCAAAACGTCTTTGACTGGAAAAGCCTGTAAAAATCCATTTTTATCAGTTTACCCATTGTGCTTACCCCCTGTAACGCTCAAATAATAATCCTCCAGAGAAACATCTGATACGCTGACATGATTTGGAATTATATCAGCCTCAACCAACTTCTTTACAACCATCTTTACATCATCAAGTCTTTCGCTGATACGGATAAATCCGTCATTGTCAGCAACAATTTCTTTAAATCCTGCTTTTCTCAGGACTTTTTCGGCTTCTTCATTATCGTCTGTCCTGACGGAAATATATTTTCCGCAGCGTTTATGAAGCTCGTCTGTTGTGAATTCATCTACCAACCTGCCCTCATGGACAATTCCGTATGAATCCGCCAATTTTCCGAGTTCGTCAAGAATGTGGCTGGAAATCATGACAGTTATTTTTTTCTCGTCTCTGAGCTGTGCAAGCATTTTTCTTACCTCAACGATACCTTGCGGATCAAGACCGTTTATCGGCTCATCAAGTATTATCAGTTTCGGATCACCCACCAAAGCCAAGCCTATGCCAAGACGCTGACGCATACCGAGTGAAAATGAACCGCACGGCTTATTTCCGACATTTTCAAGCCCGACCAATTCCAGCAAATTTTCAATATATCCGTTTTTCGTATCACAGCCCATAGCGATTGCCTTGATTTTGAGGTTTTTATATGCGGAAAGGCTTGGATAAAGTCCGGGATGTTCGATAAGAACCCCGACATTTTTCATTTCCTTGCGGGCCTGATTTCCTGTTTTTCCGAACAGTGTAAATGTTCCCCTGGTTGGAGATGAAAGACCGCTTAACATTCTCATAATTGTAGTTTTTCCTGCACCGTTACGACCAATCAAACCATATATTTCTCCTGCACGGATATGGATATTGATATTGTCTGCTGCTGCTTTTGAACCATATATTTTTGTAAGTCCGTCAGTTTCCATTATGTAATCCATAAATATCCCCCTTTTTTATTTTTTTGTTTTTCTCTTACAGTGACTATATCATAATATAAATTTTTGTTAAAAACAATTTGCAATACAATTCCGAAATGTAAATTAATTTACAGTTTACGTGCAAAACGTACATTAATTTACACTGCAAGCGAAAATTGTAAACCCCATTAAAAAGAACAAACCCACCGCAGAAATTTATTCCTGCGGCGGATATGTTTATTATGACAGCATTTATCATGCCTGTTCTTTTCTTTTACGCTTTTTTGCAAGTGTAATGACAGCACCAAGGCTGCTTAACAAAAATGCCAAAATGGCTACCGCTGATGTTGTGTCACCTGTTTTTGGTGTACTATTGGGTGCTGATACCGCTGAATTGGTGTCTTTATTGTTTTCTTCATCATTTCCACCGATAGTTTCAGGTGCGAAACCACTTGTATGACCAATATTAACTATCGTATATCCGTTGAAAACTTTTACCGTTTCATATTTTGTCTTATCAATATAATCAATTGGGTCAAAGGAAAAAGCCCCTCCTCCCGTAAGTTCAAACCCCTCGATACTTCCGAGAAAAGTACCGTTAATGGTACCTCCAGTTATTCTGATTCTTGAGAACTCGCCGCCGCTTACAAAGGAATGCTTACCATTGATATATCCGCTTTCCATCATAGTTGTGCCCCTGTTTTCGATAACCGCACTGTCGGCTTCGGTATTCGTGTTTTCAATAATGCCCCCCATCAGAATATTAAGAGTGCCTGTTTCGCTGACAATAACAGTCCTTTTGTAATTACTTGTAATCATACCTGCTGTAATACTATCCATTACAGTCAAAGAGCAATTATCAATGAAAAGGGCAGCATTGTTCAATGTAAGCGTGTGATCATTCAAAACCATAACCGTATCCTTGCCGAAATGATACATCAGATCATCTGTTTCATTCAGAGTTATATCATCATACAGCTTGATATACTTTCCTGTATACTGACTGTCAGTAAGATACTTTTCCAAATCATCAACTGAATATATCTGATAAGGATTATTTTCACTTCCAAAACTCTCTATTATAACGATTTTTGAAGCCCCGAACTTTGTACTGCTGAATGTTGTGGTATCTCCGATATGGACTGTTGCATTGACATGATTGAAAATCGTTTTGCCTACTGTAATTTCACCGGGATAATCAAGGGTTATATCCAATTCATAATTTCCTGTCCTGTTCGCCCATGAAAAAGCATAATCCCCTATTTTATTAAGTCCCGAAGTATTTCCCGTTACTTTGTTTACACCTATTGTATTAAAGGCACTTGACTTGATTTCGCTGATATTTTCGTTCAGTACAAGGGTAAACTGCGGTTTTCCCGATTTTATGAACACATCAAGCTCATCTGTACCCAAAACAGTTATTTTCCTGCCATTGAAAGTTTTAGGAATGACAATTTCCGTCAGGTTCTTTGTCTTGCCTGTATAATACTTGATTGCATAGGTATCATTATCAAGCAATTCAAAAGCAAAGTAAGATATCCAAATATCACTTATTTCTTCGCCTACGGATTTATCATTTCCAACGGCATAATATTTGCCCATATACTCGTAATGCTCAATATATCCGAGAATATACGCTCCGCTTTCATCAATATAAGGCTCTGCCGCTGGATAATAAACATAAGTTTCTTTTGCTGCTTCTGTACAGGTGTCTGTATAAGTCCTGCCATTAAACTCAGCTGTTGCCGTATAGACAGTTTTGTTTGTTTCTTCCGTCTTGGTGATAACAGCGTTGACAGTTTCGGTATATTCACAATCAGTACAAGTAAATGTTGCCTTTGCTGTGCCGTGATCGTCAGACCAATTCCAAGTTGGTTCACCATAGGTGTGCAGCTTGCTTTCAAACTCTGCCATATAGGTTATATCGTCCGTTACATCACTGATTTCAGGCGACCAGCCTTTGAATGTGTAAGAATACTGTGAATCAGGTGCCTTTGTCGGTGTTTCACCGTCATAATTCGGGGCAGTGCCGTAGGGAACATTCTCGTCCGTTTCAAGAACGGTATCACTGTTTTTCCATGTAACAGTATATTTCTTTACAGTAAAGTCTGCCGAAACCGTCACATCACTTGAAGGCATGATGAATTTGTTGTCAGTAACAGTAATATCGCTGTTATTTTCATCTTTAACTTCCAGAGCAGTCAGCTCATAGCCTGTATCAGAAGTAACAGTCAGAGTAACCTCTTCGCCCTCAAGAGCAGATTCCTTACTGGCCGTCACGGTTCCATGCTGTGATGTAACGACTGTCACACCATAGGCAGTGTTATCTCCATGCAGACAAATATACTTATAGCTTGTCAGAGAAGTTTTCCCGTCCCAATCGTCGGAGCCGTCCGCTGTCGGATTGATATTGACCGTGACAGTCGGGTGACTGTCGGTCAGATTGATATTTCCGTTGAATGACTGCATTGTGGAAACTGCCTCAAAGAAACAGTCATCTCCTACATTCAGATTGCGGACATTTCTGTTACTCTGCAAAGCAAATCCACCGGCATTGATTTTCATACGAGCCGTATTTTGCAGATTAAGAGAAGAATCTCCGTACACGAGGTCAACACCGACAGAATTTTCAGAGCCTGTAACATCGACAGACAATTTAATGCCGTCAATTTTCAATGCTTTTCTCGCATGGATACCGATACGGGAACTGTCGGATTCCATCTTAATATCCAGTGTTCCGCTGCCGCTTATGATAAATCCGGGAGCCGCTGCATACAATGCCATTCCATAGCAGGTGCCGGAACCATCATTGTTATTGTCTGCAATGCGGTTTTCACCGTCAAGAACAATAGTGAACGGCAGACTTGAATTCTCGTTATAGCGTATGCCGAAACCGTTGGTAACTTCAATATCGGCATTTTTCAGTGTCAAAGTATTGGTATCAAAATCGTAGCTTGCCGTACCGTTGCCGAGAATGTCCGAGCAGTTATCTGCATTGATGCCAATTCCTCCTACAGAGATATTCACTTTTCTCAAAGCAAAGTTTGCATTGACCGTAACATTGCCGGCAGGCATAACGAAACTGTTATCCGTTACGGCAACGGTTTCTCCGTTTGCGTCTTTGACAGTAAGCGTACCGAGCTTATATCGGTCATCGGGCGTTACGGTCAGATGAATCGTTTCACCTTCGGGAGCGGAGTCCTTATCAGTAGTTACAGTACCGTTTGCAATGTCTGCAACAGTGACACTGTAATATACAATCTCTTTTTTAGCGGTGTAGGTGTTGGTGTAGGTATTTCCGTCAACAACCGCCGTTGCTGTATAAATGATTTTATCGTTTTTCTCTGCCTTCGTCACGGCTGCCTGAACGGTTTCGGTGTGCCTGCATTTTTCATTGGTACAAGTCAATGTCAATGTGGCACTGTCGTGGTCATCGGACCATGTCCATGCCTGCTGATAGGTATGTGCATCGGTAAAAATATATGTGATATTTTTAGCAAAAGCAAATTTTGTTTCAAGGACAGCCGAATGTTTCATGCGTACTGTAACATCTACATTTTCAAAGCATTTGTAACCGCACGTAATTCTTCCGGGGTTGTCCAACTGAATATCCAGTTTATATCCGCCTTTACTGTTTACATTTGCAAAAACAGAGTTTCCGCCAAGTTCGGCAAGACCTGAAGTATTTCCTGTTACCTTTTCGACAAGCGTGCCTGAAAAAACTTTGCTGTTAAGATGGGTGATATTTTCATTCAGCACAAGAGTAAACTGTTTATTCGCACCTGATGCCTTCATAAAACCGTCTGTCCCGCCAAGATGGGTGATTTTTTTGCCGTTAAAGGTCTTTGGAATCACAAGTTCATCATTTTTCAGCAAATCATATGAGCCTGTATAGCAGTTGATTTGATATTCATCATTCCAAAGGAGTTCAAAAGCAAAGTATGACAGCGAAATATCGTCAAGTTTCTTGCCGACACTGTTGTCTGCATTTACGGCATAGTTTGTACCGTCTTTTTCAAAGTGGCTGACTGTACCGGGAATATAGGCACCGTTATCGTCAATATACGGTTCTGTCGCTGAAACATACTGATATATTTCCGTCTTTGTATCCGTATAGGTCTTGCCGTCAAATGTAGCTGTTGCCGTATAGGTTATTTTGCCGTTTTCCTCTGTCTTGGTGATTTTTGCGTCAGCGGTTTGTGTATCGTCACCGTCCGTACAGGTGAAAGTTGCTTTTGCCGTGCTGAAATCGTCAGACCAGTTCCAAACGGGTGTGCCGTAGGTATGGATATGCTTTTTTTCTTCGTAGGCAGTAGTGTAGGTTTTGCCGTCAGCAACTGCCGTTGCCGTGTAGATGATTTTATTGTCTTTTTCCGTCTTTGTCACTGTTGCATCAACGGTTTCGGTGTGTCCGCATTTTTGATAGGTGCAAGTAAAGGTTGCTGTGGCACTGCTGTGGTCGTCAGACCATTTCCATGTCGGTTCACCGTAAGCGTGAGGAGCAGTGAACACATAATTGATTTTTCTCGCACCAAAATCAACTGCATCGTTTTCCAATGTTAAATTTGCCGAATGCTTCATGCGTACTGTGACATTCATGGAATTAAATGCCAAAAGACCACAAACAATGTCACCGGGATAATCAAGCTTGATGTCCAGCGAATAGTAGCCCGGGGAGTTCGCATCCGCAAATGCAAACATACCGATCTTATTGAGAGAAGAGGTATTGCCCGTTACTGTCGTGACATATGCATCATAAAAGGCATTCTCATAGATTTCGGTGATATTTTCGTTCAGTGTCAGAGTGAACTGCGTTTCTTTGCCTTTTGCCTGCATGAAATAATTTTCTTCCGTGTCGGCAGACTGTTTGAAAGAACCGATTCCGGTAATTTTCTTGCCGTTAAAGGTCTTGGGAATCACCAGTTCATTGTTTTTCAGTGAAGCATAAGAACCCTTGTAATGAGTGATCGCATAGGTATTGCCGTTGAGTACGAAATCAAAATAGGATACCGAAATGTCGTTCAGTTCCTTGCCAATACTGCCGTCGGCATTCACGGCATAATTTTTGCCGTTTTTTTCAAAGTGGCTGACCATGCCGAGAATATAGGCCCCGTTATCGTCAATATACGGTTCTGTTGCGGAAACATACTGATATATGTCAATCTTTGTATTCGTATAGGTCTTGCCACCGAATGTGACTGTTGCCGTATAGGTTATTTTGTTGTTTTCCTCTGTCTTTGTGATGTTAGCGTTGACAGTTTCCTGATATTCGCATTCCGTACAGGTGAAAGTTGCTTTTGCCGTGTCGAAATCGTCCGACCAGTTCCAGACGGGTGCACCGTAGGTGTGCGTATGCGGTTTTTCCTCTGTATAGGTATCTGTGTAGGTTTTGCCCTCAAACTGTGCCGTTGCGGTGTAAACGATTTTGTCAGTTTCTTCCGTCTGTTTCACGGCTGCATTAACGGTTTGTGTATCGTCACCGCCTTTGCAGGTGAATACTGCCTTTGCTGTGCTGTGGTCATCAGACCACTGCCATACGGGAGCTGAGTAAGTGTGTGTATGTGCAACTTCTCTTGAATCCTTATAAATCTTGCCGTTATAATCAACAGTCGCTGTATAGTATGTGGTGCCGTTTTCGGTTTTTGATGTTATATTGGCATAGAACATCTGTGTTTCCTGACATCTCTCGTTGGTACAGGTGACAGTCATGGTAACCACTTCATAATCGTAAGACCAATACCAGACAGGATTTTCAAAGCTGTGTGCATCACTGAAACGATAGCTGACACTTTTACACATATTATCGCCCTTAAAGGTGGTTGAATGTTTCAGATAGATAACAGCATTTGTACTGAGCATAGCACCTTTTGTATTATTGATTTGACCGGGGTAATCCAAGTGAATTTCAAGGCTGCCAAGACTTCCGAAAGCAGACGCATCGATTTTATTCAGATTTGAGGTATCTCCCATTACTTTATTTAGTTTGGTATTATAAAAAGCGTATTTATTGATGGTGGTGATATTTTCGTTCAGAACAAGCGTGAAATTGCTGCCTCTTCGTCCTGTTTTGTAATCCTTGAAGAATGTCGTACTTTCGTTTTGGCTCAAAACTGTTATTTTCCTGCCGTTGTAGGTTTTGGGAATAACAAGTTCATTATTGGGAATTTTTTCACCGGTATAATAGCTGATTTGGTATGTATTATCCGACAGAAGTTCAAATTCAAAGTAAGATAATGTAATATCACTCAATTTTTCGCCCCTGCTGCCGTCTGTATTCACGGCATAATTTTTGCCGTTATACTCATAATGCTTTACTATGCCAAGTTTATAGTCACCGTTATCGTCAATATAGGGTTCCTTGCTTTCAACAAGTACCGGTAATGCCGGTGTTGTAATATACTGTGTATCGGTGGTTTCTTTATTGCCACTCTCATCAGAAATGACGGTACGGACTTCATAAGTACAGCCGTCTTTCAGGGTAATGACAGTCGTTGGAGCATAAGATGTCGTCCAATTATCATCAGCATTTTCCCTGTACTGCACCCTGATATCCTGCCTGCCGGCTGCTCCCGTTGATTTGGCTGTGACCGTCAGCATATTGGTTTCCATATCATAATCGAATGTCGAAGTATTCTTAAATTCATCTGCTCCCTCAAAATAGAAAAGATTTACAGGCTTGCTATTGGCAGGTGAGGCAATATAAGTACGGTAGAAATGATTATAGGTTATCGCCTGATAAGCCAATTTGTCCCTTTCTTTTTTGTCGACCAGTGCATAAACCGTGATGTCTTCCGGCGAGAAACTCTGATTATTGTAAACATAACCATTATATCCCAAATAATAACGATGTTCGTAAGTGTTGTAACCGCTTCCGTCGGCGGCAGACGGGTTATCATCACGCACTTTGGAATTGGTAACTAACATATTGGTTCTGTTGTCGGGAGCCGTGTAGGTAAAACCTATGTTTTTGAGAAAATTCCATACAGAACCGCTATTTGCATAGTTTTCCGAAACATAGTTTCCCATTTGACCTATGTTTGAGCATGGAATGACACTGTAACGGCTAAGTGCGTTTTCAAGACGGCTTTTTTCTTTTTTATAGGCACTGTGAGCATTTGTGTCGGTACTTCCGTTTGTTTTTACTATCTTTATTTCGCCGACTTCGCTTTCGGAACCCGGTTCATAACTGCCCAGCGTGGATTTGACAGCCTTCAGTGTTGTGCCTTTATTCAGATAAGTAAAACGGTTGTTTTCGGCATTATAAAGGAAATTCGAGTATTGGGAAACAAGACTTTTCTCATTTTGGAAATTGAACAATAACAGTGTTTCTGCACCGACTTCCTCTGCAATCACACTGGCACTGTTTGATTTTATCTTTTTATATTCCTCGGATACCTTATCAGAAAGTGCCTTTTCGTCTTCTGCGGTAAATCTTGCGACTTTCAGCGAAGCCTCCATACATTCCATCAAAACGGAATAGGCATAGAGATATTCATAGACAACGCTGTTGATATACGGAACAGCCTTATCGTAGATTTCGCCGGAAAACAGGCTCTTTTTGGCATAATAATCATAGACTTTCTGATAGAGGCTCTTGCCGTCCAAATCGGAGTAGGTGGTGCCTTTGAGGAGCAGTCCTATCTGGTGTATTCTGTACACAAGATTCTGTTTGTTGTTGCTCCAATCATTTGTATTGCCGATCAGTGATGCTACCATAACCAACCTGTCGTTTTCCGTAGGATAATCCGCACTGTTTTTATATCTGGCGATGTTGTCGGCATTCAGTGAAGATGTTGTGTGCATATCCACCAGTTCCTGTCCCAAATTGCCTGCATAGAAAGTCATGTTTATCTCATTTTTCAGGTCAACGCCAAGTCTGGCAATATCCGCCTTGATATGATTCAACTCTTCGTCAAGATGTTCTCTCAGCTTATCAAGGTCTTCACGACTGACACCGCTTCCTCCGCTGCCGCCTCCTCCGAAAGCACCTGTCAGGTCGAGAATGGAGTCCAGGGAGTCTGCAAATACGCCGAAAAACGGAATCGACTTAAAAGCCTCCTTTGCCATTCCCATCATCATTTTTTCTTCCGCTTTCAGAATTTTGGTATCCTGAGGGGACAAACTGTCTCCTGCGGCATAAACGGCAGGTGCGGAATAGAACGCTGTCGTCATGGCAGCCGCTCCCGATGAAAAAGCCGTTAATGCGGAAAGCGTAACCGAAAGCAGTTTTTTCGTCAAAGTATGTTTTGTCATTATTCATTCTCCTTTGCAATAATTATCAGCTTTAACTTTTCTGTGAAATCACTTGAATCTTATCATAAATTGCCATCCTTTCCCGAAATAATCGTACGCTTGCTTTATCTTTTTGGTATTTTTCAAATTCGCTCAATCATTATAACACGCCGTGTCCAACTTATGTCCAACGAAACAGCTTCAAAAATAAATTTTCTCTATTTTTGACAATGATATACATTTTAATTTGTGTAATTTAACATAATATAATTCATGTTTTTTCCCTTTCGGTAACTATATCATAATATAAATTTTCGTTAAAAACAATTTTCAATACAGTTCCGAAATGTAAAGTAACTTACAGTTTCTACGCAAGATGTAAATTAACTTACATCACAAAAAAAATGTAAATAACAAATCGAAAAGAACAATGAATCGGGAAAAGCCTAAATTCAGTCGATTCATGGAATACTGCTGAAAACTATTCATTTGTCTTTTCGTATAGGCTGAAACATCCTCCGAATCTGACACCACTATGGGCAGTTATCCTGTCTGTCATTTCACTGCTGATATTCTCTGCTTCTGTTTCAATCACATAATAATACGAACCAAGTTTTGTACCATCGGGACGGTCATGTATCGTAACCATTTCCATACCGGAAGCGTTTATATCGACTATTATATCATCAATCTGAGATGCCGCACAGTTTGCAATAAATACAGCACGCTTTCCGACTTCGTTCTTTGTTTTTGAAAGCACATAGAACCTTGTTTTGTTGGTATCGGTGATTTGCACATTTTCGGCAAGCACCGTCAGTCCGTAAAGTTCGGCAGCCCCCGGAGCTGCTACTGCTGCTATGGTCTTGTCTTTACTTTCTGCAACAAAACTCGCTGCTGCAGCCGTACTGTCCATTTCCTTTTCCTCTGCATCGGGAAGATTTTCCTTACGCCATGTTTTGCTCTGTGTCAAGCCCTGAGCGTGTGAACAGACTGTTTTGATGTCTGAAAGTGCAGTGCCTTCGATACCCATAAGTGTCTGATTTATCGGAATTATCACTTCACCCACAACATAAACATCTTTTTCTCTGATAAGTGCGTCAATATAGTTTATTACAGCACCGCCAAGAGTATTTTCCTGCGGTATGACCGCATAATCCGCACTGCCGTTTTTAACTTCTTCGATTGCTTCATCAACCGTCTTTTTTGGGATAAAGTTTTCTGTATCTTTGAAGAAATACTTTGCAGCTTCCTCTGTATATGTACCCTCAGGTCCCAAATAGCTTACAGCAGCGTCAGCCTGAATTTTGAAAACACCGCTTTCCGTTGAATTTCTTTCCGTAATGCTGCTTTCAATAACACTGTTAACGGATACATTGCTTTCGTTATTACTATTACTTTCCGCTGGATTGTCTGCGCATCCGCAAAAAGTCGAACCACACAATACCACTGCCAAAACTGCTGATGATATTTTCAATGTCAATGAAGAATCTTTATTTTTGTTTTTCATATAAAATTACCTTCCAAATAATAAAATACAGAAAAAATCTGTTCGGTATTTATTCTAACACA
Source organism: uncultured Ruminococcus sp. (assembly GCA_902785555.1). Taxonomy (GTDB): domain Bacteria; phylum Bacillota; class Clostridia; order Oscillospirales; family Acutalibacteraceae; genus UBA1213. The sequence continues at coordinate 12,867 of CACZZB010000053.1, forward strand.
GCCTGTCCAACTGATGTCCATCAATTCGGGGCAAAATAAAAAGATTCTCCATTATTCACAATAAGAACCTGTTTAGTATCTGGACAAAAAGTAATACAATGTGATATAATGGAGTAAAAAACGAAAGAAGTATCAAAAATGCGAAAAAATTATCCGAGTGAC
>CACZZB010000054.1 GCA_902785555.1 uncultured Ruminococcus sp.
GGCAAATCTGAAAAGAATATTGCTGATTTATTTGATATGCTTGTTGCTTGATATTTTTGTGCATTTCCACAACACATTATTAAATTTGCTCATTTATAGATTGAAAAATAAAATAATTGACAGACTTTTGCTTATAGTGACAGGAATTATAAGTTTTGTGATACTGATGTCATTAATGGTTGGAGCGTGTTATTTTTTGGAATGGGCATTTCCATGACAAAAATAAATTGACAAGATGGTGCAATAGCTGATATAATTTTGTTAATCGGAATAATGGAAAGGGTTGACACAAATTGAAAAAAGGTATTGCATTGGCGGTTGTATTGGGAATGTTATTATGCGGATGTTCAGCAGGTCAGAATACTCCTCAGACAAGTAAAACGGAAACATCTGTACAGTCACAGGTCAGTGAGGAATCAAGTGAGGAATCAAAAGAAGAAAGTAAGCTCCCCGAACCTGAAAGCCGTGATGTTTTCGCTATGGATACGTATATGGTGATTAAAGCATACGGAACTAACGCCAAAAAAGCTCTTGAAGAATCCGAAAAGGAGATTCAGCGACTTGAATCCCTTTTCAGTGTAAAAGTGCGTGACAGTGATATATCAAAGATAAATTCCACAAGCGGTAATCCTGTTACCGTAAACGCAAGCACAAGAACAGCTATCGCAAAAGCCATTGAAATCGGTGATATGACTGACGGGGCACTTGATATAACAGTTTATCCACTTGTCAGAGAATGGGGCTTTACGACGGGTGACAGTGAAAACGAGCCGTCATATAAGATTCCCGAACAATGGCTGATAGACTGGCATCTCGGAAATGTCGGCTATGATAAGATAATCCTCAACGGAAATATAGTCACTCTCCCGACACAGTTTGAAATAGATTTAGGCTCGGTCGCAAAAGGCTATGCCTCAGATGCTGTCTTACAGATACTTGACGAAAACAAAATTGATTCGGCTTTGATAAATCTTGGTGGAAATGTCTATGCACTCGGCAGAAAGCCCGACAATACAAAATGGAAAGTAGGCATACAAAACCCCGTTGATGCAAATAAAATGATATGTTCTCTTTCCGTTGAGAATCAAGCTGTAATTACTTCGGGAAATTACGAGAGATTCTTTGAACAGGACGGCAAAAAATATTGGCATATAATTGACCCCAAAACGGGTTATCCTGCCGATAACGGTATCATTTCCGCAACTGTCATCGGTGACAGCGGACTTGAATGCGATGCACTTTCAACGGCATTATTCGTCATGGGTACGGAAAAAGCCATAGATTTCTGCAAAAAGCATAAAGAAATAGATGCAGTGCTTGTTACAAAAGATATGAAAATATATGTCACCGACGGTCTGACAAAACATATCACAATGGAAGATGACCTGAAATATGAAGTTATAAAAAGATGAAGAAAAAATATATAGGTGCGGTCATAATCGCAATAATTATTATAATATGCCTTGCATGGATATTCTTGCAGGATAAATCCGCGGTTTCGGGAAATATCGCTGAAATAAGAGTTGACAATGAAGTCGTGCAGACACTCGATTTGAGTAAAAATACAAAGATAACCGTGCAGGGCAAAAATAATATAACGCTGGTTGTTATCGTTGACAACAACAGCGTTTATGTTGAGAGTTCTGAATGTCCGGATAAGATTTGTGTAAATAAGGGCAAAATCTCAAAAGAAAATGAAACTATTGTATGCCTTCCTGCAAGGACTATAATCGAAGTGAAAGGAAGATAATCATGAAAGACCACATTTAATATCAAGCGGAGGTTCGATATTGCAGGATTCACAACTTCCAAGCAGTTTTTTTTATCTTTTTCCATTTCAGAGCATTGTATTGTTCGTGTTCGCTGTTGTATGTGCATTATCCGGAATAACATTTGGCATATTTGATTTTCTTTGTTGGCTGAAAGCTGTCGGTATTTTGGCAATAGTAAAAGCTGTAAGTATTGTCGGAATAGTATTGACACTTTGGGGAGGATATGTTATTTATAGTTTTCAAGACCCATTTCAGTGGATAATATTCGCTGTTGTAGCAGAATATTTTGTATGCGGCATATACTCTTTGAAGTGCAATAAAGATGAAACAAATAATTTAAAACTGAAAACAGCGTAAATAAAAAAACATCTCCGAACTTACAAATTCGGAGATGTTTTTTTAATGCCGGTGGTGGGACTCGAACCCACACACCCTTGCGGATAACAGATTTTGAGTCTGTCTCGTCTGCCAATTCCGACACACCGGCTCATCTGACATATATTATATATCAGATTCGATTATTTGTCAACTGTTTTTTCTAAATGTGCATAAATTTTTTAATGGTGGAAAGTTTGGAAAGTTTTGATATTATCACCAAAAGCAATGCTATCCCAACACACGACACCAAAACAGGTACCGACCATACAAAATTTATACTTCCGAAACGGAATTTGCTTATAAAATACTCCGTCATCACACAGAATATTCCCGAAAGAACAAAGCCTGTTGAAACTATATACAGAACTTTTATCTTTTTCCGTGCAAGTGAGTATAATAATACGACTGCTCCGAGAAGATACAATAATATTGGCAGACTTATATTCATGAACCAATTTACATTCGGTGTTGTAAAATAATTCATAAACGAAAGATATACACAGGCTGATATAAAATCTATAAACACACTTTTGATAAAATTTTTCTTTTCAATGATAATAGGCGGAACTACACAACACCACAGGAACATAACGGAAAGTATGACATATTTTGACCACGTTATCCTGTCGCTTATAATATAATTGCATAAAGGACATAAAATCAATATTACGGAAAAAATCACAGTTATAAAAATTCCGACTAATTTTTTCATTTGTCTGACGACTTTTGAAATTTCCTCAACGGGATATGTCGTTACAGGTATATCCTCGTCAATATCATTCGGATTTATAACGGCTGTTGAACACAACGGGCATTTTTTCAGGGATTTGTCCAACTCTACCCCACAGTTTACACAGTATGACATAAATATCTTCTCTTTTCAAATTACAGATTATTTTATACAAGATTTGATTCTATTTTAACGGGGATACCCATTTTTATAAGAGATGTAAAAAAGCCTTTTTCTATTTCCTTGTCACAGAAACCGCTTGTCCAGTTTATATACATATTGCCGTTATAGCTTGATGCAGCCGCCGACGGCATACCCGACATGAATTTTCCGAGCATGAACTCCACCCTGTCAATATACTTTGACATCTCAGGCGGCAAGTCTACTTTTCCGAGATTGGAAAATGTTGATGAAACAAGTGTTTCACCGTACATCTTGAAGGCTATGAACAAAGCTATGTTTTTCAGTCCCAAAGGGATTATTCTTACAAGAGGATTGAATTCATCACTGAGATTCTTGCACATTATGGCATTTAGGTATTTTTCTTTATTGTTCATTCGCATAAAATGATGAACTTCCTCTGTTATCTCCTCAAATGTAAATTCACCGTAACGGGGTTCTATCCCCGGATTTATATACAATGCAAAATTTCTCAATGTTCTGCTCGGATATAGCTTCCGTAAGTTTATCGGTACGCTTACTTTGACAGGCTTTTCTTTTCGTATACGGCTTTTGCTCTGACATTCCATGAATGACTGTATCATCAGGGATACTATAAATTCAGTCACGGTGACTTTATATTCTTTTGATTTTTCATGTAATTTATCAAAAGGGATTATCCCAGTGATAACGCTTGTCTGTTCACTCGGAAGTACAGTTCCTTTGAAGTGATAACCTTTTGATTCACTCCTGTCTTTGAGGGTGCGGAATTTGGCATATCTCTTGAAAGCATCTTCCATTTCTTCGGGGGAATACTCACTTTCACACAGGATTATATCCTGATATTTGGGAATCTTTTCATGGTATTTCAGCTCGATATACCTTGCAGCAAGCGATTTTAAAAATATCATTCCGCCCGTACCGTCGGCAAGAGCATGGAAAATTTCTATTGCTATCCTGTTATTATAATAAGTCACACGATAAGGCATATCCTTGTTATGCTCACCGCCTATTCTTCCGCAGGGACTTTGCCTTTCGTGCTGTACAAGAACATATCTGTCCGTTTCCTCGAAAAAATACCAGAAAAAACCCTTTCTCAATACCAGATTCAGATTTACTATTCTTTTGCGTATATCATCAAGAGCCTGCTGTAATACAGCGGGGTCTACTTTTTCCTTGAAATTCAGCGACAGTCTGAAATTACCCGACCATTTTTTGGTACGGACTGCCGGATATATTTTAGCTGCATTGTCAAGCCTGTACCAATTTGTCTGCTTCAAATCCATCATCCCCGATCATATCATCAGAACATTTGCTTTTTATAAATTCATATATGCTGTCAATAGCTATCTCGGCTTCTTTTATCTTCCAGAGCTGGAATATATGGAACATATTCGGATATACTTCGAGTTTGCAGTCAACACCGCTTTTTTGGAGAACCTCGTTCATTCTGACGGAATCTCCGTATAATACTTCTTTATCTCCGACCTGTATCAATATAGGCGGATAGGTTTCGTCATATTTTCCGAATACCGGAGATATAAGCGGATTCAAAGGAGAATCATCATCTATATAATCCTCCGCAAATTTTTCAAGAACATCAGCAGAAAGCAACGGGTCGGCTTTATCCATTTTTCCGTAGGTATCCGATGTTATAGTCAGGTCAGCCCACGGTGAAAGTGCCACTCCGCAGCGTGGCAATTTATAGCCTTTTTGTTTGAAATACTGGAGTAAGGCAAATACAAGTCCGCCTCCTGCCGAATCTCCCAATATAATTATATTTTCGGGTTCATAGCCTTTTGATAATATATATTCATAGGCTTTTGTACAGTCCTCGATAGGTGCGGGAAAATGATATTCGGGTGACAGCCTGTACTCAAACGAAAAAGCCCTTAATTTGCAGTAGTTTGCGATAGGTGATATCAATGCCCTTGATGAAGCAAGATCGCCCATTCCATAGCCTCCGCCGTGCGTATAGAAAATTATCTTTTTTTCGTCATATTCATCGGGAACTACCCATTCAGCCGTCATTGAAAAATCTTCAACGGGTTCAAATACTACCTCTTTCGGGAAACCACGCACACTGAAAAGAGTAGTCTGTCCCGAACGCTGATTTTCAAGAGGCATCCTGTGTATGATATGCTGTGCTGTCCGTATGGTTTTCTCTACTACATCACTTTTCATTAAATAAAATCTCCTTTGAGAAAAATTATTTCTTCAAAAAATTTATCATTGCAAGACCTGCCCTTGCACCGTCGGAAACTGCCTTAGATACCTGCAATACTCCGCCGATACAATCTCCTGCCGCAAATATGAACGGGATATTTGTCTGCATATTTTCGTTTACTGTTATTTTATTATCCGACACTTCAACGCCTACTTTTCTTGCCAAATCGACACTTCCCGCAATACCCAAGGCAACGAATATTCCGCTTATTTCAAACGTTTCACCGTCATCAAACGTAACCGACTGCACTGTATTTTCCCCGTTTACGGATATTATTTTTTTACTGATATACCCGATATTTTCGGGCAAGTCTGTTTCCATGTCAAGACCGTTTGAAAGGATAGTTACGCTTTTTGATGTCTGTGCAAGAACGGATGCTTCATGCAGTGCATATTCACCGTTTCCGAGAACCGCAACATCTTTGTTTCTGTAAAAAAATGCGTCACAGACAGCACAATAGCTGACACCTTTTCCTTCAAATTCCTTTAAGCCCTTTATATTTGCCGACCTTCTCGAAACTCCCATAGCCAATAAGACCGCATCAGCTTTATATGAATTTTTTTCGGTATCAACAATCGGCTTGAAATTTTCATCAAAATTTAGTGACACGACCTGTTCACTAATAAATTCTATACCGAGTTTTTTGGCACTTTCAATACCACGGTTATAAAGTTCTATGCCCGATACAGGTTCCGTACCGTAGAAATTTTCTATTTTTTCGGCTTTTTCCAATGCCCCTATACCCTTTGAGATCACCGTAACATCAATATTTCCTCTTTTCAGATATAATGCTGCCGATATACCCGCAGGTCCCGAACCTATTATTATTGCCTTTTTCATTTAACTTTTCACACTCCTGTATTTTTATTCTATCCGTTTTTTTAATAATTATATTATATCAATTTTTATTTTCTTCATCACAAAACCATTGACAATCATTATCATATTCCGACAAAAGCCATTCGCCTTCATAGTCATCATTATTGCTGTCAAAAATATCATCTTTTAAAAATTCATTTTCAAATTCTGTCGGATAGTCCGAAAAATCTTTTATATTTTCAAGTTTATCATTCTGTATATCAAATATCCCCGAAATATAATTATATCCGCTGCTCAATGAATCATATAGAAAAAAATCGTTTCCGTTAAACAGCTTGCTTTGTTCTCCGTAATCACTTCGTATAGGCTCGTCCATACATATCTCTATATTTCCGTTATCGTCATAAGACTTGGCTGATATATATATTTCTTCATAGTTGCCCAAATAAATATAAATATTCTTTTCTGTATATCTTAATTTCAATCTGCAGTTATTCAGCATTTGTCTTGATAAGATACTTAATCTTTCGGGAGTTTTTCCGACCAATTTAAAAAGTCCCGCCGAAATCATTATATCATTGTAAGTTTCAAGGTCAATGTAAGTATTCTTATCCGAAATATCAAATCCATTCTTCTTCATAAGCTCATCAGACGCTGTAGCAACATATTTATATACAGGATTGAACGACATTGCCTTCAGTTGGTCTCTAAGCCTTTCTGCATAATTGAAATTATTTTTTATCATTATATCACCTTTTTATAAAAAAATTTTGTTTTCAGGCTGTAAGCCTTGATTTGAGATAATAATAACATAACTTTTTATAAAAAAAATCCAATGTTAAAAAAAATTCTTCTACATTGTAAAATTTTACGTTGAATCCATTGTATACTTTAAAGGCACAAACTTTTAAAAAATTACGGGAGGTCAAAAAAATATGCTGTTTTTTAAGATCAATATCAGTAAGGTAAATAAACCTTCAAACACATCCGCCATGAATTTTCAGCCAAAGCTGTTACGCTCAATAACTTCCGATATTGAATCGGAATATGACAACAAGATAAGTGTCTTTGTAAAGGATATTCCTATTGAAAAACACATATACTGCATCACAAAGGAATATGACCTGATAGAAAATGCTGTATCGGAGTTTTTCGAGAAACTCAACATGGACGTAGCAAAATATAAACTTAAAGAGATTACCTATGACCATATAACAAATATTCTGTCGTGTGCCGCACGAAATGAAATGATAGAACAGGAATCAAATATTCTTCCCGAAGCATTTGATTTTATGAGCTACACTGTCGGTGACGAACATATATGCAAATACGTTTCAAGAAAAAAAATCGAGGAATGTATTGAATTAAGCCCGTATCATGATGAACTTATGGAGGAGTTCCAAAGAATTTATCAGGGTTCAAAAATGAACTGCCGTTACAGGATACCCGTTCATTATATAATAGAAACCGATGAAAACGAAAATATCAAAATCCCAATTGAAGCACTCGTCAGCACACTTCATCTCAAAAACCGTGTTCTTTCTCTGAGATATAATATTCTTGACGATTCGGATATGAACCATATAAACAGTCTTGAAAGCATATCGAAGGATACCACACTTGTACTTGATTTGCGTCCGTCTTCGGGCGACAGCTCCGAATTTATGGAATGTATGTCCTTTTTCAGTATATCACAGCTTTGTTCATTTATCAACAAAACAAAAAATAATATACAGTATATATTTCTTTTTTCCAAAAAAATGGACAACAATACAAAAAACGACTTGCTGTCGCATCTCAAAGGATTATCCTTTGTTGAGATACATGGCAGGATGCTTTCATATCAGGAATTTTGCGAATGTCTGAAAATGCAGGCAAAGCTTGACAATTTAGTCCCCGATTCATCTCTTACCGCAAATATCAATAAAGATGAAAATTACAATTATTCCCAGATTGACACCGTATATCAGGATTGGATAACCCAAAAGCTCAAAACAGATATCTATCCCCAATATGCAGGCTGTCATACATCTGCCGAGATACTTTTGAACAAAACAGCCGAAAATCACTCGGCATATTCCGAGCTTCAGTCCATGATAGGTCTTGAAAGCGTCAAAAAACAGATAGATAAGATACTTTCTTTCTTCAAGCTCTACCAGATATATAAAAGTAATGACCCCGATTTTGAAAAACCGTCAATGCACATGGCTTTCATGGGCAGTCCAGGTACAGCCAAAACTACCGTTGCAAGGCTTTTCGCAAGGATACTCACGGATAACAAGATACTTACCAAAGGCAGTTTCGTTGAAGTCGGACGTGCCGACCTTGTCGGACAGTATGTCGGCTGGACAGCCAAGATGGTCAGACAAAAATTTGACGAAGCACAGGGCGGTATCCTTTTCATAGATGAAGCATATTCCCTTCTTGAAGATAAGCACGGTCTTTATGGTGACGAAGCTATAAATACTATCGTTGACGAATGTGAAAAAAGACGCAATGATACGATAGTTATATTTGCCGGCTATCAGGAACCCATGAAAGAATTTATTGCCCGAAATCCCGGACTTCGTTCAAGAGTCAGCTTTCAGATACACTTTGAAGACTATACTCCCTCGGAGCTTCTCAGTATCATCAAGCTCATGGCTAAAAATAAACATCTTAATATCTCGGAAAATGCCGATGCTTTGCTTACGGATATATTTTCATCAGCCTGCAAAAGCAAGGATTTCGGCAACGGCAGATTCGCAAGGAATATGATAGAAAAAGCTCTCATGAATCATGCTCATGTAATTTCGGATTCACCCGAAAAAATCAGCGATTCTTCTTTGTTTACACTTGACGCAAGCGATTTTGAGGGAATATATACGCCCGATAATTCTCAAAAATCCAGAATCGGTTTTAATTGACAAGCTTTTTTGATATATGATATAATATTTTTATCAGATAACGGCTGAAATTCTCCTGTAATATGAGAGAATTTCAGCTATTGAAATTTTTTATAAAAAAGGGGGTATATTCCTGTGAACGACAACGAAATAAAAAAAACATCACATTCAAAAAAAGAATGGAATGACGGCACACTTGACGGTATAATACTCAAAATACTGAAATCCAATAATAAACTTCGTGCTACCGATATAAGAAAAGCTCTCATACGGCATGATATACAAATATCAGATAAAACAGTCACATCACATATCAGAAATTTGCAGGAGTTCGGACAGACAACAGGTCTTTTTTCCATCATAACCAAAAGAAAAGAATCCGATACTGAAAATAATGACTCCGACCTGGTGACCAAGACCCATATCTACTATACTTTCAAAAGCCCTCTTTCAGACGGTCAGTGCAAAATGCTCTTTGATTCATTTTCAAGGATAAAAGGAATATCAAATGAACACCGTTCCGATATCATAAAATTTATGGCGTGCTTCAAAAACGAACAGGCGGTCAAATCCATGAATCATATAAATGATTTTGAAGATGACTGCGGTGCAAATGAGGAGCTTGTACAGAACATCCAAAAGATAGTATTTGCTTTGAACAACTCAAAAGCTATTAAATTTTATTACAACGACTATAATGAACAAAAAAAGCTCACTCCACGAAAAGACAAAGACGGCAATATCAGGTCATATATTGTCCGTCCTCTGAAAATAACCGTTAATCTCGGAAGATATTATCTTGTATGTCAGCATCTGAATCATAATAATATCTCCAATATAAGGATAGACCGTATGACATCTGTTTTTATCAACAGGTCAAATATAACTTTCCCCGATATTCCCGAAAATGACCTGTGCGGTCTTCGGAAGCATATTCCCGAACATACATATATGTTCTCTGATAAAGTCGTCAATGCTGATATAGTTATTCCAAAAAGTTTTCTCAATGATGTTATCGACAGGTTCGGAAATTCCGCTGTGATATACAAATACGACAGTCAACATTACAAAATAAGTGTCAAGGTCGATGAAACATCTCTGATATACTGGGCTTTGCAGTATTCGACCATTGCAGTTGTTATTGCTCCCGAAAGTCTTGTTATAAAAATATCCGAACATCTTCAGCAAGCCGTCAATAATTACAACAATATCCTTATGAAGGATAATTTTACCAGTTAGATTTTTTCCTGCACTCATGAATATCTTGAGTACAATTTTTTTATAAAAATATTCCTGTATTTCTTGATTTATTTTGACTGTCATGCTATAATTATTCTTATATTATTTTATGTGAAGGCGGAATTTTATGATAAGTGGTGCTGAAATAATGGTAAGGTGCCTTCAGGAAGAAGGCGTTTCAATAATATTCGGCTATCCCGGTGCAGTTATATGCCCCTTTTTTGATAAACTCTATGATACCGATATTAAAGCTATTCTTGTTCGTCAGGAACAAAACGCTGCTCATGCCGCAAGCGGATATGCAAGAGCAGCATCAAAAGTCGGTGTATGCGTTGCTACATCAGGTCCCGGTGCATTGAATATGATAACAGGTATCGCTACGGCTTATATGGATTCTATCCCCCTGGTCGCAATAACAGGTCAGGTCAGAAGTGATGTGCTCGGACGAGATGTTTTTCAGGAAGCCGATATCACCGGTGCTTGTGAATCCTTCGTAAAACACAGCTATCTTGTAAAAGACACTGCCGATTTACCGAGAATATTCAAAGAGGCTTTCCACATTGCCGCAACAGGCCGTCCCGGTCCTGTTTTGATAGATGTGCCTGTTGACGTTCAGCAGGGTGAAATCGAAGAATTCGTCTATCCCGAGAAAGTCAATATAATAGGCTATAAACCAAGCGTACAGGGGCACCCCATGCAAATAAAACGTGCTCTTGATGTTCTCGCCAATTCCAAAAGACCTGTTATATGTGTCGGAGGCGGTGTGCTCACGTCAGGTGCAAAGCCCAAGCTGCGTGAATTCGTTAAACTGACGAATATTCCCGTTGTATCAACTATGATGGGCATTGGTGCAATGCCGTCAGACGATTCCTCTTATGTCGGAATGATAGGTTCTCACGGCATCAAAGCAGCCAATAAGACTATACACGAATCGGATTTAGTCATACTTTGCGGTGCAAGAGTCGGTGACAGAGCCGTTGCATCTCCCGACCAGGTCGTACAGCACGCCAATGTTATACATATCGACATTGACCCTGCCGAAATAGGCAAAAATATGAAAACTACTATCCCGATAGTAGGCGATCTGAAAAACGTCCTCAATCAGATGCTGAAGGAGGTCTCATACAAAGCCCCTGATGAATGGCTTGAAAATATCGCTCAGTGGAAAAAAGAGCTTGCTTTGCCGCATAAAAAATTTGACGGTTTCGTTGAACCTCAGAGTTTCCTCGAAAACCTCTCCTCTCATCTCAGACAAAAAGCTATTTTGATAGCCGATGTCGGTCAAAATCAGATATGGTGTGCAAACAGCTTCAAAATGTCGGATGGCAGATTCTTTACATCAGGCGGTATGGGTACAATGGGTTATTCGGTGCCTGCGGCTGTGGGAGCTAAATTTGCCCGTCCGTCAAGAGATGTTGTCGCTGTATGTGGTGACGGTGCTTTCCAGATGTCGCTCAATGAGCTTGCAACGATAGCACAAAATAATCTCAATGTAAAAATTATAGTCATGCGTAATACCGTTCTCGGAATGGTACATGAATTGCAGGATTTCCATTATAACAGCCGTTACGCTGTTACAGAACTTGATGATATCCCGAATTTCATCAAAATTGCCGAGGCTTACGGCATTGAATCGGCTTTTGCATCTTCAAATGAAGAAGCCGAGGAATATTCCAAAAAAATGCTCAAAAGCGACAAGCCGTTCCTGCTCGTATGCAATGTACATCCGCTCACCCCGTCAAAGTAAGGAGGAAAAAGCACCATGAAATATACCCTTTCCGTTCTCGTTGAAAACCATGCCGGTGTTCTTTCCAAGGTTTCCGGACTCTTTTCAAGGCGAGGTTTCAATATAGACAGTCTTGCGGTCGGCACGACCGAAGATGAAAATATATCAAGAATAACTATCGTCGCAAACGGTGACGAATACGTTGTCGAACAGCTTGAAAAACAGCTCAATAAACTGATACCCGTCATAAAAGTCCGTACATATACGGAAGGCGGCTTCATAAGCCGTGAACTTTATCTTGTCAAAGTCCATTGTCCGGCAAAGCAAAGGCTTGATATCATGAAAATTGCCGAGCTTATGGACGCTAAGATCGTTGATGTTGCTCTCAATTCAATGACCATCCAATTGGCCGATACGAGTGAGAGATTTGAAACATTGACAGATCTGTTGAAACCGTATGGTATCCGTGAGATCGTCAGAACAGGCACTGTCGCTATCGAAAAAGATTCCGCAGCGTCAAGAAAATGACAGTCTAACGAATTTCATAAATATATTTTAATCCAAAACAAATTCTATGGAGGTCTTTAAAATGCCAAAAATTTATTACGAAGCAGATTGTGACATCAATCAGCTCAAGGACAAAACTGTTGCCATCATCGGTTACGGCAGCCAGGGTCATGCTCATGCACTCAATCTCCGTGACAGCGGTGTAAATGTTATCATCGGTCTTTATGAGGGCAGCAAGCGTTGGAATCATGTAAAGGAACTCGGCTTTGAAGTTTACACAACAGCTGAGGCTACAAAAAAAGCTGACATTATTATGATACTTACTCCTGATGAGAAACAGGCTGCTATCTTCAAGAACGATATCGAGCCAAATCTTACAGAAGGCAAAGCTATTGCATTTGCTCACGGCTTCAACATCCACTTCAAGCAGATCGTTCCTCCGTCAAATGTAGACGTATTCATGATTGCTCCGAAGGCTCCGGGTCACACTGTTCGCTCGGAATACGTTGAAGGCAAAGGCACACCGGCTCTCGTTGCTGTTTATCAGGACGCTACCGGCAAGGCTCTTGACATTGCTCTTGCTTACGGTGCAGGTATCGGTGCTGCTCGTGCGGCTGTTATGGAAACAACTTTCCGTATCGAAACAGAAACCGACCTTTTCGGTGAACAGGCTGTTCTTTGCGGCGGTGTAACCGCTCTTATGCAGGCAGGCTTTGAAACTCTCGTTGAGGCAGGCTATGCTCCCGAGAATGCTTACTTTGAGTGTATCCATGAAATGAAACTCATTGTTGACCTCATCTATGCAGGCGGTTTCTCAAAGATGAGATATTCAATTTCAGATACTGCCGAATTCGGTGACTACGAGACAGGCAAGAGAATCATCACAGATGCTACAAAGGCTGAAATGAAGAAAGTTCTTGCAGAGATTCAGGACGGTACATTTGCTTCCAAGTGGATTGCCGAAAACAAGAACGGCAGAGCTCACTTCAACGCTATGCGTTCAATGAAAGCTGAACATCAGCTTGAAAAAGTCGGCAAAGAGATTCGCAAGATGTACGCTTGGAACGGCACCGACAAATACGAAGACTAATTATCGAGCAATAATTAAATCAATAAATCAGGGACTGAAAGTATTTCAAAAATTCACTTTCAGTCCCCTTTTTATTTCATCTGTCTTTTCTTCATTCTCTGCCAATTTATGAAACCATATATATCATTTACGAAAAACATTGCAAAACATACTGTCATCGGCATATACGATATATCATCAATTGTCGCATAAGTCCATAATCCTATCAGTACCAAATCATTCAAAGCATATCCTATACCATAATATGCACTTCTCATAAACGTAAGATATGCCGCTGCAAAACTTGTTGCTATTGAAACTGTGCTTAACAATAAATTTGCATTTCCCAATGCTCCCAATATAAAATAAAATATTCCCGTGACACCAGCTGTTGATATTATCATAATAATAATTTGTTTTTTGTTCAATTTACTTACTTCAACTTCCGCTGATTTTTCAAAAGGGTGCTTTAGCCAGGATATTACACTCATTAAGGCTATCGGTCCGCTCATGCACAAATATGTTATCATTTCACCGTAGTATCTGAAAAAATATGATACTACCCCGTAAAATACCGCAAATACCACACATATCACCTGTCCTATGACCATGCCCTTTGATATGAATATCAATGCCGTTACTCCTATGAGAGATGCCGCAAGCGTAAGATAGTCTGTCGAATATATCAAAAATGACACCGTTACTGCTATAAGTGAACCTATCCACAGACACCATTCAAATTTAGTCAATGACTTGAACGGATTTTTCATAAAAAATTCCTCCTGTCAAAATAAAAAACATCCGTACACATCTTCAAAGACCTAACGATGTGTAAACGAATGTTTTTATATCACATTCTCTGCCCAGTGGCAGACTATTTTTTTATATCACATTCTCTGCCCGGTGGCAGACTATTTTTTTATATTACTTCATTTCCGAATTTTCCGTCAAAATATCCTGTTTGAACTGCTACTCAAAATATGGACAAATATACCCATATTGAGAAAATTCCTGTTTCATCGTATCCGACTTTGCCAAAGCTACCATCGTTTGTGTGACACTCC
>CACZZB010000055.1 GCA_902785555.1 uncultured Ruminococcus sp.
CCGTTGCCTGTTGCAAGGAGTTTTTTGCCGACTCTCGACTGACGTTCAATAATAACCGTACTGTTTTTGCCGAAACGCTCCGCACAGGTTATTGCACAGACAAGCCCTGATGCACCGCCCCCGATAACTGCAACTTTTACTCTCATTGTTTCCATAAATTCGCACTCCCACACCATTGCACATTGCTAATTTCTAATTGTAACGTCCTTTCCTTTTTTGACGCAGTTCCTTAAAAAAATTCGATAATAACTCTGCACATTCGCTTTCAAGAACACCGCCCAATACAGCAGGCTTATGATTATAGGGCAAGTCGAAAAGATTTATAACAGATTTGCAAGAACCTGCCTTGTAATCATACGAGCCGTAGACTAATCTTTTTATGCGTGAATTGATTATCGCCCCTGCACACATCGGACACGGTTCAAGCGTGACATATAAGTCACATTGCCATAACCGCCAGCCACCTAAATTCTTGCACGCTTCATCAATTGCCATAAGTTCATCACGCTTATTGAAGCCTGCTCCGACAATCTCACCGTCTTTTACAACAACTGCACCTATCGGCACTTCATCTATGACATACGCTTTTTTTGCCTGTTCTATTGCACAACGCATGAAATATTCATCATCCATGTTTCACCTCAGAAAACCGACTATCACAATAAATACAGCAAATACCCCGGTTTTTTCATCAAATCTTGCAGAAGTATATTTACTGCAAGTTCCGTATCACAAATATACTTGTACTTTTTTTAAGACTTTCCTTTTGAACAGATATTTCATCCATAAGTTATCATATCCTCTTATTTTTAACTTCACTCAAAAACAATCGAAACGGCAATAACAAATATGATAAATACCCAAAACAGCGGTCTTGTCAGTGTTATCTTCCATTTATCCGCACCTGTCAGGATACTGTTATTTGAACAGATGAAAAAATCAGGCATTTTCTTTTTTACAATAATAACAGAGATAATAAATGTCAGTACCATTAAAAAAGCGAACTCCAAAAATAATTCCGCATAGATTTCATCGGGTATATTTCTTGACAAAGCTATACTGCACTCTGCAAAGGCATTGTTCATAAAATGCACTATCATAGTATATATAATATTTCCTGTCTTTTTGTATATAAGTGCAAACAAAAGCCCTGATAAAAAAGCGAATAAAATAGAAGAAAGCTGTCCGTGCATCATTCCGAATATAAGTGCAGAAAAGAATACGGCAAAGCCTTCTCCGAAATCCTTCAGACTGCCCATTACAAACTTTCTGAAACCCAATTCCTCGCAAACTGCCGGAAATACTGCCGCTGATACTATCATAAATATAACAGCATAGGTATCCGCTCTTTCGGAAATATCCGCATTTCCTCCGCCTATTGCCGGAAAAAATGATGATATTATCGCAACTATAAGATTTATTGTTATACATCCGCTGAAACCCATTATTATAAGCAGTATATTATCCAATATGCCTGTCTTTGGCTTATCTTCAACAACATCCGGCTTGAATTTTTCTGTTGCTCCCGAAAATATCCTTGCAGGAACGAACACAGAAAAAAATGTTATTGCCATAAGAGAAATCATATAAATGTCAAAATTCTCATACAGTCCGAACAATGCAACAGCCAGACTCAGTATTATATTGACAGATATTGATACTACCGCAAAGAGAGATATGATATTGATATTTTTCTTGAAAATATTTTTCTGTATCAGTTTTTCATCAAAACTATCTATAATAAGCCCTCCTTTAAATCAGCTCGGAAGCCGCAAGCATAGCACCCAATTTTCCCGTGTGAAAATTCAAAGCTCCCTGCATCCATACTGCATAAGGCTCTCTCAAGGGTGCATCAGCGGATAATTCTATTGATGAACCCAGGGTAAATGCCCCTGCTGCCATGATAACTTTGCTGTCATAGCCGGGCATATCCCAAGGCTCAGGCGTTACAAATGAATCTATCGGGGAAGCCTTCTGTATGCCACGACAGAAATTTATAAGTCTTTCTTCATTTTCAAGCAAAACAGCCTGTATGATATCCCCTCTTACTTCATTATAACGGGGAGTTACTTTATATCCCAAAATTTCATATAAAGCCGATGTAAATACAGCCGTTTTAACAGCCTCACCCGTAACATGAGGTGCATTGAACGCACCCATGAACAATTCCCTGTTATTTCCGAGAGTACAGCCTATTTCCTTGCCTGTACCGGGAGTTGTCAGACGATAACTGCAATCCTCCACCAACTTCCTTTTACCTGCAATATAACCGCCTGTCGGGGCAATTCCTCCGCCGGGATTCTTTATAAGCGAACCTGCCATCAAATCAACTCCCACCTGTGCAGGCGTGACTTTTTCCACGAACTCACCGTAACAGTTATCAAGCATTACAATGCAGTTCGGAGCAAGTTCATGTGCAAGTTTGGCGATTTTGCCTATTTCATCTACTGTCAATGTAGGTCTGAGCAAATATCCCCTTGAACGCTGTATATATACCATTTTCGTATCAGGTTTTACAGCTTTTTTGATTCCCTCAAAATCGACTGTTCCGTCTTCAAGTAAATCTACCTGTTCATAGTTAATGCCGAATTCTTTGAGCGAACCCGAAGATTCACCGTTTATTCCGATAACTCCAAGAAGTGTATCATAAGGCGTTCCCGTTACGGAAATCATTGTATCATTCGGTCTTAATACACCGAACAGTGCAACCGTCAATGTATGTGTACCACTTGCAAAATTATGTCTTACAAGGGCATCTTCCGTGTCAAATACCTCTGCAAATACTTGGTCAAGAGCTTCTCTGCCCCTGTCACCGTAGCCGTAGCCTGTCGATGCCGTGAAACAGCTTTCACTTACCCTTGCATTTTGAAATGCCCTGAGCATTTTATGCTGATTGTATTCTGTTATATCATCAACTCTTTCAAGATACGGTCTGCACAATTCCATAGCTTTTTCGGATGCCATAATGATTCTTTCATCAATATTATAAAAACCTGTCATAAAATCTTTCCTCGCTTGATATAAAATTTTCCTTTGTTCTCAAATCCCAGTGATTTATAAAAACTTTCGTTTTCGTTCTCGTCACGCATTATAAAAATATCCCTGTCATATAACAATTTGCAAAGTGCCTGTACACATTTACCGCCATAACCCGAATTTCTGTAATTTTTATCAGTCGCAGCAGCTCCTATAACTGCACAGTTTTTCGACTGTGCCAGAGTCATAGCCGTTGAAACTAATTTTTCACCCTCACGGATTCCCACGCATAAAGCCGTTTTATGCCTTATTTTATGCGACATATCAAGTATAAAATCCTCATATTCGGGCACTTCAAAAGTATCACTCCCACAGCTTTTCAACAGCCGATAGACTTCATTCAAATCGGGATTTATTTCTGTTTTGATATCTTTACCCAAAGAAATTTTTTGCATAATAATTCCGCTGTAACTGTCGTGAAAAATCTCTTTTTCCGAAATCACACTTGCAAATCCCGTTATCATAAAAAATTCTTTCAGCTCGTCAAAGTCCGTATCATCTGTTGCATAAACCGTCATATCACCGTAAAATTTCGATATTGCCGTCACAGGCTCATTGTCGTAATACTGTACCCAGAATTGGGCAAAATCATATTTCAGCCCGTAGCTTTCAAACAAACAGGCTATCTTACACGCATAAATATTTTTGTGATATATAAGTTTCCGTAAGTCTGCAAGCCTTGTATTATCAATATAATAAATCATTCCGATAAAATCTTCTCCGCAGTGTATCTGACAACTTCAAATACGCTTTCCATATCCTCGACACTTGCAAGACTGCTTGACGAATGTATGTATCTGCAAGGTACGGAAACAGCTATGGTGCGAACACCGCCCCTTGAACAGTGTATAGCACCTGCATCATTTCCGCCTGCTATCATTGTCTTAGTCTGAGTTTTTGCATTGGCTGACCTTGCTATATTATAAAATTCCTTGTCATATATAGTTGACCTGTCCATATATGAAACAACCGCACCTCCGCCAACAAGACAAACTTTCTTTTCACCATCCGCAAACGGTACATCTGCCGCTGTCGTTGCCTCTATCACTATGGCACAATCGGGATTTAATGTATAAGCGGCAGCTTTTGCCCCTCTCAGTCCGATTTCCTCCTGCACGACGAAACTGAAATACATATCATAAGGCAATTCGCTCTTTATCATCTCTATCAGCACAAGACAGCCGAATCTGTCATCAATGGCTTTGGATATGATTCTTCCGTCCTTATTTTCGTATGGTGAATCGAAAACTATCATATCACCGAGTGATACATATTTTTCCGCATCTTCCTTATCCTTTGCACCGATATCAATGCAAAGACTGTCCATAGACGGAACTTTCTTTCTCTCGTCAGCACTTGATAAATGTATCGGCTTTGCATTTACGACACCCGATATTTTATTTATGCCGACTTTCACCTGTTTTGCAAATACCGCTGTATCATTTATTCCTCCGACACTTGCAAATTTCAGTGTACCGTCCGATTTTATATCCGTAACGATAAATCCCACTTCGTCCATGTGTGCCGACAAGAGAAGTTTTTTCTTTGGAGTTTGACTTCCTTTTTTGAATACAAGCACATTTCCCATATTGTCAACTTTAATGTCATCTGCATAGTCTTTTATCTCACTCAAAACTATTTCCCTGACTTCATCTTCAAAGCCTGACGGTGCATCAGCCCTGCACAATCTCTCCAAAAGTCCGTAATCAAGCATTACAAACACCCCCGTTTTCTGCATATATTGCTAAAAGTTCGGCTATCTTTTCCATGTCATCAAGCGAAACTATTTCAGTTTGAGTGTGCATATTCTTTTCGGGAATAGATATACAGCCTGTCATGATACCGCCCCTTGATGACGATATCTTATCTGCATTAGTACCCGTAGAACCTCCGCATACTTCATAGTCACATTCCATTTCAAGCTGTTTTGCAATATCCTTTATCCTGTCGGTAACTTTCCTTGAAAGAACAGGCGATATGCTTATTATCACCCCACAGCCTATCCTACCGCTTTTTTCATCGGGAACACCGTCCTGCTTGGCGAAACCTACATCAACAACGACAGCTTCATCGGGCTGAAGTGTATAGGCGGAAATACCTGCACCAAGTTCGTTTGTTTCCTCCTGAACAGAAAATACAAGAGATAATCTGCACGGCAGATTTTTATTTTTAAGCAATTCGGCACACTTCACCAATACTGCACAGCCTGCACGGTTATCAAGTGCAGATACAGCGACCTGATTATTAAGCAGTTCTCTGAACTCACTGCACACTATTATCTTATCGCCAAGAGATACAAGTTCATTCACTTTTTCGGCTGATAAGCCCGTATCTATCCATATTTTGTCTTTTGAAAGCTCGTCATCATTTTTGGACAAATGAGGCGGCATGGTACAAATGACACCTAAAACAGTTTCTTTTCCGAGAACTTTAACGGCACTGCTTTGCAGTGTACGCAAATCAATACCGCCAACGGGTTCGGCTTTTATAAAACCCTCTTTATTTATGTACGTCACTACAAGTCCTATCCTGTCAATGTGAGCATCAAACATGATATGCTTTGACGAATCTTTATCGCCCATAGTGACAAGGATATCCCCCATATCATCAGCAGAAACTTCCGCAAAATCCCCGACTAACTCTTTTATGACATCAAGCATTTCACTTTCACTTCCTGAAACGCCCCTGTCAATGCAGAGTTTTTTCAATATTTCCTTCATTTTCATACTCCTTCAATCGTTTTCTATCATCATAACACAAAATTTATTCTTTGTCTATTCTCTCAAATCAAAAAAGCCGATATTTATATAAATAACGGCTTTCTTATATTTACTTAATGTAATGTTCAAGCAGATAGTTCATTTCTGCATCTTCATCTGTTTCAAATATCTTATGTGCCAGTTCCTCGTCAACAGGGATTTTTATATCAACAGGTATTCTTGCAATCCTGTCGGCTTTGGTGTCGCCTTGTACATCTCCGTTTGCATTAAGTGAAATGAATGACGGAAAATAAAACCACACATCATCAGGCAATACACACAGACCGCCTATCGGCTGTGACGCATTATTTGAACAGGTCATGCCTGCTAATGTAACATTGTCCAATTTTCTTAAATAATCCGCCATATCATCACCTGCACTGTAAGTATTGGAATTGACAAGAACAAAAACCGGCATATCCTTGAAAGTACCTGTACCGTAAAGATAAGTAGGTACTTTTATCGCCATTTTCCTTGTACCTCCCCAATAATTAACAATTTCCCTGCTGTCCGTAAACAGTGAAACAATGGCTATAACTATATCAAGGTCACCGCCTGCATTGTTACGCAAGTCAATTACAAGTTTTTTCATACCCTGCCTTTTAAGGTCGGTAATTTTCTGTGTGAGCATTTCCGTCATTTCGGGAAATTCTCCCGTTATCATTGCTTTTGTTTCCAGCCAGTCATCAAATGTTTCATCTGTGATTTTCAGACAGCCCACTTCATCATTCAGCATTTTGGTAGAAAAATTATCAGCAAAGGGGTTTGTTATGTCAGAATAATAAATATGATAAAGATGTGTTGTCGCATTTTGCAGTCTTTCCAGACACCTGCCACGCTTTGATACAACTGCTGTTTTTTCTTTGCCGTTTTCATCAATGAAACCGACTTTTACGGTATCTCCGCCCTTGCCGGCAAGAAACAGCGGTTTCAAAAAATCTTCATTTTCGGCAACCGGAAATGACAATCCAAAACCGTTGATAACTTTGAGATTGTTAATGGCTTCATCAATGGGAACATTATCCCATGAAATCACCGTTGTACCGCTTTTTATGCCATTCTTATAAGCCTCACTGTCTTCGTCAACATCAAAGGCTTTCGTTTTTCCGTCAGCGAGCCTGAACAAAATAAAACCGTAATCGTTGCCGCACATGAGCTCCGTTGACTGCTCATCAACTTCATAATCGTTTGTATCAGCGTGTACATGACCGTCATACAGATAATATGCAAGCGTTTGCATAGCAGCCAAAAACTTTACTTTATCATTTTCACGCTCAGCGGTTTCCACCAACGGATATACTTCTGCATTAATTGCATCATAATCTATTGCTTTCCAATCGGAATTGACATATATTTCTTTCAGACAGTCTATTGTAGATAAATATGCCTGTGTATAAGACTGATGAGAGAAATTGCGTATACCCGGTCTTCTGCCAATCTCGAATGACAGGGAATAATATGTTCCAAGAAATATAACGATGCTCAGCAAAACAGCCTTTATTCTGAAAAGAATTTTCTTATTTCTGAGCAGTACGAACAGCGGAAACAGCAATGACATCAGATACATTGTAAGATACATATTGAATGTCGTTTCAAGAGAATTTCCGTATATATGGAACAGCAGATGCACAATGCACAAAACAAGCGGTACAAAACTGCATATTATCCATATTTTGAGATTTTTGCCGTTTTTGGCGAGAATCCCGCCCACGATTGGGAAAGCTATTGCCGACAGCATCATAAAAATATACATTATTTTCGTAGCGGGTTCAATAACCGAATGGACAGCAATCATATATCTGACCAAATCTGTAAAACTCATAAATTTCGCCCTCCATGTTAATAATTATTGTAATATTATAACATATAAAGGGATATTTTGTCAATTAAATCACTTTATTTTTTTACATTTTTCATAAATATATCGGCTTGTAAGACAAAGCCTTGTCGGCAATTTGTTCGGGAGTAAGTTCATCATAATAGATATAATCCGAAATATTCGGGTCAATTACACCGTTTTTCAACTCATCAAGCAAATCATCCGATTCTTTTTCCGGGTATCTTTTGTCAGCATCCAATATCTGATTGATTTTTTCAATAATTTCTTCTCTTGATAAAAGTGTCATTCAAACCTCCTATTATTCAGACCATTCCCAATCGTTTCTTCTGCCTATAAAATCATTTCCAAGTCCTTCAAATGCAGTTATCGGAAGTTCTTCGCCCTCTACTGTTATCTTCATATCCTTGCAGTCAATATACCACTCAATTTCACACAAAGCATCATATATCCCGTCTGCATAAGTTTCAAGCAAATATTGTGCCAAAACTTTTCTTTCATATTTTGACAGCTTGGAAAATATCGCATTTAATTTTTCGGTATCTTTGGAATTTCCTTTTACTTCTCCGCTTATCGCCCAATCAGCCGAAACACAATTTTTGGATTTATCAACAAGCGTATCAATGATATTTTTGTATATTTCTTTGCCCTTGTTCATGCAAATCTCCCATAAATCTTATTTCAGTTCATTGACGATTCTTTTGAAATGCAGACCCTTTTCGGCAAAATTCTTGTACATATCAAAACTTGCACTTGCAGGTGACATTGATACTATATCTCCCGATACAGCATTTTCCCTTGATTTTTGAACAGCCTCCTCCATGCTGTTCACACGGATTATCACAGGATTTCCCTCTCTATATGTCGGGGCATTTTTTGTTGCTGTTTCGATTTTATCTGCCGTTGCACCAAACAGGATAAGTACTTTTACTTTTTCGGGAACAACTGCACCCATTTCATCATAAGGGATATGCTTATCATATCCGCCCGAGATAAGTATTATCTTCCTGTCATAAAGTGAAAGTGTACCTTTGACCGTTCTCGTGGGACTTGTACCGATAGCATCATTGTAGTATTTTACACCGTCAAGTTCTCTTACAAGCTCGGCTCTGTGCTCGACACCGTTGAAATTAACGGCTACATATTTGATAGTTTCAGCAGAAGCCATTCCCCACACGGCACATATTGCCGCAAGGTAATTTTCTATATTATGCAAACCGGGTATTTTTATATCAGATGCTTTCATTATAACAGTTTCCTTGCCGTATTCGCTCATAATTATATCGCCGTTTTCGGACATATATGCACCGTTATCCACTTTATTTCTGCGTGAAAATTTGAATGTCTGACCTCTTGTAAATTCTTCAAAGGAATTTGAAATTTCATTGTCAAGATTCAGGACAGCCTTTCCGAAACCGTTCTGATGAAGAACGATATTTTTCTTTGCATCAATGTATTCCTGCATATCCTTGTGAATGTCAAGGTGATTGGGTGCAAGATTGGTTACGACTGCAATATCGGGACTTTTTCTCATGGAGATAAGCTGAAAACTTGAAAGTTCAACAACAGCGACATCATCGGGTGAAATTTTTTCGATATCGGGCAAAAGAGGTCTGCCGATATTTCCTCCGAGATGAACGGTATAACCCTGTTTTTTGAGAATTTCGGAAATTATTGTAGTTGTGGTAGTTTTGCCGTCACTGCCCGTTACAGCTATGATTTTACAAGGGCATAAGTCAAAGAATACTTCCATTTCACTTGTAATTACGGTACCGTTATTTTTAGCGTTGACAAGTTCATCCATATAGAATCTCATTCCGGGTGTACGGAAAATTATGTCTGCATCAAGGTCTGTAAGATATGTTTCGCCCAATCTCAGCTCTGCACCGCACTGTTCGGCTTTGTCGGCATCTTCACCGAGCTTGTCACGTTCACGTTTGTCACAGGCAAGAATATTTGCACCGTATTTCTTAAAAAGCTGTATCAAAGGAAGATTGCTTCTTCCGATACCGCACAAGGCAACAGTTTTTCCGTTAAGACTCTCCAAAAATCTTTTTATATTGTTTTCCATAAAAAAATCCCCTTTTATTCAATTAGCAATAATAATATTATATTCCAAATTCCTCATAAATTCAACAATAAAAAAACAGACAACAGCATATTCTGCCGTTGCCTGTGAAATTCTTTTCATCATTTGAATGTTATTTGCAAATCATTGTCAATTATTTTTTTGATATTGCCGTGAGAGTCAGTCAAAATTTTAAGTGACGGGGCATTTTTGACCGTGAACATATACAAGTCATCTTTCTTCGAGAGAAACTTTATATTATCCTGTCTGATATTCCCGAAAGGTTTTATGATTTTATCGGGAATACAATCGCTTGTAAAGCTCAATTCGGGATTTTTGCATATAAGACTGCCGAGAGATACCGACTTATTGTCTGCCGATTTTGTGAATACCATACCTTTTAGATTATCGGGAGAATCAAAGCCGACAGATGAAGTTGTGCCGTTCACATAGGTTATATGACAATTATACTCGGTATTGTTTATGCTGACAACAGCATTATTGTCAACGGCTGAAACGATTTCGGGAATTTTTACGGTTTCATTGCATGATGAAAATAAAACAGAAATTATTACTGCAAACAAAAGGAATAATTTTTTCAAAGTATATCTCCCCTATTTTTTATTTTACAGTAATAATTATGCTGTCTTTTCTGTTAAAATTCTATTTTTTTAATAATATCCGAAGGGAGCATTGAGCGTTTTGAAAGTTCCTCCGCACATTTGTCGCCTGCAATGCCGTGATAGTATACGGCATAGACAGCGGCTTTTTCGGTACTCAAACCTTGTGCAAGAAGTGAAGACATCATGCCTGCAAGGACATCACCACTTCCGCCTTTTGCCATACCGTTGTTACCCGTGAGATTGACATATACATTTCCGTCGGGAGTTGCTATGATAGTATCCGCACCTTTCAGAACAACTGTAACACGGTATTCCTGAGCGAAGTCCTTTGCAACATCATATCTGTATGCCTGGATGGTCTGTATATCACTGTTGATAAGTTTAGCCATTTCACCGGGATGAGGAGTGATTATTATAGGAGCGACAGCTAATCTGAGGACATCCAGATTTCCTACGAGACAATTCAGACCGTCAGCGTCAATCACCATAGGCTTTGTAGCATTTTGTATAAGCATGGAAACTATCTGTTTTGTGTCATCGGTAACACCCATACCACAGCCGATAAGCATAGCACTCGCACTCTCAACACATTCAAATAATATTCTCTTATATTCTCTTGCACTTATCCTGCCGTCATGGTCTTGTTCCAGCGGCATAAAAACACTTTCGACCAATCTCTGCGCCACTATATTATATATTGAGCGTGGAACAGCCATTTTCAGCAACCCTACCCCTGTACGCAGAGCGGCTTCACCCGCAAGCATAGCCGCCCCTGCCATACCGTAACTTCCGCATACTGCCAGAAGCGTACCGTTAGTACCTTTATGAGCGGATTTTCTTCGGGGTCTGATAGGATATTTGTCTATAAACTCATCAGTCGTTTTCATAATATAATTGCAGTTGTCGAAGATGTTTTTCGGAACACCCACATCGCAGACCGAAACTTTACCGCAGAAGTCCATTGACGGATACAGTACATGGAGAGGTTTAAGAGCCGTGAAAGATACGGTATAATCCGCATGGAAACAAGTATTTATGAAAGTACCGTTATCGCAGAAAATTCCGCTGGGAACATCTACCGCTATTTTAACGGCTTTTTTATTTTCATTGCAGTAGCCGATAATTTCTCCGACATTGGGTTTCAGGGCATTATTAAAGCCTATCCCGTATATGGCATCAATTATCATGTCAGCATTTTTTATAGCCTCAACCGACTCATACATCCGGTCGTTGAATTCATGCAAAATAATATCCGGAGGCATACTGCTGAAATTATTTGATGCAAGAGGGGATTTTGGGAAACCGTCAGCCAAGATAACTGTAACTCTATGATTTCGTGAAAGAAGTCTTGCGGCAACAAAACCATCACCGCCATTATTTCCCGTGCCGCATACTATACATATATTTTTGATATTTTTTTCGGCAATAATTTTCTCGGCAAGTTCAACTACACCCTCACCTGCTTTTTCCATGAGAGATGACATAGGTATACCACAGCTTTCGGTCATCTGCTCAATATTACGCATTTCTTTGCTGTTAACGACTATCATAAAAAACTCAGCACCTCAATTCACTGAAATAAATTCTTTCGGAACGAATTTTGTCAGCCAAACATTATTTTCAGATAAATAGAATATGTATCCCTGACGATACATCTCCCCTGACCTTACTTTTAAGATAACAGGCTTTCCGTGTCTTTGTCCGACAGTCAAAGCCGTAGGTTCATCCTTTGAAAGATGGACATAAAGTCTTTCTCCCGAGTTTATGCCGTCTTTTATAATAGAATCTACATTATGCCAAGCCGTACCGTGATAGAGAATCTCAGGCGGTTCTTTCTCATCCATTTCTATGATAACGTCAATGGAATGACCCTGACTTGCACGTATTTTTTTACCGTCATCACTTATCTTATAACGCTGTTTGTTGTCTTCACGGACTATCTGTTCAAGCAAAGCCCTGTCTATTTTGAATTTGCTGTGAGCGTTTATTCCTTTTATCAGTTCGTCAATGTCTGCCCAAGCACCGTATTTTTCAATTTTTATCCCGATAACTTCTGGCTCATGTCGGAGAATACGGCATAAAAACATACTTAATTTTTTATTATCCATAAAATTCACTTCCCTAAAAAAATTTCTTTAAAAACAATTCTATCACAACAAAAAAACCTTGTCAACATTGGCCGAAAATACTATAAGTAAAATATACCGACAGTAAAAATAAATATATTGAGATAAAAACATTTTGATGATAAAATATATTCAAAGAATCTTCGATAAAGAAAGGCGGATATTTATGCAAAACTACAATAATAACCCAAATAATCCCCATAATGCCATTGAAGTACCTATCCCAAGAAGGAGGAATATTAAGTAACAGGGTTTTTGAATGAGTAAACAAATTGTTAACAACTTTTAAGAAAAGATATGGTACACTAAAAAAGAGGTGAGTGTA
>CACZZB010000056.1 GCA_902785555.1 uncultured Ruminococcus sp.
CTGTTGCATGGATAACTCCCAAACGCTCGGGCAATTATAAAATATGCGTCAAATTCAAGGATACAGACGGTGTCATCTTAAAACAGTACATTGACATCAAAGTCCTTCCATAAATTATCAATTTATTCAAACTGCTGTATGTCATTTTTAGACATATAGCAGTTTTTGTTTATATTTTCGACTTGATATTTTTCTCTAAAAATGTTAAAATTATATAGTGACTTTTCACGGTTTTTATGATATAATTATAAAAATTATATTTCAATTTCCTATTTTTGGTATTACTGTTAAAAACTTATTTATATATTTCACATTTAAGGTGATTCAATGACAGAAAAAATTATTAATATTGACCGAATGGAACAGGCTGTTGCTCTTTTCGGTACTTTTGACGAAAATATAAGACTTATACAGAATGAATATATGGTTTCGGTAGTCTGCCGTGACTCCGAACTGAAAATCTCAGGCGAGATAGAAAATGTCGCAAAGGCAGGAAAAGTTATCGAAAGCCTTTTGGGATTCATAAACAGAGGTGAACCTCTCAGCGAACAAAATATACGCTACTGTATGTCACTCGTGAACGAGGGCAATGAACAGCGTATCGAACAGATTGCAGGTGACTGTATTTGTGTGACTTCCCGTGGAAAGCCCGTCAAGCCCAAAACTCTCGGTCAGAAAAGCTACTGCAATGCTATAAGAAATAATACCGTGACATTTGGTGTGGGGCCTGCCGGCACAGGAAAAACTTATCTTGCTGTTGCTATGGCTGTAACGGCTTTTCGTGCAAGGGAAATAAACAGGATAATCCTTACCCGTCCTGCTGTCGAAGCCGGTGAAAAACTCGGTTTTCTTCCCGGTGACCTCCAAAGCAAGGTCGACCCGTATTTAAGACCCCTTTATGATGCTCTTTTCGATATGCTCGGTGCGGAAACATATCAGAAATATGTCGAAAAAGGCAATATCGAAGTTGCTCCGCTCGCTTATATGCGTGGACGTACCCTTGATGACAGCTTTATCATTCTTGATGAAGCTCAGAATACCACAAAGGAACAAATGAAAATGTTTCTTACCCGTCTTGGATTCAATTCCAAAATGGTCATTACAGGCGATATTACACAGATAGACCTGCCAAACGGTGTACGCTCGGGTCTTAAAGATGCTGTACGCATCCTCAAGGATATTGACGATATCGAAACTATCATGTTTTCGGCAAAAGACGTTGTACGCCACAAACTTGTCCAGGATATCATCAAGGCTTATGACAACGCCTCTCACAACTCTTGACTGACACATACGGTTTGCAGAGCATATTTTGGGTTCTGATGGCTCTTTTACCGTATGTATTAAATAAATATTTTTCAGAAAGGATTTTTGTTATGGATAAAATCAAAGTAATAATCACAAACAAGCAAAAGGATATCAAAATTCCGACAGGTCTCAGAATGCTGATAAGACGCTGCTGCAATGCCGTTCTTAAAATGGAAGAATTTGAAGGCTCTGTTGAAGTAAGCGTTACGCTCGTAAACAACAAACAGATAAAAGAACTTAACTCTATTTACAGAAATATTGATAGAGTAACTGATGTACTCTCATTCCCAATGGGCGAAAACGGTGTATATGATACCGACCCCAAAACAGGTGCTAAAATTCTCGGTGATATAGTCATTTCAATGGAAACCGCCGTTGACCAGGCTGAACGTTTCGGACACTCTCTCCAGCGTGAAGTAGGCTACCTTACAGCTCATTCAATGCTCCACCTTCTCGGATATGACCATGAGGACAATGGTATACAGCGTATCCGTATGCGTGAAAAAGAAGAAAAAGTTATGACCCTGCTCGGTCTGCCAAGCTCCTCAAGCTATGTCATGGACGGAGAAGAATAGTTTCATGTCTTTTCTTCGTGGATTTAAATACGCTTTCTGCGGAATTATTCACTGCATAAAAAACGAGCGAAATATGAGATTTCATACGGTGGCTGCACTGTATGTTCTCGTTTTTGCACGTTTTTTTGATTTTTCGAGAGAAGACTATATTCTGCTGCTGCTTACAATAGGCGGTGTCATCTCCGCTGAAATGTTCAATACCGCAATCGAGGAGCTTTGCGACAAAGTCAGCCCCGAATATCACCCTCTCATCAAATTTTCAAAGGACTGTGCTGCGGGAGCTGTCCTTGTTCTTGCAATTTTTGCAGCCGTTACAGGATTTATTCTTTTTGGGAATATTAACGGACTGTTATCAATGTATAATTTCTATATAACTCACCCGATAAATCTGTCTTTATTAATAATATCCGCAATATTATCATTATTCTTTATAGTAGGAAGAAGGAAAAAATCAAAATGAATAAAACTGCTTTTATCGCCATTGTAGGCAAACCCAATGTCGGAAAATCATCAATATTAAACAAAATTCTCGGTCAGAAAATAGCCATTGTTTCTTCAAAGCCTCAGACTACCCGTACACGTATCATGGGAGTTCTCACCGAAAATGATACTCAGCTCGTATTCATCGACACCCCGGGGCTTCATAAACCACGAAACGACCTTGACAGATTCATGCTCCGCTCCGTCAATGAATCCGTTGCAGGCGTGGATGCCTGTATACTTGTCGTTGAAGCCGGCAGGGATATTTCCCAAGAAGAATCACAGCTTATCGACAAATTCAAGTCAATGGATATCCCCGCAATTCTCGCTATAAACAAGATAGACACCATTCAGGATAAATCCAAACTCGCCCAACAAATTTCCAAACTATCTCCCATGTATGACTTTGAAGCCGTTGTGCCTTGCTCCGCACAGACAAATTCAGGCATATCCGACCTCAAAGACGAACTTAAAAAACTTGCTTATGAAAGCGATTTCATGTTTGACGAGGATACTCTCACAGACCAGCCCGAAAGAGTCATTGCTGCCGAAATTATCCGTGAAAAACTCCTCCGTCTGCTTGAAAGAGAAGTTCCTCACGGTTCAGCCGTCTTTGTCGAAAGAATGAAAGAAAGACACGATTCAGATATCATTGACATTGACGCTGTTATCTACTGTGAACGTGACAGCCACAAGGGCATTATTATCGGCAAGGGCGGTTCAATGCTCAAAAAGATAGGCACTTATGCCCGTCAGGATATGGAAAAATTCTTTGACTGCAAAATAAATCTTCAAATATGGGTCAAAGTCAAGGAAGATTGGCGTAACCGTGAAAATATTCTCCGTTCACTCGGCTATGATGAATCAAATTTTGAATGACTTTTAAAAAATTTCACTCTCCCGTTATTTTTGACATTTTACTTGCATTATTTTCTTCATATACGGATATAATATTTACATACATTTATATCATCTATTGATTATTTTTTAGTAAATATTTATCAAAAAGGGGAGTTTCTGTCTATGGATGAAAAAACTGCTTGGGAAAATTTCGTTTCTTCGGGAAGTGTACTTGATTATCTCAAATACTGTGAGACCAAAAACGATATAAACAAAAACGAATTCCAAAATATTTCTTCGGAGGGCTCTTATGATAAGCACGGAAGGTCTGATACTAAAAGAACAGAGTGTTGGTGAAAATGACAAGCTCATCACCGTACTCACATCCTCACAGGGTATTATCCGCTGTTTCTGCAAACGTGCAAAAAAACTTATTTCAAAAACCTCATCTGCCTGTCAGGCTATGACTTATTCCCGTCTTGAGATATACGAAGGACGGGAAAAGTACATAATCAATGAAGCTGAAACCATCAAGAGTTTTTTTGACGCTTTCTCCGACCTCGAAAGCCTTTCTCTCGGATATTACCTGTGTGAGATAGCAATGAAAACTATCCCCGAAAATATGCCGTCTGACGAATATCTTCAGCTTCTGCTGAACTGTCTTTATGCCATTTCAATCAAAAAAAAGCCCCTGGCACAGATAAAAGCTGTCTTTGAACTCCGCATAATGCTTCTCAACGGTGTCATTCCGAATATCCTTTTCTGCAACGAGTGCGGTACTTATGAATCAGACAGCGGTGTAATGTACTTTGACTATGCCAATAACTGTATATACTGTGCCAAATGCTGTGCAAAAAATTTCCTTGCATCTCACTGCATTGCCGTTTCAATGGGATGTATCACAGCCGCAAGATACTGCATTACAGCCGAACCCAAAAAAATACTTTCTTTTGACCTTCTCTCAAACTCAATAGCCGACTTGGAAAAATTCTCCGAAAGCTTTTTCATTTCCCAAAATGATATGCACTATTCAACTCTTGATTTTTATAAAAATATCAAACAGCTTAATTAAAAAGGATTGAAACTATGAATAAAAATTATAAATCTCTCGAACTTGACAAAGTTCTTGATATGCTCGCCCAGCTTACTTCTTTTGAAGATGCAAAAGAACTTGCACTTTCACTGGAACCGTCTTACTCTTTATTTGAAGTGAACGAGCTTATCCGTGAAACGTCCGACGCTCATTCGCTTTCCGCAAGATTCGGTTCACCCTCTTTCGGAAATCTACATAATATAAAAAATTCTCTCCGACGTGCCGAGGCAGGTGCTGTCCTTACTCCCATTGAACTTCTGCGTGCGGCAAACTTACTCCAAGTTATACGCTCCGTCACGGAATGGCGTTCAAAATCCGCTTCGATAGAAACCTGTCTTGATATGCGTTTCAACGCCCTTGTCCCCAACAAGTATCTTGAAACCAAAATAACTTCCTCTATCCTCTCGGAAGATGAAATCGCCGACAACGCTTCACCGACTCTTTTCTCTATCCGTAAAAAAATAGCCGCATCATCTTCAAAAATACGTGAACATCTCGACAAGATAATCCGTTCTTCAACCATGCAGAAATATCTTCAGGAAGCTATCATAACCATCCGTGGAGGAAGATTCGTTATCCCCGTCAAGGCTGAATTTCGTTCAGCCGTTGCAGGTCTTGTACATGACACTTCCGCAAGCGGTGCTACCGTATTCATTGAGCCTATGAGCGTTGTTGAAGCAAACAATGATATACGCATACTCCGCTCAAAGGAAAAGGCTGAAATTGACAGGATTTTAGCCGAACTTTCAGCCGAGCTTGCCGCTTATGCCGACAGTATATGTCAAAGCTACAATATGCTTGCAGAATTGAATCTCATTTTTGCAAAAGCCTCTCTTGCTTTTAAAATGAAAGCATCTATCCCTGTCATGAACGACAAGGGAATCATAAATCTTAAAAAAGCCCGTCATCCTCTCATTCCTGCCGATAAGGTTGTCCCTACGGACATAAGACTCGGCTCGGAATACGATACACTTGTCATTACAGGTCCGAATACGGGCGGCAAGACCGTTTCACTTAAAACTCTCGGTCTGCTTTCTCTCATGGCTATGTGCGGTCTTATGATACCTGCCGCTGACAACAGCGAATTATCAGTCTTTGAAAATATCCTTTCGGATATCGGTGATGAACAGAGTATTGAACAATCTCTTTCAACATTTTCCGCTCACATGACAAATATCAACAATATCCTTGAAATTGCAGACAATAAAAGCCTTGTCCTCATTGATGAGCTTGGTGCAGGTACAGACCCCGTTGAAGGTGCGGCTCTTGCTACGGCTATACTTGAAAAACTCCGTTCACAGGGTGCCAAAATAGCTTCCACCACTCATTATGCCGAACTCAAAAGCTATGCCCTTGATACCGAAGGTGTGGAAAATGCCTGCTGTGAATTTGACGTTGCAACTCTCCGCCCCACTTATAAGTTGCTTATCGGTATGCCCGGACGTTCAAATGCCTTTGCCATATCCGAACATCTCGGCATTTCAAAGGATGTCATTGACCGTGCAAAGCTTCTTGTATCTCTCGAAGATTCAAAGTTTGAATCCGTTGTACAGAAACTTCAGGAAACACAAAGTCAGCTTGATGAAAAGATAAATGAAACCGAAACGCTCAAAGTACAAATTCAAAACGAACTTGAACTTGCACGTCAAAAAACAGAACGTGCCGAAAAGGACTCTCAGAACCAGCTTGAGCTTGCAAAAGCAGAAGCCGAAAATATCATCTCAAAAGCCAAATATCAGGCTTACAGCGTTCTTGATGAGATAGAGGCCATACGAAAAAAGAAGGAAATCTCTCCCGAAGAAAAATCCAAGCTCCGTTCCGATATCCGTAAAATGGAGGATACTGCCGACCCTGTACAAAACCGTTCAAATGAAGAATATGTACTTCCAAGACCCCTCGTTGCGGGAGATTCCGTACTTATATTCGACATAGACAAAAAAGCTACCGTTATCCAGGTCGATAAGGATTCTGCCCTTGTTCAAGCGGGAATAATGAAAACACGTGTTCCTCTTGAAAATCTCCGTTTGCTCAAAAAGGAAAAGCCTAAAAATACTCAAAGCTCAGTTCGTACTGTCCGTGACAATTCAAAGGGTGCTTCCACGGAAATTGATGTTCGTGGAGAGGTAGTTATTGATGCACTCCTTGACATAGACCGTGCCATAGATACAGCCGTTTTACAGCACCTCCATCAGATAACCATTATACACGGCAAAGGTACAGGTGTCCTCCGCCGTGAAGTACAGAATCATCTTAAAAAACATCCCTCTGTACGCACCTTCCGTTTAGGTGTATTCGGTGAAGGTGATTCGGGTGTAACCATTGCAGAACTGAAATAATTTTTTTGAAAGAGTGATAACTATAAATAAAATAAAAAAATATAGTTTTCTTATATGGACTTTAATTATTATCCTCATACTTTCATTCATAGCTGTCGGTATATGTATCTTCCTTGCTTTT
This sequence comes from uncultured Ruminococcus sp., assembly GCA_902785555.1. Classification (GTDB taxonomy): domain Bacteria; phylum Bacillota; class Clostridia; order Oscillospirales; family Acutalibacteraceae; genus UBA1213. Next base: position 6,754 of record CACZZB010000056.1, read on the forward strand.
CAAGATGATTATCAGGATAAATATATCTTTGACCAAAACGATACGACATTGATGTATACGGTTCTTAAAGGTTCCGTTTCGGGCAAGGAATTTACTCTCAGCGAAAATCAGGTCAATACCTACATCAATGATGAGATTGTCGGACAAAGCAATGATATCAAAAATCTCAGAATATATTTCAATAATGGCATTACAGAGATTTATTCCAAAGTTTCATATATGAATCATGATTTTGTGCTTTACTCAAAAGCCGATATTTTCCTTGATACCATGAACAACAACTTTAATATTAAGCTGTATGATGCAAAAATAGGCAAACTGCCTATTAATGACTTCATACTTAAAAATATCATATCGGCAAATATAAGGCAAACAGAGAATGTTTCCGTCAAAGACGGTATCATCCTTATCCGTTCTTCATACGATTTCAATATCGACTCATTTATCCTCACCCTTACTTTCAAGGAATTTACAGTTGGTGATAAAATCATTAACTGCCGTACCAACAGTCTTGCAAGTGATGCCCTTGATGTCCTTATAGATGCCCTGCAAACTTCCGAGGGACGTGAAAAACTGAAGCATCTCTTTAAAGTCACATTCTCTCCCGAAAGTATTATTGAATTCGGTCTTGATAATATTCATAAGATAATACCCAAAATAAATGATATCAAAGACAATATTTCAGACATCAAAGACAATATCATTTCCCGTTTTTCATAAATCATATAATAAGCAGAACAGTATTTATTTTTATAATACTGTTCTGCTTTTATTTGTCATAAAATTGTTATTGAAAACTTGTATCTATTGTGATAGAATATTAATAATTGTTTTATTACAGATAATACGATTGGAGAAAATGTTTATGAAACTTCATGGTACACGTGTACCTCATTTAAAGAATACTGCCGACTGTATTCCCGAAAAAATACCCGTTCCTCAAACCGTAAAAATACCCATGTCAATGCACATCGGTATCCCTGCACGGGTCACCGTCAAAACGGGTGATATTGTCAAAGTCGGTCAGCTTATCGGTGAAGCTGACGGCTTTTTATCGTCCAATATCCATTCAAGCGTTTCGGGAAAGGTTCTTAAAATTGATGAAACAACTGTTTCCAACGGTCTTAAGATTCCCTGTGTCATAATAAATTCCGACGGTAAACAGGAGCTTTCAGACCAAATAAAGCCCCCTGAAGTGACAGACTTCAAAAGCCTTATCACTGCCGTTAAAAACAGCGGTGTCGTAGGTCTGGGAGGTGCAGGATTCCCGAGTTTTGCCAAGCTCCATGTACACGACTTGTCAAAAATAGATGCTGTTATTATAAATGCTGCTGAGTGCGAGCCTTATATCACTTCCGATACAAGGACTATGCTGGACAAATCTGACTACATATTTGACGGAATCCGGATACTTAAAAAATATATGGGCATAAAACGCTTTATTATCGGCATTGAAAAAAACAAGCCCCAAGCCGTCACCGAAATGAAAAAGCTTGCTGAAAAGGATGATTCGGTTGAAGTTCATGTTCTTCCCTCTATATATCCTCAGGGCGGTGAAAAGGTTCTTGTATTCAATACAATCAACAGAATTATCCCCAAAGGCGGTCTGCCTATTGATGTAGGTGCTGTCGTTATAAATATAACGACTCTTGCATTTATCGGGGAATATCTCAAAACAGGTATCCCTCTTATCGAAAAATGCGTGACTGTTGACGGTTCTGCTGTTAAATCTCCTAAAAACGTTATCGCTCCTATCGGAATATCTATCCGTGACCTGATAGAAAGTGCAGGGGGGCTTAAAAGTGAACCTGCAAAAGTTCTCTATGGCGGTCCAATGATGGGAATTGCTGTTCCGTCTATGGACGAGCCTGTTTTAAAAAATACAAACGCTATCATATTTATGGATAAAAAAGAAGCCGCTCCACCAAAAATCACTCCATGTATCAACTGCGGCTCATGTCTTGAGCACTGTCCGTTCAGACTTGACCCACGTTCCATTTCAACAGCATACAACCTCAAACAATATGCCGAACTAAAAAATCTCTGCGTTGATTTGTGTATGGAATGCGGATGCTGTTCATACGTCTGTCCTGCGAACAGACCCCTTGTTCAGACAAATAAACTTGCTAAAATAAAACTTCGTGAATATCTGGGTTCTATAAAGGAGATTGAATAATGGAAAAATTGACAGTATCGGTTTCACCTCACTTTTCAGGCAAGCGTACTACTCAGAATATCATGCTTGATGTTATCATTGCTCTTATGCCTGCTCTGGTCGCCTCCGTCATTATTTTCGGATGGCGTTCTCTGTTGATTACATCTGTCTGTGTATCGGTATGCGTTCTATTGGAATTCTTATTTCAGAAAATCTGTAAGCGTGAATCAACTTTATATGACTTATCCGCTGTTGTAACAGGCATTATCCTTGCTTTCAATCTGCCCGTAACTATTCCTGTATGGCAGGCTGTTATAGGAAGCATGACCGCCATCATAGTAGTAAAACAGCTTTTTGGCGGTATCGGTCAGAATTTCGCCAATCCCGCTGTTACAGCAAGAATAATAATGCTTGTTGCTTTTTCAAATTCAATGACAGCATGGTATTTCCCACAAAATTCCGTTGATGCTCTTTCGGGTGCAACACCCCTTGTCGCTGATTTCAAAAATGTCAGTCAACTCCCCTATTTAACTCTTTTTTTAGGAAACCACGGTGGCTGTATCGGTGAGACCTGTGTTCTTGCTCTGATTCTCGGAGGTGTCTACCTGCTCATCAGGAAAGTTATTTCATGGCATATTCCTGTTGCTTTCATAGGCACTGTTGCAATAATGTCATTCTTATGCGGAAAAGACCCTCTTTTTCAGATATTGTCGGGTGGTCTTATGCTTGGTGCTTTGTTCATGGCTACCGATTATTCAACTTCCCCCTCGACCAAATGGGGTAAAATAATATTCGGAATCGGATGCGGTCTTGTTACAGTGCTTATACGTTTCTGGGGAAATCTTCCCGAAGGTGTTTCATATTCCATTCTTCTTATGAATATACTCACGCCTTACATATCAAAGCTCACACGAAACAAACCGCTTACAGGGAGGGCAAAATCTTGAAAGATATCTTAAAGCCAATCATAGTTCTTACTTCAATATGCCTTATTGTTACAGCGTTTTTAGCTTATGTAAACACTGTAACTTCTCCCATTATAACTGCCGCTGAACAGAAAAATGCCGAACAGGCTCGTATGGAAGTTCTTCCACAGGCTAAAAATTTTCAGCAACTCGATATAAAAGACCTTCCCGAAAATGTTCTTGAAGTGTTCAAAGGCGATAATGATTCGGGTTATGTTATAATAGTACAGTCAAAAGGCTATGGCGGAAATATAAAATTGATATGCGGTATCCGCAATGACGGTTCCATTGAAAATATCAAAACTCTTTCCCATTCCGAAACAAGCGGTATCGGCTCAAAAGTTACAGACAACAATTCCGACTACCGTAAAAATTACTTCAATAAGACCTCTGGAGATTATGGTTCGGTTGACGCTGTTTCGGGTGCAACTATTTCTTCAAAGGCATATAAAAAAGCTGTCGGACTCGCTTTTTCAGCTTTCGATAAAGCAAAGGAGGTATAAACTTTGCAAATTCTTTCCAATTTTACAAAGGGTATCATAAAAGAAAATCCCGTTTTAGTTCTCGTTCTGGGAACTTGTCCTACTCTTGCAACTTCAACAAATGTCATAAATGCTCTCGGTATGGGAGCGGCGGCTACTGTCGTTCTTTTCTTCTCAAATATCCTTATCTCCGCTTTACGAAAAATCATTCCCGACAAAGTAAGAATACCTTGTTATATCGTACTTATAGCCGGTCTTGTCACAATGGTGCAGATGCTCGTCAAAGCCTTTGCTCCGGCTCTTGATGAATCTCTCGGTATATATCTTCCTCTTATTGTCGTGAACTGTATAATTCTCGGACGTGCCGAAATGTTCGCAAGCAAAAACAATGTCCTTGATTCAGCTCTTGACGGTCTTGGAATGGGTGTCGGTTTCACTTTGGCTTTATTCCTCATGTCCACTGTAAGAGAGGTTTTCGGAAACGGAACTTTTGCGGGAATTGAAATTCCCGTTCTTATCGACAATCATATTTCTATTCTTACAATGGCTCCGGGCGGTTTCTTTGTATTCGGTCTTCTCATTGCCGTTATGAATAAATTTGCGAAATACAAGCCAAAGAAAAAGAATTTCGGATGCGATAACTGTCCTCACAATGATATATGCGGTCAAAAGGAGGTCGTTTCGGATGACTAAACTTATCATAATACTGCTTTCAGCGGTTTTTATAAATAACTATGTCCTGTCAAAATTCCTCGGTATATGCCCGTTTTTGGGTGTTTCAAAAAAATTGGACTCCGCAACGGGAATGAGCCTTGCAGTTATCTTTGTAATGCTTATGGCAACGGCTGTTACTTTCCCGATACAAAAATATATCCTTGACCCGAATGACCTCGGATATCTGCAAACTATCGTCTTTATTCTTGTAATTGCATCACTCGTTCAGCTTGTAGAAATTATACTTAAAAAATACATACCTTCCCTGCACAAGTCCCTCGGAGTATATCTTCCGCTTATTACTACAAACTGTGCCGTTCTCGGTGTTACGATACTCAATATAAATGAAAATTACACTTTCATTGAAGCTATGGTCAATTCTCTCGGAAGCGGTCTGGGATTTTTCCTTGCCATGGTAATGTTTTCGGGTGTCCGTTCAACCATGGAAGGCAGTGATATTCCCGAAAGCTTCAGAGGCTTGCCTATAACTCTTATAGCCGCTTCCATTACATCTCTTTCATTCATGGGTCTTGGCGGTGTTATTGAAAATCTCTTTGGAGGCTTTTAACAGTTAAAACGATTTTATAAAAAGTTATAAAAATATATTGACTTTTGTACTTTCAGAATGTTACACTCAATCCAAAGGTGGTAAAAAGTGTGATAAAAACAATAAAAGTCATGTTGTGTCCAAATAACAGACAGCAAACAAAATTGTTTGAATGTGCAGGAACAGCAAGATTTATTTACAATTGGGTGCTTGATTATGAACAGATAAATTATGAGTGTGATAATGGCTTTGTCAGCGATTATGCATTGAGAAAAAAGCTGACGGAATTGAAACAAACACATGAAAAATTTATGTGGCTGAATAATTACAGCAACAACATAGCCAAGCAAGCTGTTAATTACAGCAACAACATAGCCAAGCAAGCTGTAAAAGATGCCTGTAATGCTTATCTTAATTTCTTTAAAGGAATTTCAGGGTTTCCGAATTATAAGAGCCGAAGAAAATCAAAGCCGAGTTTCTATGTTGATACCGATAAAATCAGCTTTACAGATACTCATGTCAAACTTGAAAAGCTGACCATAAGCCGAAAAGCAAATAAACAAAAGTTCAATCATATCAGACTTGCAGAAAAAGGCAGGATACCCGTTGGTGTAAAATATTCTAATCCAAGAGTGACATTTGACGGGATAAATTGGTGGATTTCGGTAGGAATTGAAGTCCCTGAAAATATAAACAAACCCTTGAATGATGGTATCGGGATAGACATTGGCATAAAAACTCTTGCAGTGTGTTCTGACAAGGCAGAATATAAAAATATCAATAAGACTGCAAAAGTCAGAAAGCTAAAAAAGAAAAAGCGTAGATTGCAACGCCGAATATCTAAAAAATATTCAAAAAAT
>CACZZB010000057.1 GCA_902785555.1 uncultured Ruminococcus sp.
ATATCGCTTGGATAATTATGCATTTTCTTTCCCTCTTTAATATTTTTTTCTATTATACTCTTTTCGGGAACTTTTTACAAGATTTTAAACAGGCTCTTATATTCCACGAGGGTTATCGTCTTGTTAATATGCTTGGTATCGTATTTGCATTTTTGTGGGCTGCGGGTGTAATCTTATCTCTTGAACTTTATGAAATTACAAGGCTTTTGAATATCGACAAATACATAGATGTTTCTTTTGTCAAAGATATTCTGACATATATTGTCGGCTACATAGAATGTGTATTCCTCTCCACGATAGTATGTTCTTATCTCTCGACAAGGTACAAGCCGCATTACAACAAGGATTATATAATTATTCTCGGCTGTGCGATTCGCAAAGACGGCTCCCCTACCCCGATCCTTCGTGGAAGAATAGACCGTGCATTACAGTTTGAACGTGAACAGTATGAAAAATCCGGTAAACACGCTAAATTTGTTCCGTCAGGCGGTCAGGGCGGTGATGAAGTCGTCAGCGAAGCAGAAAGCATGAAACGCTATCTAATTGAACAGGGTATTCCAGAAAATCAAATTTTAAAGGAAGATAAATCCGTCAATACCTATCAAAACATGGAGTTTTCCAAAAAAGTAATAGAAAATGATACCGACAATATCGAAAATGCAAAAATCGCATTTTCAACGACAAATTATCATGTATTTCGTGGATATATCCTTGCTAAAAAAATCGGCATGAAAGTCAGAGGACTTTCCGCAAAAACAAAACTTTACTTTTTCCCGAACGCATTTTTGCGTGAATTTATCGGCTTGCTTTGGGATCAGAGAAAAAAACATCTTATTTTTCTGACGGTAAGCATAATCTTCTTATCCGTATTATACATTATCGTTCAATATTGACGGAGGTTTCTCAATGAAGTTGAATAAAATAGACAACGGAAATGAATTTGATTTCGGGAAAGTGTCCGATGAATACGCAAAATATCGTGACATATACCCGAAAAGTATGTATGACAAACTCATTTCATTCGGCATAGGAAAAAAAGGTCAGCAAATTCTTGACTTGGGAAGCGGAACGGCGGTTTTACCGATAAATCTTTATCACACAGGGGCAAACTTTACGGCAACCGACATTTCAGAAAATCAAACAGCATACGGTCAAAAGCTCGCTGAACAAAAAGGCATGAACATCAATTTCAAAGTCTGCTCTGCCGAAAATACGGGCTTTAATGACGGTCAGTTTGATGTTGTAACGGCTGTGCAGTGCTTTCACTATTTCGACAGCGAAAAAGCTGCAAAAGAAATCCATAGGGTATTGAAATCCAACGGACTTTTCTGTAAAATATTTATGGATTGGCTGCCGTATGAAGATGAAAAAATTATGGAAATGGAACAGCTTGTTCTGAAATACAACCCTCACTGGAAAGGCGGTGGATTTAAGCAGTATCAATATTCATTTCCCGAATGGGCGGAAAACCGTTTTGACATCTCTACAATTCATTCCTACAACACGGTTTTGACATTCACAAAGGAACAATGGCTCGGCAGGATAAAAAGCTGTCGTGGAGTGGGTGCAAGTCTGTCACCCGAAAAAATACAGGAATTTGAAAATGAATACAAAAATATTCTTGCAAAATATGATGAGCCTTTGAAATTACTTCATCAAATTCACATTGAAATTTACTTTGCAAGATAAAAAGGAGAGTTTAAAACAATGGAAGAAGAGATAATAACTTGTGCGGACTGCTTTCACATGGGTAAGGCAGTTTATTGTATGCAGTGCGTAAGGCTTGGCAACGGGCGTAAAGATATGTTTGTTGCCGACAAAATTTCACCTGATGTCGTGGCTTATTACAAGAAAAAATATCAGAATATCGCAATCCCCAATCAGCCGAAAAGATGATTTGAGGTGGCTATGAAAGAATTATTGCAAAAAGAAGAAAAGAAAGTCGAATATCTGGAACTGATATATGACTTGATTTTTGTCTATATCATCGGCAGGAACAATTCACTTCTTCACCTGACCGAAAACGGTACGATTTCATTATCGGCGTTTATATCGTATGTTGTTTGTACGCTTGCTGTGATACAAATATGGAATTTTTCTACATATTATATCAATATCTATGGCAAAAACGGTCTTCGTGAGCATATTTTCCTTTTCAGCAATATGTTTCTGCTGTATTTTATCGGTGTCGGCACGCAGGAACATTGGCAGAAATATCATACCCAATACCATGCGGCATGGGCTTTGATTTTGCTGAATATCGCTTTGCAGTATGCGATTGAAATGAGAAATCACGACAAAAAGCATATGAAAACAATCATTGTTTTGGGGATAGAAACCGTAATGGTTTTGCTGAATATCCCGATATTTCAAATGTTCGGCTATAATTTTTCCTACATTCCGATTTTGTTCGGAATCGTGGCAACGCTCATGCCCTACAAAAACAGCGATACCGTCAAAATTGACTTTACACACCTTTCCGAAAGGGCTATGCTGTATGTGGTATTCACTTTCGGTGAAATGGTTATCGCTATTTCAGAGTATTTTCACGGCGATATTTCTTTCAATCTGATCTTCTTTGCATTCATGGCATTTTTGATTGTCGTAGGACTTTTCCTCAATTATGGCACATTTTACGATAAAATTATTGATCGTGAACAGGAAACAAACGGACTTTTGTATATGTTCTTTCATGTATTCATCATTTTCGGCATCAACAACATCACAGCGTCACTGGAATTTATGAGAGATGAGGAAATGTCACTTATCCCAAAAATTATATTTTTGATAGGTTCGTTTTTGATATTCTACATATTTTTGTTCATGACAAGAAAATATGCCAAAAAGACCTGCAAACCATCGCTGAAATTCTATCTGAAATTAGCAGGAATGGCATTATGTTTTATCACACTGATGATAATTTTCAGAGAAAATATGTATATAAACATATCCGTCAGCGTCATTTTTGTATTTTCGGTTTACGGCATGATTTATCGTTTAGGCAAATACAATACGGAAAATTAAAATTTTGGAATAAAGGAGTTTGAATATGAACAATACAGAAAAAATTTATTTTGAAGCGTTGCAGAAAGACAGAACGGCAATCGCCGACATGATGGAAAAATTCGCTGTCAGAGATTTGCAGGAAATTGCTGTTAATCAGCCCACCGAAAAAGCACAGTTTATTTATGACCTGATAAAAAATGCGGACGATATGTTTGCAGAAAATGCAAAATTTATCCTTGAAAAAGACAGGCTCATTTTTAAACACAATGGAGTTAAAAATTTTTCGGTAACTGCTCCCGAAAACGAAGAAAAAGACTTTGAAGATAAAGTAATCGGCAAAGTAAACGCATTGACTGCTGTTACAAAGTTATATCCGAATTTTCAGTCGGTATTCAATTACACGACTGCACCGTGTATCTATGCCCCCAACATCATGTTTAAAATAGAACGCCTTATTGTTCCTGTTTTGTTGGAAAGTGATTCAAGTGAACGTCGTAATGATGAAACATGGTTTGTCATTCCGTTTGATAAAGACTCTGCAAAAGCGTATGAGGAAATCAGCGAGGCATTCAAAAAATTCAGTTATCAGTCTGCTTTAAGCAAATTGAAAAATATTGAATTTGAGTATGAAAACAACAGCGTATCCTATGAAGTGGGCGACACAATAAAGCGTACAGGCTATCCCGACAGCCGTTTGATTCCTGCCGAACTCAGAAAAGATTCTATTGCGGTTGAAATCATCGGTACAAGACCGGGAAAATATTTCTTGGTACCCTATGAGGGAAAATTGAAGAACTTCACGGATAAAAGACCGATTCCCATGAGCATACCACAAATTCGTGGCTCAAAGGAAAAAATGGTTCCTGTTTCGGCATTTCCCGATGATTATATCCTTTATATCACAATGGAAAATTTCAAGCGTTATGAAGACGGCTTGCTTGATGCGGAAGTGCTTGAATTGAGAGAAAATGCTGGTGCAGTGGAAATGTTTGCGAGAAACAACAGTTCTAACTGAGATAACAATTCCGGCAAGATGGAGAAATTACAATGAAAGTTTCGTCAAAAGTTGCAGAAGGTATGGTTAGAATTGATTTTGATGCAAATCGCATTCAGAATGGTAAACTCGAAAATGTATATAAATACTTGGATGTAGAAAGTAAGATTTCAAAAGTTATATGGAATGATAATCCACTTCTTCTAAGCCGTGGCATCATAATAGGTTATTACAATCCATTCATAACAACTGATGATATGGCTGATTTAGCCTGCAGAAAAACTATAAAATATATTTTGCAATACGAACAGCTTTGATAGCTCGTCTAATAATAATTGCAATACACTATTTTTCTACCAAAAAATAAAACAGAGAGTAGAGCACTTTTCGCTTTCTCTCTGTTTTTGCTTTATATCCTTAACCAATTTACACTATTTTGTATTCCTCTATGATACACCTATGCTTTTTATTTTTCTCAATATCTTTCTCGTAACTGATACCAACCAAAAGTATTTTTTCAAAACTTTTCAGCTTGTCAGGATAATTTCTGTCCTTTATCTGCTTAATCGCCGTTTGGACAGTATCATCCCATTTTAATTCAATTACCATAGGCGGATATTTTCCCGTATCAACATTATGTTTCGGAATAAAAACGATATCTGCAAAACCTTTCCCCGATGGCATTTCCTGAATGATCTCATACTGCTCTTTTGCGTAATAGTAAGCTATCAGAATAATAAACCTCAAAGACTGCTCATTATTGTAATTGAGAATACTTGAATTGCTGTCATGCACTTTTTCAATAGCCTGTGCCACAACATCTGCTTTGCCTTGCAAAGTATCGGCAAGCAACTGCCTTGACTGCAAAACGATCGCTATTGTTTCTTTCCATAAGCCTGTTGCTTTCATGCTGACAACAAATTCATCGGCTATCTCTTTGTTAGGTATATAAACCGTTTTATTCGATGAATTATATCCCAAATATCCGAGATGTATCAGCAACGTCATAATGTCATCTTTATTCGCAAATGTTACCATATCATTCGTAAAGGTTCGTGTATCTACCGGCTGCGACTGATTGGCAAGAAGTTTTTCAATCGTATCGTGCAATCCGTCAAAATTCATAGCGATATATTTTGCCAACGCCTCATAAGTTTCTGTTTCCGTCCAGTAACCTCTGAATTTTTTGGAAGATATTGATTTTACAACAGAACGAGGACAATATAACTCTGTTCCTTCCAAATTATATCCGTCATACCATGATTTCATCTGCTCAAAGTCGATTCCATACTTTTGGCAAAGCTCCAAAACTTCGTCGTTAGTAAATCCTATATATTTTTCAAGCCCGTCGGATTCAAGCATGGAATATTCATCAAACATATTCAGTGCCGAATGTGTACCGTATTTTTTTATCGGCAATATTCCTGTCATATATGTCAGGACAATATAACTTTTATCTTTCAGCCAATTACGAAGAAAATCAAGATATGTTTTCAATGCCTCCTTATCATTTTTATGCTCACGCATAACACAGTCCCATTCATCAAGCAAAACAACAAACGGCTTTTTTCTTTTTGTCGCTTTATAAAAATCTTCCATCCAAAAATTCAAACCATCGTCAAAATCCAGATTTGCCTCGGGCTTTTCTTCCATAAACTCTTTAAACAACCGCTTTTTCAGTCTTTGCAGCATATCTTCAATATCCTTGCTTCCACTCAAAAAGTCCTGCATATTGATGTAAATAACATTGTACTTATTCAAGTGTTTCAAATATGTTTCATCATTTGAAACCAAAAAATGATTGAATATTTTTTTGCTCCTGCAGCCTTTGCTGTAATAAGCCGCAAGCATACCAAGATTCATAGATTTTCCAAATCTTCTCGGACGACTCACACAAATATGTTTTTGAGAAGTTTTTATTTTTCTATTGGTAAATGTTATAAGTCTTGTTTTATCCACATATATTTCCGAATTAACTGCCTCCTGAAAGCTTTCGTTGGTCGGATTCAAATAAATTCCCATTTCCATACCTCCCATTTCAAAATTTTTCATCACTTCTATATTTATTATAACATAACTTTTCAATAAAACAATACTGAAATAGGGCAATATTGCAGACAGTATCCTTTTTTGTTTGTACCGTTCGTTTTCTCTCCATAATCAAACCACTTGTCAAATATCGGTCGGGTTGTAACCTACTGCTTCACGAGCCAATGGTGCTTTTACCATAACTCATCTGATAGCGTCCAAGAGCGATAGTATTTCTTTTTTCTATATTTTTCTTCATCTTTGACATCTTTCTTATCAAAACTATATCAGAATTATTATATATACTTTTTATTTACGGACAACTAAAAAGCGGAATCAGTTTTCTTTGGGTTGAAATAGGAACCGGTTCCACTTTTCAGATTAAACGGTTCTGAAAATTATGTTATTGGTGTACCAAAAAATTCCCATGTGATATGTTATAATCAAGTCATAAATTATTGAATGGAGTGATTTTGAAATGATAATATCTGCTGAAAACAAAAAAGACAGCAAAGAGATTTCAAAAGTAATATTTTTCGATTTAACCATATTGATAGACTTGTCAGAAAATTCCGATAAAAGTATAGAGGAAATAAGAGAATGTTATATAAAATATCATATCCGCCCTGATGAAAGAGAATTGTTTGACAGTCTGAATGATGATGAAGTAGAAATGATGTATCAATGGGATAATACTTATATTAGCAGATTGTCCTCCGTTAAAAGATGCTGCGGTGACAATTCAGATATTGTCTTTCTTTCGGACAAATATATTGATGCTGACAAATTCCGTATTATTTGTAAATTTCAACGGATTACCCCAAGTGATGTTATCGTATATTCTGACAAAGAAAATTTAGTTGACAGTATCAACAGCTATATCAATAAAAATTCCCAATATGGCGGTTATGCCATTATCAGCCGTACAGACTTGAGAAATGATTTTCAAAACCAAATGATATTTGTAAACAGCAGTAAACCCGACTTTAAGGAAATACGTGCAAGAGTATATGGAATGTTTCAGTATGACATAAACGAAAACTTTTCCTGGTATATAGACGAGTTAAAAGCAGATGAGGAAACTCCGTTTTATAAAGTTATTTTTTTGGATATAGACGGTGTTCTGAATGACGAAGGAAAAAAGTATGCCAAAGGTGTTAAACTCGATTTCGATATGGTAAAAAATCTTGCCTATATCGTAAAAATGACAGGTGCTGATGTCATACTTTCAAGTTCATGGAAATACGGTTATGAAAGATTTATTGAAAATAATTACCAATCAAATGATCCGGCGTATCAACAGCTCCATACAATGCTGGCAGCAGAAGGAATTACAATAAAAGGAATCACACCTATATCGCAGGAGTCGGGGTCGGTAGCAAGACCTTTTGAGATAAGAGAATGGCTCAATCGTTACCCATATATTTTTTCTTATGTAATTCTTGATGATGATACATTCTGGCAGTGGGGATACCTTCAAAGGAATGTGATAACAACCAGAACGCCTAAATCACCTCCGGACAGATATGAGCGTTATGTCAAAGGGCTTACGATGGCACACGCTGAAAAAGCAATAGCCATTTTAAATGAACAAGGTGCAGATAATTCCGATTATTGAAGAAGAGATCCAAAATGACAGACAAAAAGGATTTTCAAAGTAAAATATCGGGTTATTAAAAAAAATGATTATGATAAAATTAAAGTCTTTGTAAACAACTCGAAAATTAAAACAAATAACTTTTTATCTTGAACTGTCCCAAAAATTGTGTTATCATTTTATCAATATATCTGCAAATAACTCAAAGGCATAAGAAAGGAAATGAAAGCAAGGTTATGATTATACTGATAACGGGAGCATCTCACACGGGAAAAACTTTGTTGGCACAAAAATCGCTTGAAAAATATCAATATCCTTATTTATCCATTGACCTGTTAAAAATGGGACTTATCAGAAGTGGCTGTACTTCTTTGACACCTTACGACGATGATGAATTAACGGTGTATCTTTGGAATATTTGCAAAGAGATAATCAAAACTGCCGTTGAAAATCATCAAAATCTGATTGTGGAGGGGTGCTATATCCCATTTGATTGGAAAAAGGATTTCAATCCGAAATACCTGGATCATATCAGATATTGCTGTCTGGTTATGAGTGAAAATTATATAAAAGTGCATTTTGATGATATAGAGAAATATGCAGACACTATTGAAAAAAGACTTGATGACTCGTATTTCACACTTGATAATGCTTTGACAAGTAATCGATTTTACTTACAGAAGTGTATTGAATTCGGACTTGACTACACACTGATTGATGAGGAATATAGTATAGATTTTGGTTTTCCGGAATAATAAAAAGACAAGAGCTGATTTCCCGTAAAAGAAAATCGGCTCTTGTTTTTTTATACAACTGTATAATTGAGCCTGTATTGCCCGTTACCTGTCTGAATGTAGGTGTCCTTATGTTCATACAAGGTTGCCCTGATACGTTCTTTGTAGTGTATGTTAGCCCTTGCTTTCGGGTGATTTTCAAGCATTTGATAAAGTTGTGAAAGCTCTGCCGTACCGCCGAGCTGCTCCATTACAGAACGTATCAAATGATACCATGTAAGTGTTTGACAATCCCTTTTTGTTATGTCACATTCGCCTGTTCTTGTCCAACTGAACGGAATAATCAAAGGATTGTCCTTGCGGAAAATAACCATATATTCCGTGACAATCGGTATAAACGGCTTGTTGTAACGTCTGCTGTCCGATGTACAACTGTACTGCCCTTTGACTATAAACGATTCAGGTGTGCCTATTTTCATCATATCGCTTTGTATGGAGTGAAACTCTCCGTTTGAACGAATATCGCCTACAAGTATTGCAAGCCTGCCGTCCTTGCGGAGTGATATGTAAAGTTTCTTGATGACGAAATTCAGCTTTTCAATGAAATCGTTATAATTGATGCAACGACTCAAATCATCTTCATGCGGCTTTCCCCACATATTTCCCGAATATTTGATAATATCGTGATACGGTGGGTGAAAAAATATCAAATCCGCACTGTCATTGACATCATTTTTTAAAGCATTCCAGTTTCCCATTCCACAAGCGGGTGTTGGATTCAAGTCGTACAGAATACTGTTGACACCAAATCTGTCGGCAACTGTTTTTGAAGTGCCTGAACCCGACATAGGATCAAGCAGTGTAAAATGGCTTGTATCCTGTCTGTAATATTTCTTGGTATCGAGGACATATTTCAATATAGCCTCAACGACTTTCGGAGAGCAGTTTCCACGCCATTTACTGCTGCCGCCCTCGCCACGTTCGGGATAAGCAATGAATGAAGTCAGTTCCTTGCCGCAACGACTGCATAAATCCTGTACGCCTAAACTTTGTACTATTTTCTGCCATTCTTCTCCGAACTCTGCACGAAGAAGCTGAATGGCTTTTTCCATTTTATCCATGAATATCTTCCTTTTCAAATAGTTTTTCAATCTTGGCAAGGCAGTCGGTAAATGCTTTCAAATAAGCCGTATAATTCCTATACCTACGCATATCTATGAAATTTTTACTGTCGATAGCCCTTTCAAGACATTTTACATAATTCATAACTGTATCATAGCATACAGCTTTTTCCTGTTCGTCCGTCAGCTTGTCAGCGTATGAAAGCAGTTTTTGATAATCTGCATTTTCTCTGAAAATTTCCTTTACTTTCAAGGCATCTTCGAGGATTTTATCTGTTTTTGCCATATAGTCGCTTTCGACTTTGGGCGGCACTTCCCTGTAATAGACTTCCGGCAGAAAACAACCGTATTCTTCACTTATTTCCTGCATCTGACGCTTGTAATAAATAATATGGTTACGCACCAAATTCAGATTAACACCGTCAGCCCAAAACAGATCACTTCCGCCGCCGTTATAAATACATTTCCAACTGTCATAGCTTTCCTGACATGAAACCGTCAGTTCATTTATCAAAGCTATCGGACTTTTCGTTTTTGTATGTGCCATTCTTTTCCCTCCATGAACAAAAACAGAGAGCAAAGCCATTTTGCTTTCTCTCTGTCCGCATTGTGAATTTATAAATTGCCTTTCACATATCTCCAAATACACGCAACATCTCTGCGGCATTCGTTGACAAATTTTTGTATTTCGGTTCACTCTGTACAAGTTCTTTAAGTGTTGATTTATCCCCCGAATATTTGATAAATTCAAGAACGATGCCCAATTCCGTGTGAAACTTTGAAAAATCCTCGTCTTTCAAATCATAAGGAGATACAAGTTTCAAATCGTATTGCGGAATTGATCTACGGTACGCCTCATTGCTCACATCAAACATTTCATCAAACGACTTTGCACCGTTCCACTTATCAGGTTTCCAATAAATGACAGCAGGTACTACCGGATAAAGTTTATCACCTTTTTGAAAACCGGCAGTTTTTTCGATCTGAGCAATGTAATAATTCACCATTTCCATCAGTAAATAATGAATTGATGCTGAATATATCTGCGGCTGATCATTTACTTCAAATACTGCAAATATTTCTTTTTTATTGGACATCACCGAAATCAGTTTTATTTCATTACTTGTTATCTCATATTCGCTGATTTCCGATAACGGAAAAAGTTCTTCTGATTTTACTACACGTTCTCCATTGTGATATAAAAAATTGAATAAATCGGCAAATATTGCCTTGTCATTCATAAACTTTTGGGAAACAATGTTTTTTCCGTCCATATTTTTTGCTCTCTTTCGTCATATTCTTAGCCCAAGTTGAGTATTTCTCTTGTCGGTTTCGGTCTTGTTCACGGCAATGAAAATTGCCTGCTTTTGACCGACTATTATCACTTTGCTTTTCGCTCGGGTTACGGCTGTGTACAGCAAATTCCTTTTCAGCATGATGAAGAAACTTTTCATCATGGGCATAATTACCGTTTTGTACTCGGACCCTTGACTTTTGTGTATTGTAATTGAGTAAGCAAGCGTGATATTGCTCATATCCTCAATATCATACCAGATTGTATCATGTTTTCCATCAAACTTGATACCGCACAACAATTCTTCATCTTCGTCTTTTTCTATGCTGACAATAATTCCCGTTTCACCGTTGGAAACAAATTCATTGTTTTTCGTCTGCATAACCCTGTCACCCTGACGGAATACCGTAGTTTTTACTTTCATTTCGAGCTTATCCGGTGCAGGCGGATTTATTTTCTGTTGGATAACTTTGTTATATTCATTGACGCAGTTTACACCTTTGGATTTCATCGGGCAAAGTATGCAGACATTCTCAATGCCGATAGTTTTTACTGCGTGGACATACTTTTCTACAACCAACTCAAAGCATGAATCCTGCTCATCTGCATTGATGAACTGAAATTCACTGTTGTACAGGAGCCTTGAATTGCCGTTATTGATAAGTTCGGCATTTTGAGGAATAACACTTCCTGCACCCTGGCGATAAACCAAATTCAGCCTTGTAACAGGGATTTTTCCGCATGAAATCAACTCATTCAGCACATTGCCTGCACCTACTGACGGCAACTGATCACTATCTCCCACGAGTAATAAAGTTGTTTTATCGGGATTAAGAGCTGACATCAGAATGGAAAAAATTTTCATATCGCACATTGAAACTTCGTCAACGATAACCGTGTCAAATTCCAGATTTTTTATCGAAGAAATATCCGTATCTTCCATGATACACAAACCCGAATGTATTGTATAAGCCTCTTTTCCGGTGGCTTGTGCCATTCTTCGGGCAGCCTTTCCTGTTGGGGCAAGCAAAAGCACTTCCGATTCATGGAAATCAAGTTTCTAATAAAGAAATTTAATGATCCAAAATTCTTAAAATATGACGTGGTTCAAGCAAACAATCAAGCATAATTTTAGAAATGGC
>CACZZB010000058.1 GCA_902785555.1 uncultured Ruminococcus sp.
AATTGTTTACTCATTCAAAAACCCTGAGCCCTTACGGGCTGGCGGCAATTCATCCCCGACCTATAGAGGTCGGAGTCTTCTTGCCGCATTAGGATAAAAAAATACCTGTTCTTTTGTTTATTGCAAACTATAGAACAGGTATTTTTGCACTATTTTTTTATTATAAAACTTTGTGATTTTCGCCTATAACAATTTTTCTTTAAAAGTATTATAATTTATTCAAGGGGGAATTTTATGAACGATGATTCTCAGTGCATATATCTTGGCAATGATTTGCAGTGCTCCATACTTAACACAAAAAAATGCAGTACAGAATGCAGTTTCAGATGTTCAGCCGATAAATATAAAAATTCTCTTAAACGTTGGCGTGAACAGCTCAATTCCATAAGTACCGAAAAACAAAAGGAAATTTCCCGTAAATACTATGGCGGAAAAAAATTCTGGTAAGGAGATGAACCATTTATGTTTAATAAAGGTGATGCCGTCTTATACGGTTCAAACGGAGTATGTCATGTTGTCGGAACAGACATACAGGACTTATACGGAGACATGATAGAATATCTTGTATTAAAGCCTGTTTGCGACACGAATTCCACCGTATTTGTACCGATAAAGAATCAAAATCTTATGTCAAGGATAATTCCCGTTCTTTCGGAGAAACAAGTATATGAATTTATTGATGATATACCAAATGAAGAAACCATCTGGATAGATGACGAAAAACAGCGAAAACAGTTTTATCAGAGTATAATAAGCCAATATGACAGAAAAAAACTTGTCCGGATAATAAAAACTCTCTATCTGCATAAGATATCCCAACAGCAAAAAGGCCGAAAGCTCCATCAGGCTGATGAACAGCTTCTCCGACAGGCGGAAAAACTTTTATACAGCGAATTTTCCGTTGTTCTCAATATACCTCAGGATGAAATCCTGCCGCTGATAACAAAACAGATAGAAAAAACCCCTGACTGCTTGTGAAAACAGTCAGGGGAAATTTTTATTTTATTCTATGCTGTAAATATCAGGTGTAATTCTTGCTTCTTGCAACATAGGATGTATGGAGATAATGATGAGCCTTTTCCTTGCCCGGAGCTTCAAAATACTCGTCATAGATCATCTTGATTATCGGGCTGTCATCGCAAACTCTGAGTTCGGAATTCTTATCCTGATCATAGAGAGCCTTTGAACGGAGAGCCTTGAAGTCAACATAGTTGCTTACGCTGTCACTTCTTGTGGGCTGACCGCCGCCGTTGATACAACCGCCAGGACAAGCCATGATTTCAACCATATTGTAATCAGCTTCGCCCTTCTTGATCTTTTCGAGAAGTTTACGGGCATTTCCGAGACCTGATGTAACAGCAACTTTCACTGTAACGCCTGCTACTTCATAGGTTGCTTCACGAACTACCTCGGGACCACGAACTTCTTCAAAGTCAACCTTCTCAAACTTGCCGTCAAGGATTCTTGCAGCTGTACGGAGAGCTGCTTCAAGAACACCGCCTGTTGCACCGAAGATGATACCGCCGCCTGTTGCCTTATTGAAAGGAGCGTCGAAATCTTCATCGGGAAGTGATGCGAAGTCAAGACCTGCACGCTTTATCATTCTTGCAAGCTCTCTTGTTGTGAGTGCCACATCTACATCATCAAATTCAGGATTTGAACGGAGCTGAGGACGTGTAGCCTCAAATTTCTTTGCTGTACAAGGAATTACGCTGACAACGAATACATCCTTCGGGTCAATGCCGTTCTTCTCACAGTAGTAGCCCTTGAGAACTGCACCGAACATAGCCTGAGGAGATTTACAGGTTGAGAGATTCGGGATAAATTCGGGATAGTAATGCTCAACGAATTTGACCCAACCCGGACAGCATGATGTGAACATCGGAAGTGTGCCGCCTGTCTTTATTCTTTCAACGAGTTCGTTAGCTTCTTCAATGATGGTAAGATCGGCTGTGAAGTCCATGTTGAATGCTTTTACATTTTCGCCGAGTCTCTTGATAGCGGCAGCCATCTTGCCTTCTACGTTTGTGCCTATCGGCATACCGAATGCCTCACCGAGAGTAGCCTTGATAGACGGAGCTGTGAAGAAAAGAACTTTCTTTGTCGGATCAGCGATAGCTTCCCAGACTTTGTCTTCCTGTGATTTTTCGGTAAGAGCACCGACAGGACAGCTTACAACGCACTGACCGCAGCCAACGCAGGGAGCATTGTCAAGGCTCTTATCGAAAGCACTGCCGACATGAGCAGCAAAGCCACGCTTGATAGCACCGATAACGGATATGGACTGAACATTCTTACAAGCCGCAACACAACGCATACAATTTATGCACTTGTTGTTGTCACGAACTATATAAGGAGAAAGATCGTCTATTTCATATATAGGCTCTTCTGTCTGGAATCTATCCTCATCAACGCCGTATTCCGCAGCGAGCTTCTGGAGTTCGCAGTTCTGGTTTCTTACGCATGAAAGACACTTTTTATTGTGAGTTGAGAGGAGGAGTTCAAGAGTAGTTTTTCTTGATTTGATAACAGCAGGAGTATTTGTAAATACTTCAAGACCTTCTTCTGCCGGATAAACGCAGGCTGCAAGAAGACCTCTGCGGTTTTTAGCCTCTACCATACAGACACGGCAGGCACCTATGCAGTTAATATCCTTGAGGTAGCAAAGAGTAGGTATTTCAATGCCGGCTTCTTTGGCTGCCTGTAATATAGTATATCCCTTCGGAACTTCGACGGGAATGTTATTTATCTTAAGATGTACAGTTTCCATTTAAAATAAGCCCTCCTTATACAGTATGGATCGCACCGAACTTACAGTTGCTCATGCAGACACCGCACTTGATACACTTGCTCTGGTCAATCACATGAGGCTGTCTTACAGTGCCTTCGATAGCTTTGACAGGGCAGTTTCTTGCACAAAGAGTACAACCCTTACATTTGTCGGCGATAACTTCATATTTCATGAGTGCCTTGCAGACATGAGCCTCGCACTTGCCGTTATAGATATGGTCAATGTATTCCTGACGGAAGAATTTGAGAGTTGAGAGTATGGGGTTCGGAGCAGTCTGACCGAGTGCACAAAGTGAAGATTTCTGCATATGCTGAGCAAGTTCTTCGATCTTCTCGATGTCACCGTCTTCGCCCTTGCCCTGAGTTATTTTCTCAAGATACTGGAGAAGTCTTCTTGTACCTACACGGCATGGTGTACATTTACCGCAGCTTTCATCAACTGTAAATTCAAGATAGAATTTAGCGATATCTACCATACAGGTATCTTCATCAAGTACTATCATACCGCCCGAACCCATCATTGAACCGATAGCTGTAAGGCTCTCATAGTCGATAGGTGTATCAATATATTCAGCAGGGATACATCCACCTGAAGGTCCGCCTGTCTGTGCAGCCTTGAACTTTTTGCCGTTGGGGATGCCGCCGCCTATTTCTTCGATTATTTCACGCAGAGTTGTACCCATAGGAATTTCAACAAGTCCGACGTTTGTAATTTTACCACCGAGTGCGAATACCTTTGTACCCTTACTTGTTTCTGTACCCATTGAAGCATACCACTGACTGCCTTTACCGATTATCTGAGCGATATTTGCGTATGTTTCAACATTGTTAAGAACGGTAGGTTTGCCGAAAAGACCCTTTACAGCAGGGAACGGAGGACGTGGACGAGGTTCGCCACGGTTGCCTTCGATAGAGGTCATAAGAGCTGTTTCCTCACCGCATACGAATGCACCTGCACCGAGTCTTATCTCGATATCAAAGCTGAAACCGCTGCCGAGAATATTCTCACCGAGGAAGCCGTATTCTCTTGCCTGATCAAGAGCTATTTTAAGTCTTTCAACAGCGATAGGATACTCTGCACGAACATACACGAAACCACGACAGGCACCTATTGCGTAACCGGCAATAGTCATAGCCTCGATTATACACTGCGGGTCGCCTTCAAGTATGGAACGATCCATGAATGCACCGGGGTCGCCTTCGTCGGCATTACAGCATACATATTTGATGTCACCGGGAGTTGCCTTTGCAAACATCCATTTTCTGCCTGTCGGGAAGCCGCCGCCGCCACGTCCACGCAGACCTGAATCAAGCACTTCTTTGATAACATCATCAGGACTCATAGGAGTCAAGAGAACTTTTGCAAGAGCCTGATAACCGTTTGTAGCTATATATTCGTTGATATTTTCAGGGTCTATACCGCCGCAGTTTCTGAGTGCGATACGACGCTGCTTTTTATAGAAATTAGTTTCCGAAAGAGATATGATAGAACCGTCTTCATGTACTGTTTCCTGATAGAGCAGTTCTTTAACAACGCTGCCGCCTTCTTTGAGGTGCTCTTTAACGATTCTCTTAACACCCTCGGGAGTAGCCTGTGAATAGAAAACGCCCTCCGGATAAACTATCATGATAGGACCGAGTGAGCAAAGACCGAAACAGCCTGTACGAACTACAAGTACATCCTTGATGTCGTTTTCTGCAAGAGCTTCTTCGAGAGCAGCAATAACCTTTTTACTGCCGGAAGATGTACAGCCTGTACCGCCGCATACGAGAACCTGTTTGCGATAGCCTGTTTTCTTGGCGAGTTTTTCGCCTTCCTCTGCAACGACTTTACGAACTTTTACAAGGTCTTTATATTCGTTTTTAATTTTATTGAGTTCTTCTAATGTCATTATTTATTTCCCCCTTCTTCTGCAATGTATTTATCAAGAATTGCTCCGACATTTTCAGGGGTGAGCTTTCCGTAAACTTCCTCATCTATCATCATTACAGGAGCAAGTCCGCAGGCACCTACACAGCGGCATGAGTCGATAGAGAAAAGTCCGTCAGATGTACATTCACCGCTCTTGATACCGAGTTTTTTCTCAACCTCTGCCAGGATCTTGTCGGAACCCTTTACATAGCAGGCTGTACCAAGACATACGCTTATCTTGTGTTTGCCTTTCGGGGTAAGGCTGAAACGTGAATAGAAAGTAGCAACACCATAAACCTCACTGAGAGAAACGCCAAGACCGTCAGCGACCATCTGCTGTACTTCTATGGGGAGATAGCCATAGATTTCCTGAGCTTCGTGAAGTACGGGGAGCAATGCACCCGGTAAATCCTTGTTTTGAGCGATAACTTCAAGAAGCTTCTGTTCTTGTTCTTGAGTTCCCTTGAACGGGATATTATCTGCCATTTATATTCCTCCAAATCTTTAATAAAATATTTTTTGGATATGGGCGATAGTTAAAAAAATCACCGCATACTCCGTCTTTAAACTATTATACTAATTTTTCAGACTAAATACAAGGATTTTTCGTAAATTTTTTATTATTTTTTTTGAAAAAACGCCTCAAATTTGTAAAAATGCAAAAAATTGTATGTATCAACAAAAAAAAGAAAATTTTTTGTTGAAATAAATGACAAGAACTGTTATTATAAAAATCAAAAAAAGGATGTGTTGATATTGTCATTCAAAGGCAGAGAATATGTACAGATAGAGATATCAAAGAAAGCTGAAACGAGCCTGAACGAAGGTCATCCGTGGATATATGACGGTGAACTGAGGAATATCAAAGGAAAGCCGAATAACGGTGAATTGGTCGATATCGTTTCTTATAAGGGAAGATATCTCGGAACAGGATTTTATAATGACCATTCCAAAATAAAGATACGTGTCATATCCAAAAATGCAAACGATAAATTCGATAAAGCATTTTTTGAAAGAAGAATAAAATATGCGTGGGATTACAGGAAAACCGTCATGGGAGATGACCTCAACTGCTGTCGTGTGATATTCGGTGAAGCCGATACATTTCCGGGACTTACGGTTGATAAGTTCAATGATATACTCGTAACACAGACTCTTTCACTCGGCATAGAAAAAAGAAAGGATATCATATTTCCCCTGCTCATGAAAGTGCTTAATGATGACGGGCAGAATATAAAAGCCGTTTATGAAAGAAATGACGTCGGTATCAGAAAATTGGAGGGGTTGGAGGAAAACAAAGGTTTTTATATCGGCACTTCCGAAAATACAAATACTGTCATCACCGAAAACGGTATAAAATACAATGTCGATTACGAGAACGGTCAGAAAACAGGATTTTTCCTCGACCAGAAATACAACCGTCTTGCCGTATCAAAAATAGCAAAGGGCAGAAAAGTATTGGACTGCTTCACGCATACAGGCTCATTTGCACTCAATGCCGTAAAGGGAGGTGCAGACAGTGTATGTGCAGTTGATATATCGGAAGACGCTGTTGAGATGGCAAGAAAAAATGCCGTATTGAACGGTTTTGAGAACAAAATGACATTCAGGGCGGCAAATGTATTCGATTTACTGCCCAATATCCCTGCAAGCGAAAAATATGATTTCATTATCCTCGACCCTCCTGCTTTTACCAAATCACGTTCAACAGTTGACAGTGCAATAAGAGGCTATAAGGAAATAAATCTCCGTGCCATGAAACTGCTTCCGAGAGGCGGTTATCTTGCAACCTGTTCATGCTCACATTTCATGAAAGACGAACTTTTCAGGGAAATGCTCAGAAGTGCAGCTTTTGATGCGGGAGTTTCTCTGCGTCAGATAGAAGCCCGTCAGCAGTCACCCGACCATCCAATATTATGGAATGTTCCCGAAACGGATTATCTTAAATTCTATATTTTCCAGATAGTATGAAAAAGCCCCTGCAAAGTACGTTATGTACTATGCAGGGGAAATTTTTTGATATATTATTTCTTTGCTTTTTTAGCTTTTTTTGATTTTCTGTTGATACCCTTTGTAAAGAGTATTGCAAGAGCGGATGCTCCGACAAATACAGAACTCAATGCGATAGTTGATTTAAGCTTGTCATCCTTGGCTGTATCGTTTACGGAAATATCATCATATTTTCCTTTTGCGATGCCTGCAAGAGCGTCATCGGAAATGGTAGCAGTTTTGAGTACCAGTTCTTCACCGATATGAGTTGTTTCTCTCTGAGATTCTGTTTTGATAAGGTCAAGAGTTTTGGCATCAGCTTTGCCTGTGACCTCGATATTATTGTCACTCTGGAATTTTTCTACCGCTTCAACAACTGTATTGCTATATACGCCTGATGTTTTGCCTTCGTAGTATTTGAGTACTGCAAGTCTTGACTGAAGCTGTACAATGTCATCTCCCGAATATCCGTATTTAAGGACATCATAATCGGGCGATTTGACAGCCTTTTCGGAATAAAGAAGTTCAAGCTGTGCAGGAGTCATCATATCTGTTTCTTCAAAGCCTGATGCTTTCTGGAAAGCGTGTACTGCTTCAAGAGTAGCGTCATCGAATTTTTCGCTTACTATGCCCGAAAGATAACGGAGTTCAATAAGTCTTTTCTGCATTTTGGTTATCATTGAACCGCTGTTTCCGTAAACCGCACTGCCTGCATTGGGATTTGCCTTTGCCTTGCTGCTGAATATTCTGAGCTGTGTGTCAACATCTGCAATACCTGTTGCCTTGACTTTGTTATCCTTCTGGAAATGTCTTACTGCACTTGCTGTAACTTCACCGTAGAAGCCCGATATTTCATCATAATAATATTTAAGTTCCGTAAGTCTTGTCTGGAGAGCCGTTACAGGAAGTGCACCGCCCTCATCAAAGGAACCGTTTGAAAGTATGCTGAAATTTGATTCAGCCTTGTTTGATTTAAGTATCCTGTAAGTTTTGCTGTCAACGATACCTGTTGCTTTAAGTTCATTTATATTCTGAAAAAGCATTACCGCATTTACTGTTTGTTCATCATATTCGCCTGTTGCTTTTGATGTCAGGTAGCCGAGTTCATAAAGTCTTGTCTGAATAGCTGAAACTGTTTTGCTTTCATCGGTATCTTTATAGCCGTATTCTGCTATAAGCTCGATAACTTCTTCAGCCTCTTCTGCAACGGAAACTTCTTCAGCTTTGGATTCTTCCTTTTTGGATTCCTGTTTGCTTGATTCTTCTTTTTTGGACTCCTCTTTACTTGATTCTTCCTTGCTTGATTCCTCTTTGCTAACTTCTGCAACGCTTGTCTGCTCAACTACCGACGGCTGAGGCTGTACCGAGGGTTCAGGCTGAACCGAGGGTTGAGGCTGAACAGAAGGCTCAGGCACAACTGAAGGTTCCGGCTCATAAGAAGGTTCTACATAATATGAAGGCTCCTCATATACAGGTTCTTCATAATATTGCGGCTGTTCCGCAACAGGTGCGGAATAGTCTGTTTCTTCGTATGCACTTGCAGGCGGTGCTATATCCGAAACGCCTGCTCCGTCAAATGTATATGTAACACCGTCAAGAGTTCTCGAAGTATTTGAGAGATACTGACCGTTCTCGTAATAGAATGATTCTCCGTTGAGAAGTACCCAGCCCTGATAAGGATAGGATACGCCTGCAATCTTGAACCACTCTACCCATGAAGCACTGTAAGCATTTCCGTAGCCTATGCCATAGCTTGGGCTCTGAGCGTCTATTGCCATGCCAGAACCTACATAAACACCTACATGACCGGGGTGATGAAGTCCGAGACCGTGTATATTTGGTATGCCGTTATAGACATAGCCCCATTCATCGGAAGCGGCAAGCATATCTGTTCTGATACCGCCTACACCGTTGTAGCTCCATATAAGACCCGAGCAGTCTACAGCACCGTATGATGATGCTCCCCATACATAACTCCAGTTTTCTCTGTATGCCGTAAAGCAGTGTGCACACAGCCCGATATTTGAACTTGTCTGTGCCGATACAGGCATCATACTCGTTACAGTTGTAAGAAGTGCAATAGTCATTGAAAGAAATATTACCATACACTTTTTAGTCATCTTCATTTAATAAACTCCCTTCGTTTTCTGAGAAAATTATATTTTCCAAAAACAAACGTTTTACAATTTTTTAACTATATTGGAAAAATGTTTCAAACTTGTAACAAATCCTTAATGATAATAACATCATCTTAAATAAAAATCAAGTCTTTTTTCGTATTTTACATAAAATCATACCAATATTCAGCATTTTGCACAAAACATTTTGCGTAACTTCTTCAAGTTCTCAATTATCATCAAGGTTATAATAACAAATTTGAATTGCATGAAAATAAAATATGTGATATGATAATAAAATGTAATATAACAATATATATGTATATATTTTATTTTTTTATGGAAAGGGTATTTTTTATGGAAAAAAAACGCATTGCTGTTATATTCGGAGGAAAATCATCTGAACACGAGGTTTCAAGAGTTTCCGCCTCTTATATCATAAGCCGGATTCCGACCGATAAATATGAAATTATAAATATCGGCATTACAAAACAAGGCAAATGGATACTCTATTCGGGCAGTATTGAAAATATCAAAGACGGTTCATGGGAAAATGACCCCGAGAACAAATCAGCCTTTATTTCACCCGACTCATCAGTACACGGACTTGTTGTACTTAACGGTAATTCCTGTGAGATAATCAAACTTGATGTGATATTTCCGGTTCTTCACGGAAAAAACGGTGAAGACGGCACTATACAGGGACTGTTTGAACTTGCCGGAATACCATACGTAGGCTGTGGGGTTCTCGCTTCGGCAGACTGCATGGACAAGATAGTCACAAACACTATACTTGAAAGCCTTGGCATTGAGCAGGCAAAATTCACATGGTGCTATGCGGTCGATTATAAAAAATCTCCCGATAAAGTTATAGAACAAGTAGAAAGCTGCCTTGATTATCCGATATTTGTCAAGCCGTCAAATGCAGGCTCATCAGTCGGAGTAAGCAAGGCAAATGACCGTGATGAACTCAAAAAAGCTATTGTAATTGCCTCAAACGAGGACAGCCGTATATTATTTGAAGAAACTGTAATCGGCAAAGAAGTTGAATGTGCCGTTATCGGCAATGACGAGCCATTCGCTTCCGTAACAGGTGAAATCGCTCCGGCAAGTGAATTCTATGACTATGATGCCAAATACAATGATGCTGCTTCAAAGCTGTTCATTCCTGCAAGAATAAGTGATGAAACTATGGAAAAAGTTCGTGCAAATGCTGTAAAAGCATATCGTGCAATAGGCTGTACGGGACTTTCAAGAGTTGATTTCTTTGTATCGGATGACAACAGGATATTCCTTAATGAAATAAATACCCTGCCTGGATTTACCTCCATAAGTATGTATCCCAAACTGATGGCACACTCGGGCATAGCAGGAAGTGACCTTATCGAAAAACTTATAGATCTTGCATTTGAAAGGGCGTGAGCTGCAGTGTCAGACAGTGCAATAGGAATTTTTGATTCGGGACTCGGAGGACTTACCGCTGTCAAGGAACTGGTAAAGGTTCTTCCAAATGAAAATATCGTATATTTCGGTGATACTGCCCGTGTGCCATACGGCAACAGGAGCAAAAAAACTATCGTCAAATATGCCGAACAAGACGCTTCATTTTTACTTTCAAAGGGCGTTAAAATGATAATTGCAGCCTGCGGCACTGTCAGTTCAGTCGCAACAGGTCTGTGTGACACTCTCCCCGTACCTTTTACGGGAGTCGTTGCCCCTACCGCCAATGCAGCCGTGCGTGCGACTAAAAACGGTAAAATAGGTGTCATAGGCACATCCGCAACCGTCAACAGTCAATCGTATAAAAAAGCCATTCTTTCAGCAAATAAAAATATAAAAGTATACCAGCAGGACTGTCCTTTATTCGTTTCACTCGTTGAAAACAGCTTTATTTCCGAAGAAGACCCCATCGTACAGCTTGTCGTTGAAAGATACCTCGAAAAACTCAAAAGTCAGAATATTGATACTCTTATTCTCGGCTGTACACACTTTCCGATAATCGCCGGAGCTATCCATAATTACCTCGGTGACAATGTAACTCTCATAGACTCAGGCAAAGAAACAGCCCTTTATGCAGCCGAAATTCTCAGACAAAAAAATCTGCTCAACAATGACAAAGCTCCTGGCGACTGTATCTATTATGTCAGTGACACCGTTGACGACTTCAAGCGTACAGCACAAATTTTTCTCGGAAAAAATGACATTGAAGACGTATATCACATAACACTGTGACAATCAGCAATTTATTTTTTTGGAATATATAAAAATGACAGGAGAAATATTAAGTAATATAATACATTGATAAAAGTGCAAAAAAGTGTTAATATGTACTCATAGAAAGAGGTACATTATGAATACATCCAATATTACTAACTACAAACCCAAAGATTTTGCTGAATTGTTAGGTGTTTCTGTAAAGACACTTCAACGATGGGATAGAGAAGGAATTTTAAAAGCAAAGCGAACTCCAACTGATAGGCGTTATTATACTTACGAGCAGTATCTTCAGTTTAAAGGCATAAACACAGAAAATGATAATTGTAAGGTTGTTATTTATGCCAGAGTTTCTACAAGAAATCAAAAAGATGATTTACAAAACCAAGTATCTTTTCTGCGACAGTTTTGTAATGCCAAGGGAATTATTGTAGACCAATGTATTGAGGATTACGGAAGTGGTTTAAACTATAATCGTAAAAATTGGAATGAACTATTACTGGTTTGAAAAATTCTGTATGAAGTTTAATACAAACATAGTGGTAGTAAATAATGAAGACTTATCACCACAGGAAGAACTTGTACAGGATATTGTTTCAATACTTCATGTGTTCTCCTGTAGGCTGTATGGGCTTCGTAAGTATAAGAAACAAATAGAAAGGGATGAAGATATTGCTAAAGAGCTTCAAAACGGAAATCAACCCGACAGCAGAACAGAAACATAAAATCAACAGAACTATTGGTACTTGCAGATTTGTTTATAACTTTTATCTCGCACATAACAGAGAAATTTATGAACGGGAAAACAGATTTGTTTCGGGATATGATTTTTCAATATGG
>CACZZB010000059.1 GCA_902785555.1 uncultured Ruminococcus sp.
TATCTTCTGTATAACCCGTAACTTGCGACAGTTCATCATATCCTACATCACTGTAAAGTTTTGTTTCAAAGTAGCTTGAATAGAAATTAGCTTTTCTTATCGCATTTGTTGATACTGTCATACAAATAAGCATAAGACAGCCTATGAAAAATAAACATACAGATTCAGGCGTTGAACGTGCGTGTATTACGGTATCCCATTTTCCCCAATAATAAACGATAAGAGATACTATATCTTCTACTGACATAATTGTAAAAAACAATCCTACCAAAAGAAATAAAATATTTTTGATTTTTAAAACGGAAATAAATTTTGATTTAAGGTACATTGAGTGTTTTTTTACTCCTTTCAAATGTATTCAAGCGATGATTTCCAACATATCATAAAACATATCTTCATTATATCACATATATTGCATTGATTTCTACAAAATTACAGAAAAATTTCTGTTATTCTTTTCTTGCCGATTCAAGTCAAATGATTCGGTGAAAATAAAATAACAAAAATTTTTTAAAAAATTTTTATTTTTTTTGAACCAAAATAAAAGTTTAACGTCTGTATATATAGAGGGAAAAATTTCCTCGGAAAAAATATTTTTTATAGGAGGCATTTCAATGGAAAATGCAAAAAAATCCGCAGTTAAAAAAATTTTGGTGTGTGCTATATCGGTCAGTTTATTGGTACCAACACTGTTGTCAATGCTGGAAGTGTCGGAGAAGGTTTGGGAGGAAGAGCTTTTGAAGAAACGAATATACCTTCTTTGTCTGAAGTTTTGGATGAGTTGTCTAATGCTCCTGAGGATTACACTTATGAAACAAGAGCGGACGGAAATATCAAAATCGTTTCTTATAACGGCACTGAACAGAAAATTGATATTCCTTCACAAATTGATGATAAAACGGTTACAGAAATCGGTGATGAGGCTTTTAAGGACAAAGAACTGACTCTTGTAAATATTCCCGACAGTATCGAATATATAGGAAACGAAGCTTTTTGTGAAGACAGCCGAAAATTAATAATCCTTAATCTTCCAAAGAATCTGAAAAAAGTAGGCAACGGTGCATTTACCCATGCTTTAATGCGTGTTGATGTTTTTAGATTTGAGGAAATGAAAAATCTTGAAGAAATAGGCAACAGAGCCTTTATTGATGTCTCCTGTTCCGAATTCCCCGATTGGAAAAACGGTGAAAACTATATGGAATTCATATTTCCTAAAAGTTTGAAAAAAATAGGTGATGAAGCTTTTGCATACACCTTATTCAAAAAAGTGACTTTTAACGACGGACTGGAATACATAGGAAATCAGGCTTTTTATTCTTCATGGAAAAAACAAGATGCGGAAATAAATTTTTCCAAAAGTGTTAAATATATCGGAGCAGGTGCTTTTTCAAGTTATATGGGAAATGTTGAAAAAATTTCAGTAACTTTCAGGTATTATTCCGGTGGTTTTATGGAGGACTATCTCACTAACATGGCAAGTGTATACAATGATCCTTCAGATACTTTCAATTATTATGTCAAATTGTAAGAACTTGGAAAAATAGATGAAGAACCCTCACAGCAGGAAATGAATTACGGTATCAGTGTAAAAGGTGCATATCCCGAGGGTGCAGTACTCAATGCGGTTGCCACTACCACAAAGTGGCTGGAAGATCCTCTTTTCTGCTTCAACATCACTCTGCAAAAAGACGGAGAGGAAGTACAGCCCAACGGTTATATCACTGTTTCTATTCCTTGCAGTGTGGAAGGCGGTAGGGTTTATTACATTGATGAGGAAACAGGCGAAATGGAATTCCTGAACGCCATATATGTTGACGGTGAATATAAATTTGTGACCGACCACCTTTCCGAATACTGCATTAAATTTGCGGATGGTACAGATATTTCCAATGCTCTCAGCAAGCCCGAACAAAAACCCGATAACAACAATTCCGATAATAATACTGATGACACCTCAAACAACAACAGTTCAAATACTAATACCGAAAATACGGATAATAACAATAATACAAATACAAACAGCAATAACAACACAAATACCAATAATAATGCAAATAATACCTCAAATTCAAACACCACAGACAACAGCAAATCAGTATTCATTTCAAAACGCAGAAAATCTTTATGATAGCTTTTAACGTCCTCTCTTAAAATAAGTAAACAGCGGATACAGACTTTGTACTGTATCCGCTGTTTGTTTTATACGGCAATAAATTCCAAATTATTTTCTTCTGCATACTGCTGTGCATAACTGCCTGATACTCCGTAAATCGTGCAGGTGTCATCAAAGACATTTTCACCTATTTCGGTGACACTTTCGGGAATGTATATGTCTTGCAGTGCGGTTTTACTGAAAGCAAAATCCCCGATTTCCGTAACACTTTCGGGAATGTTAATTTTCGTTAATTGGTTACAACGGTAGAAAGCCTGTTGACCGATTTTTTTGACACCGTTAGGAATAATAACTTCTTCCAGTGATGTGCATCCATCAAAAATCATTTCAGGGAGATATTCCAAATTTGGAGACAATACACATTTTTTAAGTGATGTACATTCGTAAAATGTCCAATCACCGGCTGACTGCAAACTTTCGGGTAAAGTGATTTCTTCCAGTGCGGTACAGCCCCCAAAAGCATATTCACCGATTTTTGTAACACTGTCGGGAATATGGATTTCTTTCAATTCGGTACAATCCACAAATGCTTCATTACCTATTGATTGCAAATTTTCAGGCAAAGAAATCTTTTTCAATGCAACAAGTTTTGCGAATACATGGTCGCCGATTTCTGTAATGCTGTTATCAAATGTAATATTTAATTCCTGCCAATAACCAAATCCACCGAATAATGTTTCAAATACACTGTCGTAATCGTCCAATGGCTTTAATGAATGACCTGTAACGACAATATTGATAATTTGAGCATTATTTACTGTATTGCCAAAATACTTTTTATATACTTCTTCTTCCGCTTTTTGTTCAATTTGGTCTGAATTTATATAGAAAGTTATATTATCTGCACTGATGTAATTTTCCACATATTCTATACATTCATAGATGGCTATATTTTCCAAATGACAGCCGTCAAAAGCATTATATTCTATTGACTTTAAAGCAGGGAAATCAATAACTTTTAAAGCCCATGCGTCTGAAAATGCCTCCTCACCTATTGTTTCAACATTCCTTCCGCCTGTTACAGTTTCAAGATTTTTACAGTTTTCAAATGTTCTTGGTGCTATCTCAGTTATTTTGTCATTCAACTCTATACTTTTCAGAGAAGTACACCCACTAAAAGCGGATTTTCCGATTTCCTCGATGTTTTCGCCTATTTTGATATTTTCGGGTACATTTTCCCCTGCAAAAACTTTCCTGCCGATTTTTGTAACGGGTATATCGTTGAATGTATCGGGCAAATCCCATATTTCCTCTTTATTCTTGGGAACTTTCCAGACTTCGACGATTTCCGCCTCATTGGCATTGTCATATATCTTGTATCTGAAAAAATCATCTTCATCATAGTGATATACGCTGTAATCTTTGACGGGTTTATCCACTTCTACGGTTTTTTCAACATAAACTATGCTTGGCTCACCTTCAATATAAACAATACTCTGCTCATAAACTGTGCTTGTTTCAACAAGTGTTTTTTCGATAACGCTTGTATCATGAATGGTGCTTGTATCGTGAATAATACTTGTATCATGGATAATGCTTGTATCATGCACTGTATTGACAACTTCACTCGGCACATATACGACACTTTCCTGTATAACGGGTATTTCTTGGATTGAAATGTCATGTTCAACTTCATAAACTACACTTGTTTGTATTTCGGGCGGTATTTGTGCATCGGTGGGAGGGAGATGTGTTACAGTTGTACAGGCTGCAATGACTACTGCAGATGCAACAACGGAAACTCTTGTTGCAGTTGCATTGCTTATAGTATGTGCAACAGATGTGCCGACAGCAGACGATACCTGTGCGGAAACAACTCCGCTCAATGATGAAACGGCACTTGTAACGGTACTTGCGGAGGTTGACAAAGTATTCATAATTGCTGAAAAATTTGTTGTCACCTGAGTGCTCTGTGAAATATTGGAAATGATTTGAGAAAGCTGACCGAGTATATCTACACTGTACAGCTTGATACCCTTCTTTTCGTAAAGGCGTATCTTTTTTTCAATTTTATCCCTTGCATGGCTCAGACGGCTTTTGACAGTGCCTTCACTGATATGAAGTGATTTTGCGATATTCTCTACCGACATATTGGAGTAGTAATACATCATAATGACAGCCTTATGCTTTTCGGGAAGCTCCGATACAATATCAAAAATAATTTTCTGTGTTTCACTGTTGTCGAGTTTTTCGTGCGGAACAATGTCTGCATAATTCCCTTCATCCGTATTGCAGGCGGTTTCAAAGAATTCGTTATCATCTGACAATACGTCACGGCTTTTTCGCAGAATGGATATACATTTGTGAACGGCAACTGCTTTCAGCCAGTTATGAAAACATTCGGGATTATTGACAGTTCTTATTTTTTGTATGACCAAAAGAAAAATCTCGTGTGCGGCATCTTCGGCATCTTCATCACGCTGAAAAAATCCTTGTGCCAGTGTATATATTTCCTTTATGTATGTATTATAAAGTTGTTCTATGGCGGTATTATCTCCCGACTGAGCGGCTTTTACAATTTCGGTTATATCCATTTTTCGTCACTGCCTTTCTTTTTTTACTTCTCATTTTATGATAAATTATTTCTTAGGATATTTCAATTGGCAAAACTTACAATTGTTAAATTTTACCTTCTGTTTATAAAGACGTTTTAGAACAGTATCAGGTTCAAAAAATTTTTAAAAATTTTTTTATAATTTTTTTGAACCGAATCAAAAATCACACGTCTTTATTAATAGAGGATAATCAAGGGTCAAAAATTTTAACTCGGATCAATGTGTATTTCCCTCTGTATTTAAGATGAAAAAAAATTTTTATATTTTTTAAAAATTTTTTGAACCTGAATAAAATTTGAGCGTCTTTTTATATAGAGGGGAAATTTCCTCTAAAAAAATTTTATTTAACGGAGGCTTTATTATGAGCAAAAAAAGAAACCTTACAAGAAAGCTTATTGCTATTGCACTGTCGGCTACGGTGCTTGCAGGCACGAGCTTTACGACAGTTGGTCAGTTTATCGGCACAAACGGTATTTCCGTCAGTGCAGGCAGTACCGGAAGATCTATCAGCGGTGGCTATTTCGGCACGTTTGGCGACTTTGATTGTGCTGTATTCGACAGTGGCGTCGTTTATATCAACGAGTATATAGGCGAAGGAGGAGATGTGACTGTTCCGAGTGAAATTGACGGCAAAAGCGTGACCAAAATAGATAATGGTGCATTTGAAAATTGTACAGGATTGACAAGTATCACCATTCCCGACAGCGTGACAGAAATAGATGGTTATGCTTTTAGAGGTTGCACAGGATTGACAAGTATAAACATTCCCGACAGCGTGGCTGAAATTGGGATGGAAGCATTTTCCGATTGTACAGGATTGACAAGCATTACCATTCCCGACAGCGTGACCAAAATAGATAATGGTGCATTTGAAAATTGTACAGGATTGACAAGTATCACCATTCCCGACAGCGTGACTTCAATAGGTTATTCTGCATTTCGTCGTTGCACAGGACTGACAAGTATAACCATTCCCGACAGTGTGACTTCAATAAGAGATGGGGCATTTAGTGATTGCACCGGCTTGACAAGCATTAATGTCAGCAAAAATAACAGCACATATTCATCAAGTAATGGTGTGCTTTTTAACAAAGATAAAACAAAAATAATCTGTTATCCTGCGGGAAAAAAAGGGAAATATTCTATTCCCAACAGCGTGACAGAAATAGGCAGTTCTGCATTTGAAGATTGCACAAGCCTGACAAGTATAACCATTCCCGATGGTGTGACTTCAATAGGCAGTTCTGCATTTTATGGTTGCACAGGATTGACAAGCATTACCATTCCCGATGGTGTGACGGAAATCGATTATTATGCATTTTCCGGTTGTACAGAATTGACAAGTGTTACAATTGGAAATGGTGTAACTTCAATCGGAGAGAGTGCATTTTCCGATTGTACAGGATTGACAAGTGTTACAATCGGAAACAGTGTCACAACAATACGCTGGAGTGCATTTGAGAATTGTACGGGCTTGACAAGTATAACCATTCCCGACAGCGTAACTTCAATATACAGCTCTGTATTCAGCGGTTGCATAGGATTGACAAGCATAAACATTCCCGATGGTGTGACGGAAATCGATTATTATACATTTTATGGTTGTACAGGATTGACAAGCATTACCATTCCCGACAGCGTGACTTCAATAGACCGGGGAGCATTTGAAAATTGTACGGGCTTGACAATATACGGTGTAAAAGGTAGCTATGCGGAAACCTATGCAAATGAAAATGATATACCGTTTGTGAGCGTGAATGGATATACCAATTTATCAACTATTTCTGCAGATAAAATAACACTTGGTAAAACAGTGACTGTAAATGCAAAAGCCATACTTGGTAAGGGTGACTATACATACGCTGTACTGTATAAGAAAAAAGCTGACACGAAATGGACTATAAAACAGAACTACAGCACCAACGACACAATAACAATAAAGCCTGCAAAAGCAACAGACTATGATGTATGCGTGAAGGTGAAGGACAGCACCGGAAAGATAGTAAAGAAATTCTTTGAAGTGAAAGTAAATGCAAAGCTGAAAAATACCTCAACGATTTCTGCAACAACTATCAAAAAGGGTGAAACTGTAACGCTCAGCGGCTCTGCAACGGGCGGTACGGGAAACTATACTTATGCGGCACTTTATAAGAAAAAGTCTGAAACAAAGTGGACTGTTCGTCAGGGCTACAAGGCAAATTCCGAAATTCTCGTAAGACCTTACACAAACACCGATTATGACATTTGCGTTAAAATTCAGGACGAAGAAGGCACGATTGCAAAGAAATACTTTACCGTAACAGTCACAAAATAAATCCATACAAAAGATATTGACAGTACTTTACCCCCGTGTTACTGTCATTTCTTAAAATGAAAACAGCGGGTACAGATTTGAAGGTCTATGTCCGCTGTTTTTTCGTTTTAATATACAGTTTTCAGGATTTCACTCGATTCCGTTTCAGTGCGGTTCGATTTTCCTTTTTGAGTCAAGTATCTCAGTTTCTGTTTTTTTCATTTACAGCAATCCAAATTTCACACTGATAATTCGGATTTGAAGTATCTGCCGAGGAATAGACTTCAAACTCCACATTTTCGGCATATTCGTACTGTGCACTTTGAGGAAAAAATTCCGTAACTATTCTGTGATAGGTTTCAATAAAAGCATCAGGCATTTTACCTTTACTTGTGAATACCGCATAGGTGTTTGCCGGAATGGATATGACCTCTAAATCGTCGTCAATCTTTCTGCCGTCATACTCAACACCGATACCGTACGGAAACTTCTTTGCATTAAGCTCAGACGAAAAGCATATACCGAGCAGTCCTCTCATAACCGGATTTTTCGGTATGCAGGCAATGAGCCTTTCCAAAGTTCCGTCTGCACCGCACTCCTGCCACATTGCTGTAATATCTGTTGTCGCATTTGCCGACTGTGGTTTTCCGACACTCTTTCTCTTGCAAACTACCTTGAATTCATCTCTTTTTTCAATTCTGTAATCCATTTTACTGCCTCCTGTTAAGATTAATTTTACAGACAGAGGAGTAAATATTTTGACCTTGCCACCGTGCTTTGCTTCACTCGGTGCAATGCCGTGAAATCGGGTAAAGGCACGGGAAAAGCTTTCCGGTGTATCATATCCGTACTTCATCGCTATATCAATGATTTTGGTATTTCCTTTTGACAGTTCTTCTCCTGCAAGAGAAAGCCTTCTCATACGGATATAATCTCCAAGCGAAAAGCCACACAGAATACCGAATGCTCTTTGAAAATGGAAGGATGAAGAATATGCCTGTTTTGCCACTTCTTCAAAATCAATTTCTTCTGTAATGTTCGATTCCACATAATCAATCGCATTTTGTATGCCTTGTATCCAATTCATTTAACTCCCCCTTTTCTGTGATTACAGTATATCAAAATGCGTTTGAAATTTCTTGACTTTATGTGCTTCAGGATGTCAGATTAATATTTTATCTTTATCATACAAGTGTTCATCTGATTTCCCTTTTTTCGTCAAGTATCTCAGCCTCTGTGTTTTTCTCGACAAATCTTGATATTTCATCCATCATGCTGTCAGCCATAGCATTATGAGGTACAATGGCAGCTACACCGATGACAATGATACGGTGAATATCCTGTTCATCTGTTTCAGCCGCCGAAACATGAAAATGATTTTGCAGCTTTGCCACAAGGCTTTTGATAATCATTCTTTTTTCTTTCAGACTGCACACCCATGGAGCATGAAGTCTGAATGTCATTACAAGTATTTTCATAAATTTACAGTGCATATTATATGGTAATGCACTTTACCACTTGATTTTACATATAAATGCAATTTCATTATAGCTGATAATCAACAGACCGTCAAGTCAGGCATTTATCTTATCTGAATAAAATCCCCCACAGAAATTTTTTG
Source organism: uncultured Ruminococcus sp. (assembly GCA_902785555.1). Classification (GTDB taxonomy): domain Bacteria; phylum Bacillota; class Clostridia; order Oscillospirales; family Acutalibacteraceae; genus UBA1213. Next base: position 8,643 of record CACZZB010000059.1, read on the forward strand.
ATTTCTGTGGGGAGAACTGATTTGAATAACAACTGCTCTGTCAATGCGTCTGATTGTTCTTGCAAGCTAAATGGTCTTTATGCCTTATTGAATTTCTCCTTGCCCTGCCTACATCTCGGACATTTCCAATCATCCGGCAGATTCTCAAAGGCTTCTCCGTCATGCTCTGCCGGATCGTAAACATATCCGCATATCGAGCATACATATATTCCCGTAGCCTTGCTCTGTGAAAAATCAACTTCTGCAAGCAAAGTCGGAACAGGATTATCAAGATCCATGACACGCTTTGCTTCAAGATTTTCATAGCCCTGTGGTGTATGAGTACCGCAATATACTGTCGGATGACTGTGGACAAACTCACGCACCCTGTCCATCGTTTCACGGGCGGCAGCAATATCATCAAATACAACAGAGAGCTTGTTTTGGTACAGTGCCTCGTCAACGTAGGTTATATCTCCGTGAAGCATATAGAACAGTCCGTCTGACTCCACAATGATAATGCTGTTTCCGTTTGTATGTCCCTTTGCTTTGATGAAATAGATACCCTCAGCTATCTTCTGGCTTTCGGGAAAATTGTAGTATGCACCATCAGTAAATTTTACAGGTACAATATTCGGAATACCCTGCAATTCAGCCGCACTGAGTTCATCTTCGTTGACAAAAATTTCGGCATTTGGGAAGGACTTTAATTCTCCGGAATGGTCGCTGTGTTTATGAGTAAGAAGTATCTTTGTCACCTGCTCGGGCTTATAGCCGAGTTTTGCAAGAGCTTCCATATAGCTGCAAATATCCTTGCCTGTAAATGCAGCACTGGTTTCATCCGGCTTTTCCTCCGGTGTACCGGCAGGAATACCTGTATCCACAAGTATCACTTCGCTGCCTGTGTCAATTAAATAATTTTGCAGGCTTCCACGATAACGGATATTAGGGTCGAACTTATCGGGTCCTTCCTCTCCGCCAAAGGCAAAGGGCTGTGAATAAAAACCGTCTTTTCTGAATTTTACTGCTTTGATTATCATTTTAATTTCTCCTCATTCATTTGAATCTATAATATCTTTAAGCGTGATATGCTCGTTACGGAATCTTACAGAACTTTTTTCCGACTTCATGTGTATCGCATTTTTGGGGCAATTATGCAAGCAGGCATAACATACCTCGCACTGATTTCCGAAATTCACTTTGTCAGTAACGGTGATATTGTTTGCAGGACAAACCTTTGCACAAATACCGCAGCGTATGCAGTCATCATTGACAATATAGCTTTATACACCGGGCACACAATTCCTACTGCTTCATCTTCGATTTCTATACTATCCTGTTTCATCAGCTGAGGTATAGAAAGCAATGTTCCACCGATTCTTCTTGCAACATACAGGCAGTTACCGCTTGCCGTAAAATAACAAACTGTCATTTATTTTCCTCCATCGTTACCATCATCTTATCCAGCAGACTTTTCAGCGTTATTAAATCCTCATCGGGTAATGAGATACAGCCGGACATTTCTTCGGGAACATGGAGTGCTTCTTCCTTTAGATTTTCGCCCTGCTCAGTAAGAGCAATATAAAGCTTGTTTTCACTACCTTCGGGGCGTGTCCTTGTTACTAAGCCCTGCTTTTCTAGGCGTTTGAGAAGCGGTGCAAGCGTTCCGGAATCAAGATGCACAATCTCACCCAGTTCCTTTTCTGTCATTCCTCCATATTCCCAGAAAATCATCATTACAACATACTGAGTATAGGTCAGTCCTAATTTTTCAAGGGGTTTGCGGTAGAGCCGAACAATCTCCTTGGCACAGGCATAAAGCGGAAAACAAAGCTGATTTTTCAAGCGTATAGAGCTGTATTTATCTGATATGTTTTTGTTTGTCATTACATAAATTTCCTCGCAAAGTCAGCAGCCTGTTTTTTCTGTTCATCATTTGGTTTATTCTTTACATAAAAGAATTCTTCTTCAACAGGAATACCGGCTTCCTTTAAACCACTCTTTATCAGGTCAACAGAATGTTTTGAAAGCCATGATGTAGAGAATACAACCGCTTTTTTGACATTTTCTTTTTTCAGTGTTTTGAGATACTCCTTCAAATGCTTATCAAGACCGTAAGCATATAAAGCACCGCCGATAAACAGCAGATTGACGGGTTCTTTTATATCCGCCTCCGTTGTATCAACAGATACCGCTTTTACTCCGACCGCTTCGGCAATAGCCTCTGCAACAGCCTTTGTATTTCCCGATTTAGAATAATATCTTACCGCTATATTCATAAATATCCTCCTTATCTGATATTGTTCTGAGCCTTACCTTCGGCTATGATCTTTTCTACCTGATCACGCTTTTCATACAGTGTACAGCCGCCGACATGATCTTCAAGAAGGTATCCACCGTCCCTGAGTTCCCTGAACAGTTTTGAATTAATTGCTTCTTTAAGGGAAGTGTCACGTACATTGATATCCGAGAAGGGCGAAAACGGACACGGCTCTGCTCCGCCATGAGAATTGATATGGAAGAAGCCCCGTCCTGCTGCCACACAGCCGCCTGTGTCTTTTTCATCTCCGGGAAAGGAAATGTATACCATTTCAGTGTGCTCTTTTCTAAGACAGTCGATTCTGTTTTTGAGATACTCCCGTTCTTCATCTACGGGTGCAAGTTCCATACTGTCATCCGTTACAGGAACGTATTCCACAAATATTACTGCCTTGCAGCCCTTGTCGGAAAGCTTTTTAAGAAATTCGTCTGAACATACCTGTTTGATATTCTGTGTTGTTACAGTAATTGATGCTCCGAATATCAATCCACGACGATGCAACTCATCCATATTAGCAATCAGTTTATCATAGATTCCGATACCCCGTCTTGTATCGGTAGTTTCTTTTTCCCCTTCAATGCTCATTATCGGAACAAGATTACGGCAGCGGTCAAAAAGTTCAAAGTATTTTTTGTCCATAAACGTGCCGTTGGTGAAGATAGGGAAGAGGATGTGCTGCTTTTTTCCAGCCGCTTCAATCACATCACGGCGGAGCATGGGTTCTCCTCCTGCAAGCAGAATAAAGCTTATACCAAGTTCATCGGCTTCATCAAAAATTTTTGCCCAATCTTTAACTGTGAGTTGTTTTACAGGCTCACTGTCAACAGTAGCGTGATTGCACCTTGAGTAACAGCCGGCACAATGCAGATTACATTGGCTTGTGATACTTGCAATCAAAAAACTTGGAATATGCTCTCCGTTATCTTCGGCAAGCATTCTTTTTTTTGATGCTGCTCGTACTGCAAGTGCAAATTTCATAATATATGCACTTTCTTTGGGATTTTTCAAAGTGGCCTTCAAGGCATCTGCTACCAATTGTTCCGCACCTTTGGCAAGGTATGTCTGCAAATCAAAGTTTTCGTTGTTTATGCTCATTGGTTCATGCCTTTCGATATATGTTTTTGTATTTGTCATTCGTCATTATTGTCGGGCTTGTAAGCAGGGCAGCTTTTCGGTGCTTTTGGCATTTCCTCTCCGGTTATTGCTGCTTTGATAACATTGCGGTGAAGATAAAGCATGATAAAAAATACTCCTGTACATATTCCACCGATAAAGGCTAAAAATGATTTATTCATAATTCTATCCATCCTTTCTCGTATATTTTTTAGTTATCAATTTCGATTTTTAATCTGTTCTTTGAGTGTTTGTATAAACTCAGGCAGCGTATCATTGTGTGTAAGGTCAGTTGCACGAACCCTGACCGATATAGTACCTTCCGATACTTCCTTTTCGCCGACAATTATCATATAGGGAACTTTATCATCCTGTCGTGCACTGCGTATCTTGTAGCCAATCTTTTCATTACGGTCATCCAGCTCTGCACGAATACCCGAATTTTTCAGTTCCTTCCACACCTTTTCGGCATACTCGTTACTCTTTTCCGAAACAGGCAGAGCCTTGACCTGTACAGGAGCAAGCCATAAGGGGAACACTCCCTTTGTTTCTTCAATCAGATATGCCATAAAACGGTCAAGACTGCCGAGAATAGCTCTGTGAAGTACTACCGGAGTTTTTTCTGTTCCGTCCCTGTCAATATATGTCAGATTAAACTTTGCAGGCAGACAGAAATCGAGCTGACAGGTAGACAGTGTATATTCTGCACCCACGGCAGGCTGAACGTTTACATCCAGCTTAGGTCCGTAAAAGGCAGCTTCTCCTATTTCCTCTGTAAATGATATATTGAGTTCCGTCAGCACTTCACGCAAAGCGTTTTCTGCACGCTTCCACATAGCGTCGTCCTGATGATATTTTACTTTATCCTCTGGATCACGCAGTGACAGTACACAACGATAATTTTCTATTCCGAAGTCCTTATAAACATCAAATATCAGATCGACAACACTGCTTACTTCGTCCTTGATCTGCTCGGAAGTCACGAACAGATGTGCATCATTCTGACAGAAATGGCGACCTCTTTCGATACCTTTCAGAGTTCCGCTGGGTTCAAAACGGAAGTCATGTGCTATCTCGCCGATACGGATAGGAAGATCACGATAGGAATGCTGCTGATTGGAATAAATCATCATGTGGTGAGGACAGTTCATGGGACGAAGAACAAACTGCTCCTGCTCTACTTCCATGACAGGAAACATATTTTCACGATAATGTTCCCAATGTCCGCTGGTTTGATAAAGTCCTACTGTACCTACGCATGGTGTCAGAACGTGCTGATAGCCAAGCATACGCTCCTTTTCCTTGATATAATTTTCAAGCTCCTGCCAGACAGTATAGCCCTTAGAGCCTGTTTAAAATCTTGTAAAAAGTTCCCGAAAAGAGTATAATAGAAAAAAATATTAAAGAGGGAAAGAAAATGCATAATTATCCAAGCGAT
>CACZZB010000060.1 GCA_902785555.1 uncultured Ruminococcus sp.
AAGAATTGGTACACACTATAATAACCCGTCATTTGGATATGGCGGTTACTGTTTGCCAAAAGATACCAAGCAGCTTTTAGCCAATTATGATAAAGTTCCTCAAAATCTGATTGAAGCAATCGTTGAGAGCAACAGGACAAGAAAAGATTTTATTGCCGACAGGGTGCTGAACATAGCAGGTTACTATGATTATTACAATCGTGGCGATTTTAGTGCAGAAAATGAAAAAGAATGTGTTATAGGTGTTTATAGGTTGACCATGAAATCAAATTCGGATAATTTCCGTCAGAGTTCTATTCAAGGGGTTATGAAACGCATAAAAGCTAAAGGTGCAAAAGTAATTATCTATGAACCTACACTGGAGAACGGCAGTACATTTTTTGGTAGTAAAGTTGTTAATGATATAGAAAAATTCAAGGAACAGTCACACGCTATTATTGCAAACCGTTATGACAGTTGCCTTGATAATGTTAAGCATAAGGTTTATACGAGAGATTTGTTCGGGAGAGATTAAAGCGGTATTCTAAAAGTAATTATGATGTGAGGAATATAGATGAGCAGAGAAGGACAATTGCTGAAAAATACAATTATTATTTCTTTTGGAACATTTTTACCCAAAATCATTACCGTTATTACTTTGCCTATCATTACGGCAAATCTTACCAAGGCAGAGTTCGGTAATTATGACCTGATAACGACGCTTGTATTTCTTGCACTGCCTATTGCAACGCTGCAAATACAATCGGCTGCATTCAGGTTTCTGATAGATTATAGGGGAAATAAGGAAAAATCAAAAGAAATCATATCAACTATTCTATTATATGCCTTAGTTACATCAGTCATAAGTGTTATTATTATATCGTTTGCTTTGTATAAGATCTCGATAGGTATGAGAATATTGATCGCCCTCTATTTTTTGTTGGATTTATTATTGGCTGTTATTCAGCAGATAACGAGGGGGTTGTCCAAAAATAAAGCATATTCTATTAGCACTATTGTTAGTTCGACTGTCAGCCTATGCGGCATTATACTGACTGTGCAGTTTATGGGACAAGGCTTGTTTGGCGTAATGATGTCTATGAATATAGCAACCATGTTGGGAATTGCTTTTTTATTTTTTTATCTGAAATTATGGAACTATATAGACATAAAAAGCTTTAAAAAAAGCACTCTGAAAGAGTTACTCGGATACTCATGGCCAATGATTCCGAATAATCTTTCAAACTGGGTTCTGAAGCTTTCAGACAGACTGGTAATAACGATTGTTTGGGGCGTTGAAGCCAATGCAGTCTATGCGGTTGCAAACAAAATTCCCAATCTTCTTGCCACTGTACAATCAACTTTTGTTTATGCATGGCAGGAAAATGCATCTCTGTCAGTTAATGACAAAGATGTAGAAGACTACTACTCAGGAATTTTTGACACAATTTTTAAGATGATCGTGGGAATCATGGCGCTTTTGGTGGCAACTACTCCTATTATGTTTAAATTGCTGATACAAGGAGATTACAATGATGCATATTATCAGATGCCGATCCTTTTTATTGGTATGATGTTTTCAAGCATTGCGAGTGTTCTTGGTGGTGTGTATGTGGCACACAAAAAAACGCTGAATGTAGGTATATCAACCATACTGGCGGCGGTTTGCAATCTTGTGATCGATATCGCTTGTGTAAACTTTATGGGCATTACAGCAGGTTCAGTTTCAACTCTTATCAGCTATCTTATTCTTACTGTATATAGAATGATAGATGTTCAGAAGATTCAGAAAATTAAATATAATTATAAGACTATGATTTTTTGGATAGTTGTTTTAACAGGAATGTGCGTGATTTGTGAGTTGAATATATTCTGGCTCAATATTGCAAATTTAGCGATAGGAATTTTAGTATGTTTTATTTCAAATAGAAAAATCATCTTGAATCTGCCCAAAACACTCAAAAGGAAATTTAAAGGAGTACCCAAGAATGAAAATACTGCATAATGAGCCGTTGAGCAAATATACAACTATCAGGATTGGAGGAACTGCCGAAAATCTGTATTTTCCTCAAACTACCGAAGAGCTTATTGAGATTACTCAGCAATTTGGTCTGGAATATATTATAGGAGGCGGTTCCAACCTTTTGATAAACGACGAAAAAGTGTTTCCGAATGTTATCTGTCTGACAGAATTTAATAAAACAATAAAAAAAGATGAAAACGATGTATATACTATTGGTTCGGGCGTAAGACTCCAAACACTTATTCAGGCAATCAATTCTGATGGCTTCGGAGGGATTGAATATTTATATTCTGTTCCCGGACTTGTGGGTGGAGCAATTGTAATGAATGCCGGAAGAGGAAGAAACTATGGAAAAACAATAAGTGACTATGTTATTTCTGTGCAGGTTCTCAAGGACAACAAAGTTGTTTCAATAGAGAAGGAAAAATGTGAATTCAAGCACAGAAGTTCAATTTTTAAGAACAGTGACTATATCGTTTTATCAGTCGAATTAAAATTTCCGGTACAGGATAGAAGCGAATCCAAAAAACTCAGAAAAGAAAGGATTCAGCTTTGTAAGGATCATCAGGATAATTCTTGTCCGAATTTTGGATCCGTTTTTAAAGATTCTTCTGGAGCGATTATGAAGTTCGTAAAAAAAATCGGATTAAAACGCGGAAAAGTACGTTTCTCGAAAAAAACAATGAATTGGATATTGAAGGATCGGGACGGTACCTTCAGAGATGCTGTAAAGGCTATCAATGCAGTAAAAAAGATGCACAGATTGATTGGTAAAAAAGCGGAATGTGAGGTTATTATCTGGGAATGAGGTGTTTTGATTTATGAAAGCGGTGATTCTTGCAGGAGGATTCGGAACCAGGATATCCGAAGAGTCTGTCTTTAAACCGAAACCAATGTTGGAAATCGGTGAAATGCCGATATTGTGGCATATTATGAAGTTGTATTCCTTTTATGGCGTAACCGAATTTGTGATATGTGCAGGTTATAAGCAGCACATTATAAAAGAATGGTTTGCCGACTATTTTCTTCATACAAGTGATATTACTTTTGATTTTACAAACGGAAATGAAATTATTGTACATGACAAACGTGCCGAAAAATGGAAGGTGACTGTTGTAGATACAGGTATTAATACCATGACGGGCGGCAGAATTAAAAGAATTAAAAAATTTGGCGGGGATCAGTCGTTTTTTTTGACCTATGGCGATGCTGTTTCAAATGTCAATATACAAAAGTTGTTGCAGTTCCATCAGAGTCATGGAAAGTGTGTTACAATAACCTCTATTTGTCTGGAACAGCAAAAGGGTGTTCTTGAAATAGATAATAATAATACGATCGTCGCCTTCAGAGAAAAGGACAATGAAGATGGATCAATGATTAATGCCGGATTTATGGTTTGTAATCCCCAGATATTTGAGTTTCTTGAAGATGATACTTCTGTTTTGGAACAAAAACCGATGAGATTACTTGCTGAAAAAGGAGAACTGAAAAGCTTTTATCACAATGGTTTCTGGCAATGTATGGATACCAAGCGTGAAAAGGATAAGCTTGAAAACTTGTGGCAGAGCGGAGCAGCTCCGTGGAAGGTGTGGAATGATTAATGAATTTTGATTTGTCATTTTATAAAAACAAAAAAGTGTTTGTAACCGGACACACAGGATTTAAAGGTTCGTGGCTTTGTAAGATCCTTATAAATGCGGGTGCACAGATAACGGGATATTCTTTGCAGCCGCCGACACAGCCGTCTTTATTTGAAATATTAGGTCTGTCAGATCGCATGGATTCTGTGATCGGGGATATCAGAGATTTTGAAAAACTGCAGTCAACATTTGACAGGACAAAACCGGAAATAGTTTTGCATCTCGCTGCTCAGCCAATTGTCAGAGACAGCTATAAATTTCCAAGATATACTTATGAGACAAATGTGATGGGAACGGTCAATGTTCTTGAGTGTGTCAGAAATTGCAGCAGCGTTGTTTCTGTTTTGAATGTTACGACCGATAAAGTGTATTTGAACAGAGAATGGGAATGGGGATATCGGGAAAATGAAATGCTTGACGGCTTTGATCCTTATTCTAATTCAAAATCGTGTTCTGAGCTGGTGACACACAGCTATAAAAACAGCTTTTTCAGTGACGGCAAAGTGGCCGTTTCTACTGCAAGAGCAGGAAATGTGATCGGTGGCGGAGATTTTTCTAATGACAGGATAATTCCCGATTGTGTCCGGGCTGCAATAGACAAGAAAAATATCATTGTAAGAAATCCTTATTCTACCAGACCATATCAGCATGTTTTGGAACCGTTGTTTGCTTATCTTATGATTGCGGCAAAGCAATATGAAAATATTGAATTTGCAGGTTACTATAATGTAGGACCTGATGACAGAGACTGTTTTACAACTGGGTCATTGGCGGATCTTTTCGTAAAACATTGGGGTGAAGATCTTCATTGGATCAATCAGAGCGACGGTGGCCCCCATGAAGCAAATTTTCTTAAACTGGATTGTTCTAAACTGAAAAGTACATTCGGATGGTCTCCGAATTGGAATCTGGATAAAGCGATTGAAAAGGTTGTCGAATGGAGCAAATGTTGGATAAATGGAAATGATATCAATGAATGTATGGATCGTCAGATCCAAGAATATATGAGTTGTGGGGATTGATATGATGAAAAACATTTTGGTCACCGGTGCGGCAGGTTTTATTGGAATTAAGATGGTATCTTTTTTGCTGGAGGAAGATACAAAAATATATGCTTTGATTGAAAAAGGTGATACTGCCAGCCGAAAAAAGCTTCTTAATTTAAGCAGCTCGATAGAGATCGTTGAAAGCTGGGAACAGATGAGGAATGATGCGGAAAAATATCCCTCATTTGATAAAATATTTCATCTTGCAACGGTAGGCGTAAGACCTGACTTTGATGATATTGATCTGTTTTGTGATGTGAATATAAAAATGGGTTGTCAGTTAGTTGATTTTGCTGCGGCTAATAAAAGCTGTTTGATCATCAATTTTGGTTCATGTTTTGAATATGGTGATCACGGTGATATATTGTTGACAGAAGATATGGACTGTAGGCCGGAATCTCTGTATGCAATTTCAAAAAATGCGTCTGTTAATCTGATGACAGCTTATGCCAAAAGAAAAAAGGTGCCTCTTATTACTGTCAGACCTTTCGGTGTGTTTGGAGAGGGTGAAGGCATCAATCGATTGGCACCATCTGTTATCAGAAGCTGTCTTAAGGGTGAAATGATCAAAACAACAGCCGGTGAGCAGATAAGGGATTTTGTTAATGTAAAGGATGTTGCCAAGTCCATTATAAATTTGTCGGAAGCTGAATATGTTCCTTATGAAATATATAATATATGTTCGGATAATCCGGTTAGTGTCAGGAATTTTATTTGTGAAATCGTAGAAACCTGCGATTTTGATATTAATATGGTATCGTTTGGAAGTATTCCTTATAGACAAAATGAAGCAATGATGTTTGCAGGAGATAACAGTAAGCTTCAGAATTGTATTCATTATTCTTTTCCGAAAAATCACAGAGAGGGTATTCTGGATATATATAATACACTTAAGACAGAGGAGTGATAAAAGTGGCTTTTATATTTCACAAAACCGAGATGGAAGGTTTGCTGATAATTGAACCTCACATGTATCCTGATGAACGGGGATTATATAAAAAATGTTATGAAAAAAACGTATTTGCCGAAAATGGAATTACTTGTACGTTCACAGAAACGAGCGATCTGTATTCTACCAAAGGGGCTTTAAGAGGACTCCATTATCAGACAGAACAGTCTCAGGCAAAGTTGATTCATGTTGTAGCAGGAGCATTTTTGCTCAGACTTATCGTGATTATGAATTGATATTGGTAGATGATGGCTCTCCGGATAATTGCGGCAGTATGTGTGAGGAGTATGCAAAAGAGAATGGCGGATTGTCCAGTGCCAGAAATGCCGGACTGGATGTTGCAACAGGAAAATATGTTATTTGTATAGACAGTGATGATTTTTGGGATGACAATAGTGCACTGGAAAACATTCACAAAAATCTTATCGAAACTAATGCGGATCTGCTTGTCTTTCCTGCCAAAAGATATTATGAAAGTGACGGCAGATATACAAACATATTAACAGAAGATGTGGATCGAAATAAAATAATTGATACCGATACAGAAAAATCAATAAGATATTTGTTGGAAAACAACATATACCGCGCTGCAGCATGGAATAAAGTTATCAGAAAATACTTGATAGAAGAGCACAATATGCGTTTCAAAGAAGGTTATTTAAGCGAGGATATGGATTGGTGCGGGGATCTTTTGATGTATTCCAAGAGGTTTGATTTTTATGAAAAGCCGTTTTATTGTTACCGTCAGCAAAGACAGGGATCCATTACAGTAGGAAAAAATGAAAAGCTTGTTTCTGACAAGCTCTATATGTGTAAAAAGGGATATCAGCAGGCACTTGAGATGACAAATAAAAGTAAGGCTGACCTTCTTGCCTCCTATTATGCGTACGAGTATGCGGTACTTCTTGGAGTTTCTTCAGGAATAAACAATAAACTGTTATTGAAGGAAATAAAGGAACTAAACGTATTACTGAATTATGATATCAGCAACAAGGTAAAAAAGGTCAATAAGCTTAAAAAGGTGTTGGGATATCGTCTGACAAGAAAAGCTCTTTGCTTTTTTGTGAGGATAAAAAAATAAGGTGGAATAAAAATGAAAGCTTCAGTAATAACAATGCACAGGATATATAACTATGGTTCCGTGCTGCAGACTTATGCCACACAAAAAATATTGGAAGATTTGGGCGTTACTTGTGAAATTGTTGATTATATTTCGTCGTACAGAGCAAAAAAGCCTCTCTTTTTTGAATATCCTCCAAGACTGAAAGGAAAAAGACTCAAAAAAGCTGTGTATTATGCAGCAAAAGTGCCTTCATTTATATTAAAAGATATTACATTTGGCGGTTTTATAAAAAAATATATTCACCTCAGCAAAAAGCAATATATTACAAATGAAGATATTCTGAAATCGCCGCCAACAGCTGATGTTTATATTACCGGAAGCGATCAGGTGTGGAACAGTAAATATAATCATGGAGTAGACAAAAGCTATTATTTGAATTTTGCGGCTCCTGGTGCCAAAAAACTGGCGTTTGTATCAAGCTTTGGCAAAAGTAAATTAGAAAAAGATGAAGCAGATGAGGTAAAGCCTTTGCTCAAAGATTATTTTTCTATCTCTGTTCGAGAGGATTCCGGTGTAGCAATATTATCGGATATGGGAATAGAAAGCATATGCTTGATAGATCCTACACTTCAGATAGATAATAAAGACTGGCTCTTGCTCAGCAGTAAGAGACTGGTAAAAGAAAAATATCTGTTGTTGTTTCTTTTGTACAACGAGGATAACGATGCAACAGAGTATGCCGTAAAAATCGCCAAAGAAAAAGGATTGAAGGTTGTCAAGCTTTCTTGGGAGATGAAAAAACCTGCAGGCGTAGATAAGTTGTTTACCCATAGAAAGCCGCAGGATTTTTTATCTTTGTTTGCCAATGCAGATTTTGTGGTAACTAATTCCTTTCATGGCGTTGCATTTTCTGTAAATCTGAACAGAAATTTTATTTTTGTACCCAGAAGTGAATTTAATGATAGAATTATGAGCCTTCTAAGAAAAACAGGACTGCAGGACAGGGTAGTCCAATCAGAAGATCAGATTGGTATAAGCAATATACCGGTTGATTATGAGCCTGTAAACTTTATCCTTGAAGATGAGAGAAAAATTGCAAAAGAATATTTAAACAAATGTATTGTGGGGGAGACTATGAATCCTTTAGTATCTGTTATTATGCCGACATATAAAGGCACAGAAAATATATGTATTGCTATTGATGCGGCTATCGCTCAGACTTATGATAATATAGAGATCATTGTTGTAGACGATAATGGTGAAGGAACTGAATATCAGCTGCAGACTGAAAAAATACTCGAAAAATATATAAGAGAAAATAGGATTACATATATAAAGCATAAGACTAATATCAACGGTTCTGCCGCAAGAAACACAGGAATGAAAGCGTCTAAAGGAAAATATATATCTTTTCTTGATGATGATGATGTGTTGATGCCAGAAAAAATCGAAAAACAGGTTGGGCTGTTTGAACAATTGGATGACAACTATGGGTTGGTGTATTGTTCCGGATATGTGGTAAAAAGGACAGGAATCGGATATAAGCTTGATATAGTAGAAGATGATATATTATATAATTTGCTGGCCGGCAAATTGCGTTTTAACTCCAGTATGATGATGATAAGAAGAAGCGTTTTTGAAGAGACAGGCGGATTTGACGAGTCCTATCGCAGACATCAGGATTGGGAGTACTGCTGCAGAATTCTTTCTCAATATAAAGGAAAGGCTTTGCCTGAGCATCTTGTATACAAGTATGTCATTGACAGGAATGTGCCTTCCGACCCGGAAAAGGCCGTTGCACTCAGAACATATTTTTTAGAAAGAAATATAGAAATCATCGACGGCCTTGGTAAAAAAAGAGCAAAAAAAGTAATATCTTTTCATTACAGAGATCTTGCACTGGCGTATTTTTTTAAAAAAGAAATACGCTCTGGCTTTGGATGGTTAAAAAAAGCCGGAAATCCAATTGTACAATTTTTTAAACTTTCTCATTATGCCATAAAAAGAAAGACTGTTCACAGAGAAAAATACGCTTTGTCTTTGGACGAATATATGCCTGTTTCGGAGAATGAAAAATGAACAATTTGAAAATAAAAGTGTATGATGCACATGTTTTCATAAATAGTATTACTATTGCCATTATGTGCACATCAAATCTGCTGTTGTATTTATTAATGTATCTGTTTAATTATAATAACGGATTTTATGTGATAATGGGTACTGTTTTTGGCTTGTTTCTGATAAGTATGGTATTGTATCGAAGTATCAGTAAAAGTAATCTGATTTCGGTAAGTTTTTTGCTGCTGCTGGTATTTTTGTTATATGCTGTTTCTTCTATTTTCGGCAGAATAGGAGAGGTATCTGTAATTTCTTTTTTAGGATTCTGTATTTTGCCGATCATTTGTTCATTATTAGAAAAAGATGTAAAAGTAATTCTTGAAAGCATTTTGATCATCTCACTTCTTGTACTCCCTGTTTCAAATCAGCTGTTTGAGTATCAATATGTAACATTACAGCAGGTTGATATGTCAAGAGCGTATGCGGTATTCATTACGATCAGCACAGCGGCAATACATTTTTGTTGGTATAGAAAAGGCAGCAATATTTTAATAAAAATAGCCTATATTGCGAATATCTATTTGCTTTATAAACTGCTTAGTGTCGGAAACAGAGGAATTATTGCATCTGTTGCATTTTTGATATTTGTCTTAATGCTGCGATATATCAGACAAAGCAACATAGCAGCTGCCAAAAGAAGAACAATGACAATTCTTTTTATTATATTCGGAATATTTGTTGTATTATTGATTTTGAATATTGACAGGATTATCATTTATCTTTATAATTAATATTGACAGGATTATCATTTATCTTTATAATTAGTGTCTGCTCAATAATCAAGCAACTTGAATTGTTCATTGTTCTGAAGGCTCAACAAGAATATCGGGTAAAAAGCTGCAAGCAAAAAGGCTCTTGCCAGATTGCCGAGATTCATTGCGAGAATGGAAAGTGCAATGGATGACCTGGTCGTAATATCGAGCTTTGTAGTAATCAGTCCCATGCCAAAGCAGCGTTTTGCCAAACTGAACCCTCTCTCAACTTCAATACGATCCATGTTATCTTGATGTGCAATTTTCTTTTCTTCCAATGTGGGATTCTTTTTGGGTCTCCCCAAAGCCTTGCCGGAGATCCTGATCTTTCTGCTCTTGCAGTAAGCTCTGTTTTTCTGATTACGGTAAATCTGATCAACAAGCACTCTCTCCGGATAGTGTCCTGTTCTTTTGCGGTAGTTTTCTATTGCCGTAACCAGAACATCTTCTTCGTTGTAAGCATCAAATGACAATTTTTCCAGACGTGCAATTCCCTTTTCATCAATACTCATATCAAGTTTTGCACCGAACTCCACAGGTGCTTTTGCCTTTCCTCTTACGATAGGACGAATGTACGGCTGTGATATGCTGACAATGCGGTCTTTCACTTTGTGAGTTTTGTTGTCATACATATATTTCTGCTGTTCGTAAAGTTCCTTGAGCACAAATAAACGTTTCTTCTGTTTGTCATTCAGAACAACATCGTTATACAGGACAAACATATCAATATAACCAAGATCACGGCTGATAAACCTGAGCTGCTGACCGATTGCTTTACGAATCCTTTTTCCGGTTCTCTTTCTGCATTTTGCTAAAGCCAAATACGCTTTCCTTGCTTTTTCACGGTACATACGGGGTTTGTAAAAATTGTATTCATCACATATCTGATCGATGATCGACTCAAGGTTTTCCCTTGCTTCGTTCAGCAGATTGATGTCCTGCGGATAGGCAATATTCTGCGGTGCACAGGTTGCATCAAGAATCAAAGTTCCCTCATTTTCAGGTTCGCAAGCTAATTGGTTATCATTTTCAGTATTTGTGTTGTCAGCAGAATTACCGCCGCCATTTGAATCATCGTCCGACGAATCGTCAGGATTGTTATATGCAGCAATCATTTCATTGATCTCGGCTAAAACATTTTCGTCAAGACGCTTGCGGAATTCAACAAGCAGTGACGGCACAAAGGGAGCTTTATATTCATAGCCGGGAAGTCCGATGAAATACTGATAGTATGGGTTTTCCTTGATCTGCTCAACCAGTTCACGGTCTGAATAGCCATACTCTTTTTGTATCAGTAAAGAGCCCAAAGCAGTCCGCAACGGCTTTGCAGGCATTCCAACTTTACTTGGAAACAGTTCTGCATAGCGATCTTCTATTTCGTCCCACGGTATCATGGCTGCCTTCTTTACCCATCTGTTTTCAAGGTTCATTTCCATTCCCAGAGGCTGATTGAAGTCACTTAGGCTATATTGATGATCCCTGTCAAATTTATACACTTTTGCTTTCCCTCCAAGTGCAAGCTTTTTGCTCTGTTTCTGCATTTTTCTTTGCACTTATTATACCATATTTTATTCTCAAACTCTACTGTTTATCAG
This sequence comes from uncultured Ruminococcus sp., assembly GCA_902785555.1. Classification (GTDB taxonomy): domain Bacteria; phylum Bacillota; class Clostridia; order Oscillospirales; family Acutalibacteraceae; genus UBA1213. The sequence continues at coordinate 11,166 of CACZZB010000060.1, forward strand.
GGATTTTACTCTTTTATGGAGAAAAAAGCAGACACTAATTATTTTCATTCATTGGGAGGCACTATTCCAAGCTTTGTTATAAAGATGTATAAGCTTATTGTGTACAAATCGGATATTTCAAACGGGCGTGATGACGGGCGTGATGAAGTATATGATTTCTTTCTCCGTAAAGTGTTTGAACAGCCTATTATTGGCTATGGCATGAAAATGAGCAGCGTTGTGTCAAACGGACAATATCCCTATCCCCATAACTATATTTTACAAATGTTATTTGAGGGCGGTATTATTTTTGCTGTATATCCGGTGATTATTTCTTTAAGGATTATTTTTGTTACTCTTTTAAAAAAAAGTAATGCTTTACAATATGAATTGTTATTGGTATTTTTACTATGTAATTGCATACCAAAACTGTTGTTGTCCGGTGATATGTGGATGCAGCCGATTCTATGGCTGTGGCTTGGAATAGCAGCAACAAACTTCGCTCAGGAGAGGAAAAAAATGAAAAACAAAAAGCATGAGTTGCTTGACACTAAAGCGTCAAAAACAGTATGGATAGAAGTTCTCAGGGTATTGTGTATTCTGTGTGTTGTTATGAATCATACCTGCATGACGATCATAAATAATTCGGATATAGAAAAAATCGGATTGCATAATTATATTGTACTGGATGAAATATTTATGCTTGTCAGATTCGCCGTACCATGTTTTCTGATGATCAGCGGCTATCTTCTTCTTAACAGGAATAAACAGCTTCCTGTATCAAAGCTTATGCGTTATACAGGACGAATGTTTATAGTCCTTCTGCTTTTTGGGACATTATATTCGATCATTGAAATAGTGATTACTTCCAAAATGTTTTCGGTCGGTGCTATATTCCATGGATTTCTAAATATGCTTGAAGGAAATTCATGGTCACATATGTGGTATGTATATATGCTTATAGGGCTGTATATCATTACCCCTGTATTGAAAGCTTTCATTGCATATTCTGATGAAAAAACACAACGAGTGGTTTTGCTCGTGTTATATGTCGGCAACTGTGCAATTCCGATGATTAATAATATCTTTGGTATAGCGATAGAGAATTATATTGTTCTGAATGTGTATGTAATGTATTATCTGCTTGGCGGTTATCTGAGAAATGCCGATAATGTTGTTGAAAAAAGAGAAAAGTCGGTTTATTTTCTTGGAATTGCAGCAATATTGATAAGCTGTATTTCAGAATTGCTGTTTTTGCTCCTTAAACATGAAACAGCCTCATGGAACCATGGTGCTTCCAACTTGCTGACTCCTCTGTGTGCTTTGGCGGTGTTTGTGTTCTTTATGAAGCATCACAAAACTCCGAAGAATACGATCTTTTCAAAAACAGTATTATCCGTGGCCTCGTGCAGCTTCGCAATGTATCTGATACATCCGGTATTTATTAACCTAACCTACAAGATGCTGCATATTTCGCCGTTGAATTTTTCTCCGTTGATCTTTTGCGGCATACTTGTGTTTTTTATTGCTTTTGCCATCATCAGTTATATTATCTCATGGATCATGAAGAAAATACCCTTACTTAATAAATTGATATAGAGGAAGATAACAAAATGAAAATAGGAATTCTTACTTATCACTTGTCACACAATTTTGGCGCATATTTGCAGGCCTATGCACTTACAATGCGGCTTAGAGAGGAATTTCCTCAGGATCGGATTGAACTTATCAATTTTAATATGCTGGCAGCAGAAAAGTATTATAAAAAAGTTATCTGGTCTGAAAACAGATTTAGAACCATGAAGTATAATAAAATGCGGTATAAAGCATTTGAGAAGGCACAGACCATGCTGCCTGTGGGAGAAGATGAACTTCATTCAAATTCGATTGAAGAATTCTCTGCAATGGTAAAAGGAAAATATGATATTATCATTGCGGGAAGTGATGAGATATGGCGTTTGACCGGAAGCAGGGGATTTCCAAATCCATACTGGCTGCCAGGAGAGTTGGGCTGTGTAAAAATGTCTTATGCAGCATCTTCCAGAAGTAATTTCAATGCACTGGATGATGAGAGAAAGGAACAACTTAAAAAGTTGCTGAACGATTTTGATTATATTGGAGTACGGGACACCAGCACCTATGAGAGTGTTAAAAAGACTGTTTCCGATAAAGAAAAGGTTCACATGAATTGCGATCCTACTCTTGCCTATCAATTCAATTTCGGCAGGGAAAGAGGTAAAACCGTTCTGCAGGAACGCTTTGGTATTGATCCTAAAAAACAGACTATCGGAATTATGGCGACCGATGCGACCGTTGTTAAAACTCTGAGGTCAGAACTTGGTGAAGGATATAATTATGTATCCCTGTTTCAGAAACATAAAGGTACTTGTTCTTGTGCCGACCTTACACCGTTTGAATGGGTAGATGTTGTCAGTGCATTGGATTTCTTTGTCACTTCGTTTTTTCATGGTATGTGTTTTGCTGTCAATACTGGAATACCGTTTGCAGGTCTGGAAAAAAACAAAGTAGATAAGGAAAAAAGCAAAGCGGCAGATTTTCTTGGCAGAGCGGGCTTGGACGAGAGATATGTGCCCGGCGACTTTGCAAAGCTGACATCTATGATAAAAAAAGAAATCGGTACAACAATTGATTATGAACCCTTTGTATCAAATTTGAGAAATGAGTTTAAAGGCTTTGCACAAACAGTTGAAGCTGTAAGAGAAGGAATGAAATAAAAACATGAATAAACTGTTTAAGTTTTTCTCTAAAATAAGATACCCTAATTCGTATGATTCTGAAACTTTAGTAAAATATATCCGCAAACGAGGCGGGAATGTAGGTAAAAATGTATATATCTATGATTTCTGCCATGCACGGATTGATACCAATAATGCACATTTTATATCCATAGGAAATAATGTGTTAATTACCGAGGGAGTGGTTGTATTAGGGCATGATTACTCCTATTCAGTTGTTGCCAATGTATATTCAGAACTGCTGAAAAAGCAAAGAAAAACAGTTATCGGCAATAATGTTTTTTTGGGTATGAATGCGATTATACTTATGGGAGCGGAAATAGGAGATAATTCCATAATCGGTGCCGGAAGCGTAGTTTCCGGAATACTTGAGGGCAATGCTGTATATGCAGGAAACCCCGCAAAAAAGATTTGCTCAATAGAAGAATACTATCATCGTCTGAAAGATAATTTTGTCAGAAGTGCAGAGATCTATGCACAATCAAAAGCAGATTCAATAGAACAAATGAGTGTATATCGGGTTTTGTTTGAAGAACATGATTCTTTCAGAGAATATATCCGTCGGCAGCATTTTAACGGCATTTCATCGGATGTTGTTAATAATCTTAACATTGATGATTATCCGCATTTAAAATGGGAAGATTTGGGTAAAACAGAAAGAAAATAAAATGATTGATAATTGTCTTTTTGTATCCTTTATTATGGGAGAATAAAAAATATGAAAACTGTATGCAAACCGGACAAATGTACAGGGTGTACTGCCTGTGTGAATATTTGTCCTCATAATGCCATTTCCATTCAGGATACAATGATAAGCCTGAATGCTGTTATTGATGAAGATAAATGTATTAACTGCAATGCCTGCGAAAAGGTTTGTCATGTCAATCATCCGGTTACAAAGGTTGAACCTATGAAATGGTATCAGGGTTGGTGTGAAGATTCTGATATCCGTTCATCATCATCATCGGGCGGTGTCGCTGCGGCTCTTGAAAGGGCTTTTGTCAATGGCGGAGGATATGTGTGCAGCTGTATGTACTCAAAAGGTGAGTTCATCTATTCAGTTACCAACCGACTTGAAGATGTTGAAAATTTCAAAGGCTCAAAATATGTTAAAAGTAATCCTTCAGGGGTTTATAAAGAGATAAAGACATTGCTCCGTCAGGGAAATAAGGTACTCTTTGTGGGTTTGCCATGCCATGCTGCTGCCGTGAGAAAATATGTCGGAGAAAAATATGAAGAAAACCTGTTTGTTGCAGATTTGATTTGTCATGGTTCCCCCTCACAAAAACTCTTGAAGCTTTTTCTTGAGCAGCATAATAAATCATCTGTTTCCGTTCAGAATGTTGAATTCAGAAAAAACAATAAATTCTGTCTGTCATGTGATGATAAATATATCGCTCAGAAAGAATGTCTTGATAAATATACGATGGGTTTTTTAAATGCCCTGTTCTATACAGAAAATTGCTATGAGTGTCAATATGCTTCAAAGGAAAGAATATCCGACATCACTTTAGGTGATTCATGGGGTTCTTCTATGCCTGCACAAGAGCAAAGCAAAGGGATCTCATTGATACTTGTACAGACTGAAAAAGGCGGGCAATTGCTCAAAGACAGCAATGTTGAACTGTTTGATGTGGATGTGGAAAACGCTGTCAGCAATAATCATCAGCTTCGTCACCCATCTGTAAAGACTGATAAAAGAGGTTATTTTTTTGCCGGATTAAAAAAGGGAAAAAAAATCGACTTATTGGTCAGAAAGTGTTATCCTAAGAGTTCCTTTAAACAATGGATAAAGGGACTACTGATAAAGCTTCATATCAAATAAAACAGAACCGCTCCCGACAAAGATCAGTGTCCTGTCGGGAGCGGTATTTTATCGGTTGATCATAGTTATTCGTACCAGTAAAAATTCGTACCGATATTCTCGATTTCTCTGAAATCTTCATAATTGCTTTCCATCACATGATCAATGTATGTCATTATGATTTTGACAATGAGAAAATAACCTACTGCGTTATAATGTCCGTACCTTTTCTGACTTTCGAGCAGTTGGGCACATGAAGCACCACTCCAGTATGTTCTCATATCAAGCAAATATACATTGTCAAACAAATTTGCAATATTTCTGATAGCTGTATTATAACCGTTGGTATTTACTGAGTCGTTGGGGTCAGTAAGCACAAAGATTTTTGCTTTCGGCTGAATCTCCAGTATTTTCTGGATGATCTTTGCATATCTGCCGTAGAATGAATTGGCATTGTTGTAGTAATTTTCGATGTCTACATCGCTGATTGTGCCAAGATCAGAGCCGTGATATTTATTGTTATCATTCTGTCCCAGACCAATAATATATGCCTGGCAAAGATGATTTCCGTCAAAGCACTCTCTTGCGTAGTCTGAATTGAGCCAACTGTCTGTTCTCAATCCTCCTGCTGACCAGTTGTAATAGGTATTTCCTGTCATTCTGTGAAGGTATTGTCCCCATGAATATGGATGGCGGTTTACACTGTTGACAACCGTATTGCCATTCTGGTCTTTATAAACAGCGACACCACTGGCAAGACTGTCACCGATACAGCCGACATTCAGAAAACATGAAATCAGTCCCGGACTTTCTTCAATATGACTAAGTGGATTTGGTGAATTATTCTGCGAGAGAATACTGTTTATAGTTTCAGCCGTAGAGGCGGCACTCGTTTCTAATGATGTGATTCTGTCCGTGACACTTTTGATAGAATTTGAAAGAATACCGAGATCTGCAAATTCTTTAAATGCAGTAACCGAATCATATTCGATCTGAAAATCATCAATAGTATTATTCTTGATACAGACTCGAATATAATTTGCAGTCGCAGGAACTGCATAGGTAGTTTCGTTATTTACCATACTTGCATCGACATAAGCGTGATCAGCATCAAAGGCATAGGTGTATGTTGCATTGGCGGCAGTTCCATTTCGTGAGAAATATAATGTTTTACCCGAAAGTACGGGGATAAAATCCGAAAGTCCGTAACCGTTGCTGTTTGGGATAACAGTACGGGTGCTGGCCTTAAATTCACAGTTAGGAGTGAATTTTGTTTTGTCAAAAAGATTGGAATGACCCGTATGCTGCAAGAGGGTAGCGTTATTTCTTGCCAACTGTGATCTTATTGCATGACCTGCAGAAGCATAAACTCCGGTGTCGGCTCCGTTTCTTATATCGATGAGTTCACTGTTTTGTTCGGTTGAAGAATCATTGGCAACAATTGTATTGATACGGCTATTCAGCATCTGTTCCGCTGTGTTTAAAGAATTGGTAATACTCAGTATTTTTGAATCAACATATCCGGAAATGCTTTCTGCTGTATTACTGATCAAGCTGGTCGAGTTCTGTGTCAGTTCTGTCAGATCAGTCGTAAGCTGTTCGACTGATTCATGTACGCTGTTTTCAATGGGTTCAATCTTTTTGTCGATTCTGGCTACTTCCTTTTTCAGCTTCATGTTGGTTCTGACATAAGCGTCAGCCGGAGAAGTACCCAGCGGAATATCACGATGTGCGTTTCCGTTGCCGTCTATATAATAGTTATCAAAATTACCCAATATTAAAAACCTCCTTTAAAATAACTCTTGCGGCTGCCTGACAGCCCTTTTCGTTATAGTGTGTTTCATCCTGCATGATACGATCAGGATATTCGTTGTGAATGATGCTGAGAATATCATCTCTGCTCGGTCTCTGCTTCAAGAGATTAAATATAGCACTTGAAACGATCGTTTCTGAATCTTTGCCATAAACAGGCGTTTTGAGTATGGTTTCAACATCAATGAATCTGTCACCGTAGGTTCCTTTGACAGCCTCATAATAGGAAGCCTGTTCGGGAATCTCATCTGCATGAAAGAACCCCGCAACATACAGACTTTCTGCACCGACAAATTCAGCCATGCGCTCAATTCTTTCAAGAAGCTCATTCTGTGTGGTATTGGCTGTGTCAATATTTCCGATCAGAACAATAGCTTTATTATTGATGCGTCTGATCTGTACCGGACGTTCGTTATCCTCACTGTCGATACAGACGATAAATGCTTCCAGCTCATTGAGAGCAGGACAATAGTCGCTCTCTTCCATTACTCTTGGTACCTGAGCAATAATCTGATTTTTGTTTTCACAGTAAGAAAGCACCCCCATTGGAATTTTTGCTTTCAGTGGAGTGTTGGGAACGATCTGGTAATAATCACCGTCAGAGAAACGTATAAAAGCACTGTAGTAATAATCACCTTTCAAGTCTGATGTTTTCTCCGGCATCAGCTTGAACGGATACTCACCGTTTACTTCGTCCTCAAAAGTGATGGTGATGGGTACCGGTTCTTTAGTTGAATTTTTGTCAGCTTTTTTGATAAGGAAAGTGATCTCGTCACCCTCTGAAATCAGAAACGGTTCACCATGAACGTCCTTGATCATGATACTGCCATCAAAGGTCGATCCTGTATAGAGATACAGGTCTTTTGCAAATGGAATAAATGCCATAATAATTTCCTCCTTGTTTTCTGGTGGATAACAATTCTACGTATCCACTCTTCTGATTAATCGGAGAAAGGGATATGATTATTCTATATGTATATATACACAAAATGTGTATGGATTAAATAATAACCCCTTTCACTATACCCCGTAAAAACGAAAAATTCGACCTCAAAAGGTCGAATTATCATAAAGTTGTGCAAAATATTTTATTATTACCAAAATGATAATAACTTATAGCAGAGTGTGTTACTGATAAACAGTATTTTACTTGAACTTTTTCAGTATTTTTAATGTGCTTTTTGTTTTCTTTCGGCTAACGGTAAGTGCCTTTCCAATTCTGTAAAAAAATAATACAGGCAGCAGTATCTTATGCTTGTAATAGAATGGATAATAGGCTTTCACTTGTTCCATAGGCATGAATAGTTTATTGATGATAAAAAGACGTTTGCCCTTGCTAATATTGTCATATTTTTTGACTTTATTTTCGATTTCATGCTGGAGTGTTCCGTATGTACCAGAAAAAATAATATATTTCAGCATTTCGCATTCAATTTTAGTCAGTTCACCGTTTCCGAATAAATGCAGGGAGAGGGAACGATTTTGCTGTTCAAAATTGCGGATACCAAGCTTTTCTGTTTCAGTTGCGATATATTCTGTATCAAGCTGATCACCGAGCTTTTGCCAGAAAACATAGGTATCCAATACAGAGCGAAGCCCCGTTCTGCCGGCGACATAATGTTTATACTCATGTGCCGTCAAATAAATATACAAATCCTCGTTGCTGAAATGATAACCGTATTGATTGTTTTTATCTTTAATAAGACGAGGTTTGATATCATGGTAATAATCAAATATTTCCTGTTTATGGTTTTCTCCAAATAAGGTACGATGCATTTCAAAATTGCTTACGGGCTTCTTAAAATATACATCATGATTTCCTTTTCCGAAATGTTCACAGGTAAAATTCAGTTTTAGAAATATACGTTTGACCTTTTCGCAATAAGTTTTATCGAACAAAATATCAAAATCAGACATCTGACGTAAACCGATGGATGGGTACAAATCTTTGATGACAGTCCCTTTCAGAGGCATATACCATATCTTTTCCTTTTCCATTTCTTGAAAAAGCAACTCTTTGTCAATCTCCATAGCTGTAACTTTGCGGATCGACTTTGCCCATGCCTGATGAAATTTTTCGTTACTAATCTCTGCTGATTTCAGTGCATAACCGACAATAGCTGTCAGCATATGTTTATTTGCTGCCTGATAGAGATAATCGAGATCCATTTTTTCTACTCTTTCTTTATCAGGTGTTTTATCATTAATAGCACACCCTGCGAGGTATATTACGTCATTGATCGTACATAGATACTCTTCTTTTGTCATTTTAGCACACCTTTCCTTTTCTTTAACAGCAGATAAACAAGAATTGTTGACGTGAAGAATCAATTTGTACAATATTTACAATACAGATTTATCACTTTTCACAAAAATCTGTGTGGATGTAGCGGAAACTTCTTTGTACCCATCACAAAAAATGAGACTGTATATTACCAAAAACATTGAGTATCCTTGTCTTTTGTTATATAATATCAATGTAATGACAACATTACGATCACAAAGGATAAAGAGGGATAGGTATGGTAAAAATTGTTTGCAAAAAGGGAGATAGCATTTATACTCTTTCGGCTTCTACTGCCATAATGGAAGAGGCTGGTGTGGTTGAAGTTTATGGTATTCGGATTATGGGAAAATATCGTACAGCAGAAGTTAATGACATTTCAGCAGATTATCACTATGTCAGGAGATTATTTGATCTGATTGTAGAGGAAGAACTTTATCCGGAACATCTTCTGGATGTTGTGGAAGATTACTTGTCCGGAGCATTTCCGAAAATCATACCGTTTAGCTTGGAAATGGATCAGTCATGTATTGCATAACCATGACTTAGCCTAAAATAGGGATGGTAACATGAAGCAGCCTGTTGATTTTGCTTTTTGCTTTTACATTTGGGTCTTTGAGCAGCTTCATGATGGAGAACTTTTTATATGCCATCTATTATAACACATTCTTCATTTATAGGCAAGCTTTATGTTGGCAATTCAGGTATTTTTATTTTAATACACAAATACCTACACGCTTTTGAAGTAAAGAGCTGGAAGCATAGCGGAAATCAGAGCACTTATTGAAAAATACGATATCAAAACCCGGAGTGATTCGTTTGATCTAAAAATATAATCCATTCCGTTCAGGATATTATTTTTATATACATCAGCTGTTAATTCACTGATTTGATTTCATACTGCACTTCCTGCACTGCTGTAGACATTTCCGTCTGCTCCTGTACGTATGTCTACAAGTTCACTGTTTCCTTGAGTGTCATTATTGTTGGCAATGATATTATCTACACGATTATTTGTATTGCCGATCTCGGCATTAACAAATGAGTTCAGTGAATCAAAAGAAACAGTGAACTGAGCTGTATATTGCTCAATATCTGAATGAAGGCTATCTAGAGCATTTTCCAAATTCATCTGTGCCGTATCCGCTACAGATAAAATATTGTTTGTTAAAGCTTCTGTCTTTTGAGTAATAGCATTGATTGTATCATTTTTCAGTTTTTTAACAGATTCCTTTATTCTAAATAACGCTTCATCGATTTCCGTCTGTTCAATATCAGTACAAGTATTTTGTGAATTTAGAAGTATATCATGTTTACATTGCATAATTATCAACCTCCTTTTTTAGAATTTGTGCAATGATATCATATCCGATGTTATTAAAATGTGTATTTTCAGAAAGTATACAGTTGGGATATTGGAGCAGTGCAATTCTTTTCAGGTCGTTCAAGGACGGCTCAATATCTGCAATTTGCAGAGCTTTACTGGAAATAAGTTCGTTATTTTCGGAATAAATCAACTCTTTCATATTGTTTTCCAAATCAAAGAAATGTTCTTCAAATACTTCACGGACAGCAGCATTATAATTGCTTTGCAATGTGTTCTGTAATGAACCTGTTGTATGATTGAACCCGATAATAATATAATTTTCACTGTCAAAGCAGTCCAGCTTTTTTTCTATAATTTTCAGAAGCTGTTCACAACTGATTTGATGATGATCAAGATGATTGTTTACTATGACAATATCCAGATTACAAAAATTTCTGATTCTGACCGGAACGGTATTTCCTTTATCGTAAGCATATCTGATAAATTCCAGAATCTGTTCATGTGTACTTTTACAGCTTTTTCGTTTCATGATTTTTGGCACCTGGCAGCAAATTTCTTGTCCTTTATCATAGCTTAATGCAATAGGAAGACTGACATCAAAGCAGGAATATGGTGCAATCTGATAATAATCGCCGTCTGCCATTTCAATAGCTACATAATAGTAGTAATGTTTATTCGGCAGTCTTGTTTCCATCGGATTCAGCTTAAAATGATATTTTCGGGCAATTTCATCATCAATTGTCAATTCTTTTCTGATAATATCCTCGGGTTCCTTATTGGTTTCCGTATCAACTTTCAGGGTAGCTTTTACACCGAATATCAGCTTATCACCTTCGGAAAGCAGGTATGTATTTCTTTTTCTGTCCATCAGCGAAATACTGCAGTCAAATGTTGTACCTCGATAAACTTTTAAATTTTCATACATTATTTTATTGTACTCCTTAATGTTATTTTTTAAGATGGGTTAAAAACGTAATTATTTGTAATATTTTTTGTACAAAAAGTGTACTGCCTTGTAATGTGTTTTTACCCCTTTTTTCATACATACGTCAAAAATAAAAAAATTATACCTGCAGAGGTCGAATTTTAAAAAATAATGTTATATTTTTTATATTTGTATATGTGGCTATTTGATAGTATAAAAATTATATTTATTGATTTTTTAGTGCATATACATAATTTTAGTCAAAAATAAAAGTGTGCCAATTTTAACCCATTTTGGTTTGATTAGCACACTTTAATATTTTTAAAAATCTTTAAACAAATATTTCCCAGTATTCGTCCATACTTGCCAAAGAACGGCATTTCATATCGGCAATGATGTAATGATCCAGCAGCAACACACCGACAGTTCGCAGGGATTTCGCAAGTTTTTTAGTCATTTTAATATCATCTTCTGACGGCATATTGAAGCCGCTCGGATGATTATGGGCGATTATCACTCCG
>CACZZB010000061.1 GCA_902785555.1 uncultured Ruminococcus sp.
AGCCTTTATTTCTATCCTGTTGCTCTCACTGCGAACAGATTGTATATTCCTTATCAAAGTCACAAGCTCACTTTCAAGCATTTTTATCGCCTCCATAATCAAATTATAAGCATTTTATTAGAATTTGTCAATCAAATATTCTTATAAATCACAAATAAGTCTAATAGTAGTATTATAAAATATAATTGTTTAAAAATATATTCCTATTAAAAGATATATAAATTTTTTATTATATTTATTAAATAATTATATATTTTTACTTGTATTTTATCCATGATTATGATAAACTACATATTAGGGAGATTTTCTATTTATGACGACACAATAGATTAGTAATAACAGAACATATTAAGACAAATAAGGGTGGTAATTAATAATGGCTGATGTTTTTCAGAATGAAAATGACAAATATGAAATTGATGTACCAAAGGAAAAACGTTATTTGAACACTGTATCGTATGATTATTCTGTTGAATATATTAACGATTTAATTAAAAAAAGAAAAATTATACTTGAGGTGCCTTTTCAGAGAAAACAGATTTGGAAAAGTGATAAAGCTTCATTGCTTATTGAATCTATTATTATGAATGTTCCCATCCCTCCTCTTTATTTTTCTGAAGAGGAGGATGGAAATTGGTTGGTATTAGATGGCTTACAAAGATTATCAAGTATCAGAGATTTTTATAATAATGAATTTGCTTTAACTGATTTGGAGGTTCTTAAAGATCTTAATAAGTGTAAATACAAAGATTTACCTCAAAAATCTAAAAACCTTCTTGATGATGGAATGTTACGCGTTAATGTAATAAAAAAAGATTCTCATAAAGATATCAAATATGATATTTTTATGCGTTTGAATCGTGGGGCTGTTACTCTAAATTACCAAGAATTAAGGAATTGTATGTATCGAGGTAATCTCAACGACGCCGCCAAAGAACTATGTAAAGAGAATAAAGATTTTTTGATGATATTAAAACAAAAAGCTCCTCACCAGAGATACTTGGATGTTGAATTTATTATTAGATATTTCGCCATGAGTGATAATATTGATGTTGATAAAGATGGTAGTGTGTTTATTAAAGGATATAAAGGAAAAATGGTTCAGTTTCTGAATGACTACATGGATGACCATAAAAATTGCAGTGAAAGTAAAAAACAACATTATAAAGAACGTTTTAATACTACTATCTCAAAAATTGTAAGCATTTTTGGTACAGAACAAGCTTTTAGAGATATTAGCACTGACAATAAAAAAATATATAAAACAATAGCAGATTTCTTAATGCCAAGCGTAGAACGTATGTCTTGGGATTATATTAATAATAACTCAAAACTGATTTACAATCGTTTGAAAAATTTTTTGATGATTGAGGAAATTAAAACCTCACTTTCAAATAAAACATCCGATAAAAATATAGTGAACAAACGAGTAAGAATGTGGTTTAAGGAGTTTGAAAATGACATATCATTATGAGTCAACTTCAGAATTCATCAAGAGTATTTCTGAAGTTGATACATTAAAAAAATTAGCAGCCTCTGATGATGAGAACAGAACATTGTTTTTAAAACTATCTATTGTGTCTCTTGTAACTAAGTTTCAGGTTTTTATCGAAAAAATACTTTTGGAATTTAGAGAGGGGATTAATGGAGTAACAAGCGACAAATTACCACTGTATATGAAAATGAACGCTGTAAAGTTAAGTGTTCTTGATAACAGCAATGCACTAATAGCAATAAAAAATCACAAAACATTTACAGAGGAGAAGAAAAATAAAATAGTAGATTACCTCGATTCTATATCATTTATCTCAAATCATCATAAGAAAATAGATAACTCTTTCAGGTTTGATACCAAATTTCCGTTGGGTCGAACTGGTAAAAACGAACTGATTAAACTTCTTTCACAAATTGATGGAGATGAATCACCGTTTGATAAATTCGATAAGGATGATTTCAATAAATTAGATTCTCTTTTGCAAGTAAGGCATTTAATAATACACCAAGATAGATTTATGGGTACGGAAACTACGGTAAGTGATAACATTCATTTCCTTAAAAATCTTGCAGAATACATAGATAACTATATTTTTGAAAAATATCAAAAATTCTCATAGTCCAAAATATAAATTATAGATTAAATTTTGAATTAAATTTAGATATGTGGTACAGAATTTTTAATTACTTATGATATACTAACTTAGTGTCTGATTTTTTCTCCGTAAAAGAGTGAAAATCCTGATAAACAGTAGAGTTTAAGGATAAAACATGGTATAATAAGTGCAAGGAAAAATGCAGAAACAGAACAAAAAGCTTGCACTTGGAGGGAAAGCAAAAATGTATAAATTTGACAGGAATCATCAATATAGCCTGAGTGACTTCAATCAGCCTCTGGGAATGGAAATGAACTCTGAAAACAGATGGGTAAAGAAAGCAGCCATGATACCGTGGGACGAAATAGAAAATCGCTATGCAGATCTGTTTCCAAGTAAAGTTGGAATGCCTGCAAAGCCGTTGCAGACTGCTTTGGGCTCTTTGCTGATACAAAAAGAATATGGCTATTCAGACCGTGAACTGGTTGAGCAGATCAAAGAAAACCCGTACTATCAGTACTTCATCGGTCTTCCGGGATATGAATATAAAGCTCCCTTTGTCCCGTCACTGCTTGTTGAATTCCGTAAGCGTCTGGATGAAAATATTTTAGCCGATATCAATGAAATGATTGCTGCATATAACGATCCAGATGATTCGTCGGACGATGATTCAAATGGCGGCGGTAATTCTGCTGATAACACAAATACTGAAAATGATAAGCAATCAGCTTGCGAACCTGAAAATGAGGGAACTCTGATTCTTGATGCAACCTGTGCACCGCAGAATATTGCCTATCCGCAGGACATCAATCTGCTCAACGAAGCAAGGGAAAAACTTGAGTCGATCATCGATGAGATATGTGATGAATACAATTTTTACAAACCCCGTATGTACCGTAAAAAAGCAAGAGAAGCATATCTTGCTTTAGCAAAATGCAGAAAGAGAACCGGAAAAAGAATTCGTAAAGCAATCGGTCAGCAGCTTCGGTTTATCAGCCGTGATCTTGGTTATATTGATATGTTTGTCCTGTATAATGATGTTGCTCTGAATGACAAACAGAAGAAACATTTATGTGTGCTCAGGGAACTTTACGAACAGCAGAAATATATGTATGACAACAAAACTCACAAAGTAAAAGACCGCATTGTCAGCATATCACAGCCGTATATCCGTCCTATCATAAGAGGAAAGGCAAAAGCCCCTGTGGAGTTCGGTGCCAAACTTGATATGAGTATTGATGAAAAGGGAATTGCACGTCTGGAAAAATTGTCATTTGATGCTTACAATGAAGAAGATGTTTTGGTTACGGCAATAGAAAACTACCGCAAAAGAACAGGACACTATCCGCAGAGAGTTCTTGTTGATCAGATTTACCGTAATCAGAAAAACAGAGCTTACTGCAAGAGCAGAAAGATCAGGATTTCCGGCAAGGCTTTGGGGCGGCCTAAAAAGAATCCTACACCGGAAGAAAAGAAAATTGCACATCAGGATAACACTGATCGTATTGAAGTTGAGAGAGGTTTCAGTTTAGCTAAACGTTGCTTTGGCATGGGACTGATTACTACAAAGCTCGATATTACGACCAGGTCATCCATTGCACTTTCTATTCTCGCAATGAATCTCGGCAATCTGGCAAGAGCCTTTTTGCTTGCAACTTTTTACCCGATATTCTTGTTGAGACTTCGGAACAATGAACAATTCAAGTTGTTTGATTATTGAGCAGACACTAACTTACAAGTTACTATATCATAAGTTTGTTTTTTAGGAGTGATTTGACGAAAAAGGTGAAGTAAAACTTTTCACTCTGAAAGATATATACCATTAAGTTATCAAAGTGAAAATTTTACTGAAAATTATAAAAATGAGAGGAACGATTATTATGGCAGGTAAATCTACAAAAGGAATTTGCTATTTCTGCGGAAAGTCAATCACAAAGGCAGGAGCTAAAAAGCATCTGATGACTCACGAATGTACTGTTGGCGACAAACAGGCGTGTATGCTGGTAAAAGTAGAATCGCCTTATCTGAAAGAATATTGGCTCTATGCAGATATACCGCTGACTTCCACCTTAAAATCTCTTGATACATTTCTCAGGGATATATGGCTTGAATGCTGCGGTCACCTGAGTGCATTCTATTGGGGAAGATATGACAAGATTGCTTTTTCTTCAAAAATTTCATCATTCTCCGAAGGCGATACACTTTCCTATGAATACGATTTCGGTTCTACGACAGACCTGAAAATCACTTTTATGGGGACATATTTCAGAAAAAAACAAAGAGCACACGCTAATTTACTTGCAAGAAATGATGCTCCCGAATATAAATGTGCTCTCTGCGGAAAACTCGCTCAGATCGTTTGTGTAGATTGTATGTATGAGGACGATAACTGTTTTTACTGTGAAGAATGTATTGAAAAACATATGGACGAATCCGACCATGAATTCACGCTTCCCGTTGTAAACTCTCCAAGAATGGGTGTCTGCGGATATGAGGGCGATGGCGGAAAATATGATTTCAAGAAAATACTTTATTGATGAAGAAATCTATTCCCTTGACATCTTGATTTTACTTTAAGGAAAGGAAAAAATTATCATACAGAGGAGAATATTATGGCTATTGAAAAAGTAAAAGCGTTTTTTGAACAGCATGGAATGGCAGACAAAATTCATGAATTTGACGTTTCAAGTGCAACGGTGGAATTGGCAGCGAAAGCCTTGAATTGCGAACCTTGTCGCATTGCCAAAACCCTTTCATTCATGGTAAACGGCAAAGCCGTTCTTATCGTCACGGCAGGCGATACGAAAATTGACAATCCAAAGTATAAAGCACAATTCGGCACAAAAGCAAAAATGCTCAAAGCTAATGAAGTCACGGAGTTGATCGGTCATTCTGTCGGCGGTGTATGTCCTTTTGGTATCAATGACGACGTATCGGTATATCTTGATATATCTCTTAAAAGATTCAAAACCGTTTTTCCCGCCTGCGGCAGCAGCAACAGTGCCATCGAACTGACCATAGAGGAATTAGAAAAATATTCAAACTTCCTTGAATGGATAGATGTATGCAAGATTTAAAAAATCGGGAGATACTCATACAGAGTATCTCCTCGTTTATTTCAATCCACTATTTATTTTTTCATCATATTCAGTAAGGTCCGATAGCTGTCCACTCTGTCATAGACCACATCTGCTCCTGAAAGCTGAGCAAACAATTTTTCGGCACAATCAATTTTAGCTTTTTCAATAGGTTTCAAATTCAGAGAATCCATTGTACCTTTGGTTTCGGCAATAAAATAAATGTGTTTTACTGTTCCCTCATAAAACGCCACTGCCCAATCCGGTGAATAATTGCCAACAGGTGTCGGTATAGAAAAGCCCTTCGGCAGCTTGGCATACACACATACTTCCTCTGAAATATCCATATCTTCCGCAAATTTTCTTTCTACGCTTTTGCCGTCTTTTGCATAACCGTCCGTAAAAACATAATCCTGAATGTGTTTTTTGGAACGATATGCCCTTGAAATATCTGTATTTTTCTCTGCTGTAAATATATTGCTGTCATATTTGCCATCCGTCAGATTATAGGATATATGATCTACTATCATACTTGCCTTTTCTTCATCAATCAAACGAATTGCTTTTGTAATGAATTCTTCCGGATTGTTTCTGAACATGGCAAATATATCAGATCTTACAGATGAAAGTATTTTTGCGGCAGAACGTCTTGTCAGTTTAGTGCCTTCCGCAATTTTTCCGATAAGGTCATATTTCACTGAACTGCTTTCTCCCCGTTCAAGAGTAAATGTCCTGCTTTTTTCGGCTGAAAATCCCTCTCCGCTTTTCAGTTCATCATTACTCAAATTTTGTTTTTGTGTTCCTCTTGTTACCGTATATTGCAGTCTTGCAACATACATCTTGTCATTGATATGTTCGACAGCTTTTTTGATAAGTTCCTCACTGTCAAATTCAACTCTGTATGCATATTTATGATTGATATAATTCCAAAGTATCTGAAATTCTTTTTTCCAGAAATTGTCATTCAATACATTGTCAGGCATTTTCGGTGCATGGGCATTTCCAACCATGTCATCGAATGCTTTTTCATCAAATATACCCCTGATAAGTGAATGAATACCATCTGCAATATCCTTACAGCTTTCCGGCAACGGTGCAAAACAACCGTTTTCCGAGTCTGCCCGATATTGTTCCGTGATTTTATCATCGTCATCTATATAATCATTTCTGATAAGATAACGATATATGTCCTTGCCCTGCTTGTCAGATATGGTTATATCCGTACCGCCGATTTTAATCATCTTGCCGATAAAATATTCCGCTGTTGCCTTTGTGGGACGTTCATACAAATCTTCACGGATACCTTCCTGCAAGGATTTTACAAAATCACGGTATCCATCAGAAGCTATCACTGTCAGCTGATTGACCTGCTGTACAAGGTTTCCAAGAGTGTCTTTATCCATACGGTTACCATTTTTATCGACACATAAACGTAACCCTCTGCCGACTTCCTGACGCTTTTGTGATGCGGAACTGCCACCGTGTTTCAACGTGCATATCTGAAATACATTCGGATTGTCCCAGCCCTCTCTCAATGCCGAATGTGAAAATATAAATCTTACGGGATTTTCAAATGAAAGCAGTCTTTCCTTATCTTTCAAAATCAAATTATATGCCGATATATCATCACTTTCATCTTTGCCACGCTTTAAGGTGCTGTCAATTTTATGTCCCTTTTTATCAATACTGAAATAGCCTGCATGAGTACGGCTTGTTTCAATATTACTGAGATACTGTTCATAAGGAGTATTATAAAGTGTGATATATTCATTCAGAATATCTGTGTATTCCTGTTCAAATATTTCTCCGTAAAGAGAGTTTATTTCGTTGCCGTTATCGTCATATTGACGGTATTTTGCCACTTCATCAATGAAAAATAACGACAGTGTTTTTATCCCACGGGAATATAATTCTTTTTCTTTCTCAAAGTGTGAACGTATCGTTTCCCTTATCTGCACACGTCTGAAATCTGTTTCGGATATATCTCCCACAACTTCTCCTGTATGTATCGTTTCACCGTTGGTGAATGTGACTGTATTTCGTATCGGATCAACTTCACTGATACGATAACCCCTGTACTGTTCCATGTTCTTTGAAAGCGAATACAAGTCATCATCTGCACCAAGTATTCTTGTTTCACGCTTGATGTGGTCGCTGTACTTCACTTCAAACTCTATGCGAGCCATAGGCGGTTTTTTGGAAGATAATATAATACTTTCCAGAAACAAATAATTATCCGTACCGCCAAGATTTTTTATATCAAAGCCTTTCACTTCGATTTTCTTGACAAGCTGATTGTTGTAAGCATCGAGTGCATCAAGTACATATATCAAATTATGCTGTCGGGTATGGGTTGCGGAATAGTTCAGCGAAAAAAGCGGATTGAATTTTTTAAGTGCATTCTGCGTAACTGTACCGCCCATTTTCTGCGGTTCATCAAGGATTATTATCGGTCTGTTGGCGGATATGACATCAATCGGACGGCGTGACTGGAAATTGTCACGCTTGCTGTATATGATACGAGCTTCTTTGTTGTTAGCCCCCTCTTTGAGAGATGTGGCAAAAGCCTGTGTATTGATTATCATAACAGTAATGTCGGAATTTGAGGAAAACTTGTCAAGCTCATTGAGATTTGCACTGTTGTAGATGAAAAAACGGGCTTTTTTGTTGTAATGCTCCATAAAATGGTCGGCTGTGATTTCAAAGGATTTTTTGACACCCTCACGAATGGCAATACTCGGCACGACCACAATAAATTTACTC
The DNA here is from genome assembly GCA_902785555.1 of uncultured Ruminococcus sp. Classification (GTDB taxonomy): domain Bacteria; phylum Bacillota; class Clostridia; order Oscillospirales; family Acutalibacteraceae; genus UBA1213. The sequence continues at coordinate 7,931 of CACZZB010000061.1, forward strand.
CAGCCGTATCTTTTGTTGAGTTCAAACATTGTCTTGATATAAACATAAGTTTTGCCTGTGCCTGTTTCCATTTCGATATCAAGGGAACACGCTCCCAAATCTTTTATGAGCTTATCGGACATTTTGATATTTGACTGTGACTGCAATTTTCTGATATTGTCCAAAAGCTGATTATCTGAAAGCTGTATAACAGCGTTTTTATAGCCTATATCATCGTCATCACTGAAAGACTGCTGATAATTCTTTCCCAAATCACGAATATAGCTCAGCGGTTCATACTTCGGCTGACCGTTGAAAACTTCAATGACTGCATTAACTGCGTCTGTCTGATAGGGCTGTACTTTAAACTTGAATTTCATTTTTTCTTCCTCTTTTTGTTCTTATCTTTTATCATAGGTTGCAATCCATTAATAATAAATTGCTCCATAAGTTCAATTAATTCTTTTTGTGTATCGAAAAAGAGTATATAATTTTGACTTAAACGATTGTAAATATCATAATAATTGACATTTTCGGTTTTATTAGTTTTAGGGTTTACAATTTGACATATATTTTCTTCACAAAACTTTCTAAATGGTTTCTCGGCACCTTCATCATAATTATTTCTACCAAGCCTATTTTCAAATGCTTCTATTTCATCTTTAAGACTAACATATCCACCATAACCATCAGACTTATTGGTAGCAGAAATAAACCTTTTCTTGTCCTCTCCTGCCTCATAAACTCTTAAACTGTATAGTTTCAGTAAGTTGAATTTGTCAAGTATTTCTTCATTATTATTAAATAAAATCTTAATCTTAATTTGTAACATCTGAATTTCTTCTAATTCCATATCAAGGTTAAATTGATTTATTAATTTAATTATTTCTATTCTTTTTTCGTACAAATCGATATTTTTGCTTTGTTCTTGCATTTGTAATGCTGATTGGAGTTGTTTGTTTGATTGCTTATTTGCACAAAGTGCTACAATAACAGTAGAAACCATTGCTATTGAACTAACGGCATTGATAATTAAAGATATTTGAGTATTATATTGACAAATAAATTTGCAGAAATCATTCATGCTATTACAATCCATTACAATATCTTCCTTTCAGTGTTAGGGGAATAGGTTTCAAAAATCTGTTCAAAGTTTGTCATGACGCTGTCGGAAGCCATTCCGCTGTCACGGAATACCGCATAAAACGGCTGTTTTTTGGCAATTTCGGTGACGGTCTGTTCTGTAATATCGTTATCAAAGCAGGCTATCATATAACCGTCTGCAACAGAAAAAACTTTCTTGCCGTCGATTTCGGTTTCATTGATTTCAGCCGAAAGAGTGATACCCAAATCAAGCATGACTTGAAACAGCAGGTCAGTGGGCGTTCTGTCGGGCTTAATGTTGTCGGCAAGGAGTTCAAGCTGTTCCTGTTTGAAGTCGGCAGGGGCATAGTACACATTCTGCATATTTGAGCTGTCAACTCTGAACACTCTAAATCCAGTATCAAGTTCAGTGGTTGTCATAGGGCTTTCGTCTTTTATTTTCTTTCCTGCTCTGCGTATGCGTTCTTCACCTATGTCGCAAATGGTTTTGTAGCCTGCTTTTCTTGCCTCGCTTTTTTCATCAGTCAGTTCGGGCAGTTGTACCATTATATATTTTCTGTTTCCTCCGTCCTCTGCATTCAGTTGCATTACAGCGTGGGCGGTTGTGGCACTTCCTGAGAAAAAGTCCATAATAGTATCATTTGTTCCACACATAAAATTACAAAGATATTTAATCAATTCAATAGGTTTAGGATAATCGAAAATATGTATTTCATCAAACATTGAATCTAACAATTTTCCAGCTTGTTCAGTTGTATCAACTCCAACTGATTTATCTATAAAATTAGGTGGTACTTCGGGGTCATAATCCGTTTTATCATAAGAGGGAGAAAATGTATCTGTTCTTATTGAAATTTTTGTTCCGGATTGTATTTCTTTCATAAGATTTTCTTGTCCCCATTTAAATTTACCTTCTAAACAAACTTCTGTGACAAAAATACCATTTTTGACTTCAACATCATTTAACAAATTTATATCATAACTTGATGTTCCATATTTTCCGGCAAAATATTTTCCGTCCGGCAAACCGGTTTCAACAATATTTTTAGGAAATATCAATTTATGAAAAGAATTCGTTTGATTCATTAATCCATTACTGCTTTTACTTACTTTCTTGATTCCGCTATACTTTATATTTGTTTTAGATTTTTCGTAACATAAAATATATTCTATATTCTTCTTAATTTTTTTTGACAAATTCGGAGGCGTAGCACTTTTAAACCAATTCCATTGACCAATAAAATTTCTTGGTCCGAAAATTTCATCACAAATCTTTTTCAAATTTTCCTGTTCATTATCATCAATGGATATAAAAATAACACCGTCATCACTCAGCAAATCTCGGGCTATTCTCAAACGGGGGTAAAGCATATTCAGCCAGTCTGTATGAAATCTGCCGTTGCTTTCGGGGTTCTGCACAAGCTGTCTGCCCTGTTCGTCAAGCTGACCGCTCCCCGTTATGTATTCGTCTTTATCCTGCGAAAAATCGTCATCATATACAAAATCATTCCCTGTATTATACGGTGGATCGATGTATATCATCTTCACCTTGCCAAGATACGTTTCCTGCAAAAGTTTCAGTGCGTCAAGGTTATCTCCCTCGATATATATATTTTCCGTGTCGATAGAACCCGCTGTGCCGTCACGTCCAACCGACTTTTCACGCTCAAGGCGGAGTGTCTTTGCAATCGGCTGATTCGCCAGCACAACCGATTTTTTCTTGTCCGGCCATGTGAACTGATAACGCTCCTGACTGCCCTCCACAACTTCTCCCGAAATTTCCTGTCGCAATACGTCTGCGTCAATCGCCCTCACAACTTCACCGTTTTCATTCTTTGTTTCGGTAACTGCGTTGGGGAACAATTCACAAAGTTTTTTAAAGTTTTCTTCTGCACGGTCAACGGTGTGCATTTTTAACTTATCCATTTTGAGTTTCCTCCTGATTATGATTTTCAAAATAATTACTGTAATCCTCTTCATTAATCAAAATTTTTCTGACTTTATCATTTTCGCCTTTATATGTCAAATAAATTTTTTTAGTTTGCCAGATAACATCAAGTTCTTTTTTATCTAAGAGCCCGTTTAAAATCTCCTGATAAGTAAAGATACAAAAGTAAGAACAGTAATTTGTAAAGAAATAGACAGTTTTCTTTCACAGTTTTTCCACA
>CACZZB010000062.1 GCA_902785555.1 uncultured Ruminococcus sp.
GGGACACACGGGGATAGCTCGTTGATACTGTACAGGTTGCTGTACTTGAGCGAGAAGCCCCCGCCTCTAAGCGAAGCGTAGGCGGGGGAGTATGTCACTCCAAAAATATTTTCTCATGATGTCGGGGTTCCATATTCCACATAGTTCCACATTCACAGCAGCCGAAATGTATTATCTCACCCATTGATATAACTTCAACGGCATTACTCAAAATCTTATTCGGGAAAGAGTTGTTACATTTAGGGCAGAATATGAGCTCACAGTTTATAAAAGCATTTTCCTCGGATATAATGAATTTTTTTCGTGAATTGAAGATAAATTCAGCGGTTTCAAGATTACAGTCCTCATCATTGTCATCAAAGAGTTTTTGAATTTCAAAAGAATCTTTACATTTAACGCTCTCATTTTGAATTTCAAAAATATCTGTAAGTGTCATAATAAATTATCCTTTCTTATATATGATTATTATGAAAAAAGCAGTTTTCTTTTTGCGGAAAACTGCTTTTCTGTATTTTATGATAATTCAAATGCACCTGTATAAAGCTGATAATATTTGCCTTTCTGAGCTATCAGTTCATCGTGTGTGCCTTTTTCTATGACTTTACCAAGTTCAAGTACCATTATGAGATTTGAATTTCGGACTGTCGAAAGTCTATGGGCTATTACAAAGACTGTTCTGCCGTGCATAAGACCGTCCATGCCTTTTTGTACAAGTGCTTCGGTACGGGTATCTATACTTGAAGTAGCTTCGTCAAGTATCATAACAGGCGGGTCGGCAACGGCTGCCCTTGCTATTGAGATAAGCTGACACTGTCCCTGTGAAAGCTGTCCTCCGTCACCTGTTATAAAGGTGTTGTAGCCGTCGGGCAAACGGGTTATGAAATTGTGTGCATTGGCTAATTTTGCCGCTGCTATACATTCCTCATCACTTGCATCAAGTTTTCCGTAACGTATATTATCCATTACTGTACCCGTAAACAGATGAACGTCCTGCAAAACTATTCCGAGAGATTTTCTAAGGTCATCTTTTTTGATTTTATTTATATTGATACCGTCATATCTTATCTTGCCGTCATCAATGTCATAAAACCTGTTTATAAGATTCGTTATGGTAGTCTTTCCTGCACCCGTTGCACCGACAAAGGCTATTTTCTGACCCGGTTTTGCATCAAGCGTGACGTTATGAAGAACTATCTTTTCGGGAACGTATCCGAAGTCAACATCATCCATAACAACATTTCCGCAAAGTTTCGTATAAGTTACTGTGCCATCACCGTGAGGGTGTTTCCATGCCCACATCTCTGTGCGTTCATCTGTTTCAACGAGATTATCCTCTTTATCATACTTCGCATTTACGAGAGTTACATAGCCCTCATCCTTTTCGGGTTCTTCGTCCATTAATTTGAATATGCGTTCCGCACCTGCAAGTGCCATTATGATAGAATTGAACTGATTGGATATCTCACCGATAGGTCTTGTGAAATTCTTTGAAAGTGCCAAAAATGAAGCGACAGTGCCGAGTGTAACAGGGCTTATGCCGTAAATGGAGAGTGCCGCACCGACAACGGCTATCAGGACATACTGTATATTTCCGAGATTGTTCATAATGGGCATAAGTATATTCACAAAAGTATTTGCATTAGTTGAACTGTCGCAAAGTTCCTCATTTTTTTTATCGAAAATTTCCTTTGCCTTTTCCTCGTGGCAGAATACTTTTATTACTTTCTGACCGTTTATCATTTCCTCGATATAGCCGTTGACATCACCAAGCTGTTTCTGCTGTCTGATGAAATAAGTTGCACTTTTGCCTGCTATGCTCTTTGTAATAAACATCATTATTCCGACAAATAATAATACAAAGAGTGTCAGCCAGACATTCTGCACAAGCATTGCAACCAATACGGATACTATCGTGATGACAGATGAAAACATTTGAGGTATACTCATTGAAAGCATCTGACGGAGAGTATCCGTATCATTCGTATAACGGCTCATCAAATCACCGTGAGTATTTGTATCAAAGAATTTTATAGGGAGCTTCTGCATATGCGAGAACATCTCATCACGTATCTTTTTCTGTATTCCCTGTGATATTGTGACCATTATCCTGTTGTAAATAAGAGTTGCAACAGCACCTGTTACAAGAATTGCCCCTATCACAGCCATAGCACCTGCAAGTCCGCTGAAATCGGTGCTTTTTGTTTTGACCATCGGGGTTATGAATTCGTCTATGAGTGTCTGTATGAATGTTGAGCTTACAACACCCGCACCTGCACTTATCAATATACATACAATGACAAATATAAATCTGCCCTTGTAAGCACTCATATAAGAAAGAAGGCGTTTAATAGTCTTTACAGGGTCGCCCATCTTCGGAGGAGGTCCCATTGCCTGTCTTCTTCCGTGTACTCTCGGAGCACTTTTTTCAGCCATTATTCGCCACTTCCTTTCTGCTGTGAATAGTATACTTCCTGATATATCTCATTTGACTTCAAAAGTTCTTCATGACTTCCGACTGCATTTACAGAACCGTTATCCAATACGATTATCTTATCGGCATCCTGTACCGAAGATATCCTCTGTGCTATGATGATTTTAGTCGTGTCGGGTATCTGTTCACGGAATGCTTTTCTTATAAGTGCATCTGTCTTTGTATCGACCGCACTTGTAGAGTCATCAAGAATAAGTATCTTCGGTTTTTTGAGCAAAGCTCTTGCTATACATAATCTCTGTCGCTGACCGCCCGAAACATTTGTACCGCCCTGTTCGATATAAGTATCATATTTATCGGGCATACGCTGTATAAAGTCATCAGCCTGTGCAAGCTTACAGACTTCAAGAAGTTCTTCATCAGTTGCATTTTCATTGCCCCAGCGGAGATTTTCCTTGATAGTACCCGAAAACAGTACATTCTTTTGAAGTACCATTGCAACACTGTCACGCAATGCCTCAATGTCATATTCCCTTACATCAAGACCGCCTACATATACAGTACCTTTTGTAGTATCATACAATCTCGGTATGAGCTGTACAAAAGTAGACTTTGATGAACCTGTACCGCCTATTATGCCGACAGTTTCACCCGATTTTATCTTGATGTTTATATCCTTCAGACAAAGTTTTTCTTCATCTTTCGCATAGCTGAAGCTTACATTATTGAATTCAATTTCACCGTTTGGAATCTCACTGACAGGCTTTTCGCAGTTCGTCAAATCAAGTTTTTCGTTGAGCACCTCCGCAACACGCTCCGCAGATGCTCTTGACATAGTAACCATTACCATTATTATTGAAAGGAACATAAGGCTCATAAGAATCTGCATGATATACGACATCATGCTTACAAGTTCACCTGTTGTCATAGTTCCCGCAACAATAAACTGTGCCGAAAACCATGATATTATCATTATACACGCATATATACATATCTGCATGACAGGCATATTGAAGGCAATCGTCTTTTCAGCCTTTGAAAAATTATCATATATCTCCTGTGAAATATTTTTGAATTTTTCCGTTTCATGCTCCTCACGGACAAATGATTTTACAACTCTTATACCATGTAAATTTTCCTGCACTACATTATTCAATTTATCATATATCTTGAATACTTTTGTAAATACAGGGTGTGCAACTCTTATTATTGCAAACAGTGCAAGTGCGATTACAGGAATGAATAATATAAATGTCCATGACAGTGCAACATTCACCCTGAATGACATTACCATTGCAAATATCATCATTGAAGGTGCTCGTACCGCCATTCTCAGAATCATCTGAAAAGAGTTCTGTATATTGGTTACATCTGTTGTCATTCTTGTTACAAGGCTTGATGTCGAGAACTTGTCTATATTTGCAAACGAAAATGTCTGCACTTTATAGAACATATCATGCCTTAAATTCTTTGCAAAGCCCGAAGATGCAACAGCGGCATATTTTCCTGCCAATGCACTGAAAACAAGCGATGCAAAGGCTATCCCGAACAAGATAAGTCCTTCCAGGAGTATCTGTTTCATTTCGGGATTTTTTATACCGAAATAGTCTATCATATCCGCCATTTTGTATGGCAGGTATACCTCAAGCAAAGATTCACACAATATAAATATCGGTGTCAGTATCGCTGCCGTCTTGTATTCACGGATACATTTCGCAAGTGTACGTATCAAATTTTATTCCCCCTTTTAATTATTCTCCGATATTCTTCTGAATTTTTTCGAGAACGTCAAAAAACATCTTCAGTTCTTCCTCAGAAATATCCTTTCTCATCTTCTGTTCACTGACAATGATATTATCATAGACTCGTCTGTGAATATCGAGAGCTTTCGGTGTAAGGACTAATTTTTTCAGTCTTGCATCATAATCCACCGATTCTCTTTTGATATATCCCTTTTGTTCCATGAGTGAAATCATATTGGAAACCGTTGAACGTCTGATAGAAAAATCCTCCTCAATGTCACGCTGAAAGACATCCCTGTCACTGTGTTCCGCAATATATCCTATTATCCACGCATTTTTTCCCGTTGCGGCATTGACATCCCTGAAATCATTTTTCAGACATGAACGAATCAAAAGATTATTTGTTTTGCTTATCTCCATTCCGATATATTTTTCTTCCATAAAATCCCCCCTTTTTCATAAAAATGTTAGCACACTAACAATATATCACTGATTACAATAATTGTCAATGAAAAAAGTGCCAAAGAATGACAATATTCTTTGACACTTTATCTTTTATGGCATTTGGAAAGTTTCTTGTTTTCCGGAATCTATATGCTCCATTATCTTGTCCATTATTTCACGTGACTCATAGATATCATGGTAAAGACCCATTGAAATGACACTTCCCTGAACAGGCTGAAATATAATTGCCGAAGTCAGAGCCTCTCCTTTTGAATCCTTGCTCCCATAGCTTTTTGATGTGGTCATAAATTGAACATGGTCTGTATTTACTATCTTTGTTTTATCTTGAGTTCTTATCCACATGATTGAAAACCTCCGTTTACTTGATACAAAAATTATAACCTTTTTTGATATGTCATGTCAATAAAAGCATTGCAATTTTTTATAATATACTTTAAAATAAAATATTAAGATACATCAACTATAACGAGGTGTTTAATTGAAATGATATACTTTACATCAGACCTGCATTTTTACCATGAAAATATCATCAAATCCGTCAACAGACCTTTTAAAAATGCAGAACAGATGAATGATACTCTCATAAAAAATTGGAACAACAAAGTACAGCCCCATGATGAAATTTATATTCTCGGTGACTTCACCATGAAAGGATATACCTTTGCAACGGAAGCTCTCTGTCAATTGAAGGGCAAAAAACATCTTATCAAAGGAAATCACGATAAATTCGCTGACAGTCCCCATTTTGAAAAATCTCTCTTTGAAAGCATTTCCGATTATAAGCAAATAGATTATATGAATACTAAGTTTATTTTATTCCATTATCCCATACTTGAATGGAATCATTTTTTCAGGGGAAGTATACATTTGCACGGACATCAGCACAATAAACCCGAATATAATCTTGACAATCTCAAAAACGGCATAAGAAGATATGACGTAGGCATTGATGCAAATAATATGACTCCAATCAGTGCAGATGAAATTATTGCTTTTTTCAGTGCTATATAAATATTGACAAATTCCGCTGATTTTGTTATTATTTAAGAAGTTTTTTTAAACGATTTTTTACAATTACTATTTGAATTGCGAGGGAAAAAGGTATGATAGATAAACTCAAAAAAATTCTTGAAGACGGTGAACAGAGAATAGCTAAAACTATGTCCGAAACCGAACTTCAAGACGTAAAAGCCTCCCTTCTCGGTAAACAGAGCGTTTTTACGGAAGTAATGAAGGAAATGCCGAAACTTGACCCCAAAATGCGTCCCGAAATCGGCAAAAAAGTCAATGAAATAAAATCAAAGTTTACAGACTTGATTGACAAACAAAGACTTGAATTACAGCTTAAAGCCGATAAAATCGACGAAAGCTTTGATACGACAGTTCCGGGAATTGCTCCTCCAAGCGGTGGCTTGCACCCTATTACACAAATGTGCTATGACCTGAATGACGCTTTCCGTTCAATGGGCTTTGAAATATTCGAGGAAGATGACATTACAAGCGAACTTTACGCTTTTGACAAACTCAACTTTCCCCCGAATCACCCTGCAAGAGAAAGTATGGATACATATTGGCTTGAAGGACATGACACAGGCTGTGCCTGTGATAAGCTCTGCTTACGTCCTCACCTGACAGGCGGAAGCGTCCGTTATCTTCAGACTCACAAGCCTCCTTACCGTTTTGTTTACCCCGGCAGAGTTTACAGAAATGAATCTACCGATGCACGTCATGAAAGAGCCTTTTTCCAATATGAAGCTCTTATCGTTGACAAAGATTTTAATTTTGCTTCGGGCAAAATTCTTATTAAGAGTGTTCTCTCAAAGGTTTTCGGCAGAGATGTCCCCGTAAGAATGAGAGCAGGCTTCTTCCCGTTCGTCGAACCCGGTTTTGAAATAGATATGGGCTGTCTTGTATGCGGCGGAAAAGGCTGCAGTGTATGCAAGCAGGTCGGCTGGATAGAAATAATGCCCGGCGGTACTCCTCATCCGAATGTACTTCGTGCAGGCGGTCTTGACCCTGATGAATACACAGGCTTCTATGTAAATATCGGTCTTGACAGACTTGTTATGATGAGATACGGTGTTGATGATGTAAGACTGTTCCACAGTGCCGATTTGAGATTCTTAGAGCAGTTTAATTAAAGGAGAGTGTAATTCTTGAAAGTATCACTTGATTGGATAAAAGAATATGTTGAACTTCCCGAAAGCATGGACTTGACAAAGCTCGCTTACGACCTCACGATGTCGACCGTTGAAGTCGAGGGAACAGAAAAACTTGCAGATAAATTTGATAAAATAATAGTCGGTGTCATAAAAGAGGTTCTTCCACATCCTAACGCTGATAAACTCCGTATATGCAAGACCGATATAGGCAATGAAATTAAAGATATTGTATGTGGCGGTTCAAATCTTGAAGCCGGAATGAAAGTTGCGGTAGCTTGTCCGGGTGCTGTTGTCAAATGGCATGGTGAGGGCGAGCCTGTTGAAATAAAAAATGCTGTTCTGCGTGGTGTACCGAGCTTCGGTATGATATGTGCGGCTGTCGAGATAGGTCTTGCAGACCTGTTCCCCGCAAACAACGACCACGAAATAGTTGATTTATCGGCATTTGATGTAAAAGCCGGTACTCCGATAGCTGACGCTTTGGACTTGAACGATATTATCCTTGAAATAGATAATAAATCCATGACCAACCGCCCCGACTTGTGGGGACATTACGGCATTGCAAGAGAAATTGCCGCTCTGTATGACCTGCCATTGAAAGAATTCCCGAAATTCGACCTGAAGGATGTTCCTGCACTCACGATAGACATACAGGATACCGAGCGTTGTCCGAGATATATGGGTACGGAAATAAACGGTGTATTTGTAAAGCCTGCTCCATATAAAATTCAGCAGAGAATATGGAAAGTAGGTATGCGTCCGATAAATGCCCTTGTGGACATCACAAACTATGTAATGCTTGCAACAGGCAATCCCACACACGCTTTTGACGCTGACAACATAAAAGACCATATCGTTGTAAGATGTGCAAATGACGGTGAAAATCTCCTCCTCCTCAACGGCAAGGAACTGTCACTTTCATCAAATGACCTTGTTATTGCCGATACCGAAAGTGCTGTCGGTCTTGCAGGTGTAATGGGCGGTTCAAAGGATTCCATCCTTCCGAAAACTCAGAGAGTTCTTCTTGAAGTTGCCAACTTCAATGCACAGGGTATCAGAGGAACAGCTCTCCGCTATGATAACAGAACAGATGCTTCATCAAGATATGAAAAGGGCATTGACCCCGAAAGATGTGACCAGGCATTTGCTCTTTCAATGCAGATGTTCAAGGAAATTTATCCCGATATGCAGGTAGTCGCTCACAGTGACTATTATCCCACAAAGCTGGTTCAGAATGAAATAGATGTTTCCATGAAATGGCTTGAAAGCCGTCTCGGAAAAGTAATCGCAAAAGAAGACATTGTAAAGAAACTTTCCGAACTCGGTTTTGAAGTATCCTTCAACGAGGATAATATGCACATAGTTGTTCCCACATGGCGTTCAACAGGAGATATATCTATCAAAGATGATATCATGGAAGAAATCGCAAGAATGTACGGCTATGAAAACTTTGAGCCATCTCCCATAACAACAACTTTCACAGGTGCTATAAATCAGCTTGACATAGATATAGAAAGAAAGATAAAAGAATACCTTGCTTTCAGATGCAATATGCGTGAGATATTCACATATCCGTGGATGGATGACGAATATGTAAAGGCTATTCTTCAGAATACGGACAATATCCTTAAAATCTCCACTCCTCCGTCACCTGATGAAAGCTATATCCGTTCTTCACTTCTCCCTAATATAGTCAAGGCTGTCAACAAAAACCTCAGATATTACACCGAGTTTTCAATATTTGAAAGTGCAAAGGTATTCTCGGCAGAAAGCTTCTCGACACCTTATGACCCGACTGAAAAGCTCCCTGTACAGTCAAAGCATATCGGTGGTGCATTTGTCGGAAATTACAAAACCATCAATGACCTTTTCAGAAAATCAAAGGGTATTCTCGAAAATATGTCACGCTATACCCACATGGAAAAATTTGATTTCATAAAATCCGATAAACCTGTATGGTCTGATGACGTACTTTGGCTGAATATATGCGTTGACGGTGAAAAAATAGGTGACTTTGCACTCCTTTCAAAACAGATAGCTTTGCAGTGCGGTATCAAAAATAATGCCGTAATGCTCTTTGAACTTGACATAGACAAACTCAGACCTTTCAAGTCAAGAACAAATACATTCACGCACCTTCCCGAATATCCCATGAATGACTTTGACCTTTCAATGATAATTGACGAAAATATATCATGGGCAGATATAAAGAATACCATCCTCGAAGTAAACAAGGATAATGAACTGCTCAAATCAGTATCATTCGTTGAGGAATACAAGGGCAAACAGATACTCAAAGGCAAAAAATCAGTCACACTCCGTCTTGTGATAGGCTCTGATACAAAGACTCTTACATCAGCAGAGCTTGAAAAAACAGGTTTCGGTGTTGCAAAATGCCTTGAAGACAAATACAACGCTTTACTGAGAAGATAAAAAATTATAGTGACATACCTCACTTACGGGGTATGTCATTTTTTATGCCATGATTTTTCGGGGAATTTTTCTATTTCTATTGTATTTTTGTCCAAAATATAATATAATAATCCCGTATATTTAAAAAAGGACAGAATTTTATCATGTATAATATTTTTAAAAATCACAGAAAAATCATTCTGTTTATATGTGACTTCATTTTATGGAATATCTCCTATTACATCTCATTTGCCCTGAACAAAAACAGCTTTTTGCTTCACGGGCAGGAAAATGTTTTTTTATGGGGACTGTTGGCTGAAAATATATGCTTCTCTTTGGTGTTCATCATTTTCAGACTTTACGACAAGCTGTGGCGGTATGCGGACATAGAGGACTTTTTCTTTGCAGGGATAGCTTCTCTGACAGCCAATCTTGCTTTCATGTCATCTATGATGATAATAGGCAATGACAAAAACGGTCTGAATCTCGGTGCAAAAGTATATATTACATTTGCACTTATGTCAACACTGCTTGTGATGTTTTTCAGGATAATATACAGGCTCAACAGGATACTTGAAAGGCAAAATTTAGCAGGCAAGGCAAGAAAACGTCTGATGATAATAGGTGCAGGTGAGGGTGCTGTATCGGTACTGAGTGAACTTGCAAAAGCTCCGTGGAATGAGTATATCCCCGTTTGTATCGTTGATGATGATAAGGAAAAACTCAACAGGCGTATAGCAGGCGTAAAAGTAGCCGGAACTACCTATGAGATTCCACAGCTTTGCTATGAGAACGATATTGAAGTGATACTTTTCACTATATCACAAATAAGCGTTGCCGATAAAAAACGCATACTCGATACCTGTGCGGACACTCATCTTGAAGTCAAGATAATACCTAATATATATAATCTCATGACATCGGGAGTTCCTATAACTTCATCTATAAGGCAGGTCGAAGTTGAAGACCTTCTCGGCAGAGAACCTGTTGTATTCGATACCGAAAAATACGGAAAATATATAATAGGTCAGACCGTTCTCGTAACAGGCGGAGGCGGTTCCATCGGCTCGGAGCTTTGCAGGCAAATTGCCCGTTTGAATCCGAAGCATCTTATCATCCTTGATATTTACGAAAACAATGCCTATGATATACAACAGGAGCTTATCAGAAAACACGGCTCGGATTTATCATTTGAAGTTCAGATAGCCTCTGTCCGTGACAAGAAAAAGCTGGAACATATTTTCAGAACTAAAAATATAGACGTTGTATTCCATGCGGCAGCCCACAAACACGTTCCATTGATGGAAAACAACCCCGAAGAAGCCATTAAAAATAACGTTTTCGGCACACTTAAACTTGCTGAAGTCGCAAATAAATATAAAGTAAAGAATTTTGTTCAGATATCGACCGATAAGGCGGTCAATCCTACAAATATCATGGGAGCATCAAAACGTATCTGTGAAATGATAATACAGATGATGGGAAGAAAAAGCACCGATACAAATTTCGTTGCAGTGCGTTTCGGAAATGTTCTCGGCTCAAACGGTTCTGTAATACCTCTTTTCAAGGAACAGATACGCACAGGCGGTCCCGTTACGGTAACTCACCCCGATATTATCCGTTATTTTATGACTATTCCCGAAGCAGTGTCGCTTGTCCTGACGGCAGGCAGTCTTGCAAAAGGCGGTGAGATATTCATTCTCGACATGGGTGAGCCTGTAAAGATTCGTGTACTTGCCGAAAATCTCATAAGACTTTCAGGTTTCAAGCCGAATGAAGATATCAAGATAGAATATACAGGATTAAGACCGGGTGAAAAACTCTATGAAGAACTGCTTCTGAATGAAGAAGGCATTACAAAGACCGACAATAAAAAAATATATATCGGTAAGCCTATCGAGTTTGACAATGAAACATTCCTGAAAAATCTATCCAAATTATATGTTGCCGCCCACAGAAATCACAATGAAAAATCCGTTTCCGCTGAAAAAAATCAAGAAGAATAGAAAAAATCTCCCGATACAAGGGAGATTTTTTATTTATATTCAACAAAAATATACTGTATATTTCTACACAACACAAAAACAGGTTTTTTCAAAGGGTATTATAAAGTAATATGATATAATCAAAACATACAGAATTTTCAATGAAACGGAGATGTAAATATATGAAGAAAAAAGTTTTGTGTGTTATTCTTTCGTTGGTAGTATGTCTTATATTCCCGATTACACTTTCGGGATGTTCACCCCAAGAACATTTGTGTACAAAGTGTAACGGAACAGGAAAAGTAAGAGACCCTTACGGTTATTATGCTTATATTACTTGCGATTGGTGTCACGGTGCAGGATATATGTATTATTAAACACTTTTTTATTCGTCCGAATTGATGTAATTTTCATTCGGGCGGATTTTCTTATTCACAGAATCTTGCTGTATAAAAAACATTTCAGCGGAATATTCTTGTCATGCAGATTCAAAACTATATCTCTTTCAAAATTTCTGTCAAAATTTCTCTTGTCATAGAATTGATATGTACATCCCGAATCCGTGAATAAATATATCAGCTTTCCCTTTTCACGCTTTTCAAATTCATTCAGAAGAATTGTTCCGATGCCCTTTCCGTTTAATTTCGGGTCAACAGCAAGAAAATTCATTTCACCATCGGGAGAATGTTTTTCCCTGAATTTCCTCAGCATTTGGGTGTTGGTTTCTTCATAGACATTTGCTCCGCCCTTGAAAATAATCCCCATCAGCAATTCAGCCGTTTTTATGAAAATCTTTGAGGTAACGGAACTGTATGCTTTTTTCTCACCTTCCATGTCAGCCAAAAGCACTCCGACCATTTCACCGTTGATATATGCACCTATAATTTGTGTTGCTCTCAGAAGTTCCATATACCGGAAATATTTGCTGTAAAGATATATCTCAAAGGGCTTATCGGTGTAATAATCTACATTCATTCCTATCCTGCAAAATTCCATTGCTTTTTTGAAGTCTTTTCTTGAAATATTTTTTAACCCAAATGGGCAAGAAGTCCCCCACCTCTAAGCGAAGCGTAGGTGGGGGATGAATTGCCCGTCAGCCGTAAGGCTGACTCAGGGTTTTTGAATG
>CACZZB010000063.1 GCA_902785555.1 uncultured Ruminococcus sp.
TAAATTACTGATTTTATACACCTGAATTTGTAAATATAAATTTTTGTGATTTTATTATAAAACAAAAAATGATAATTTACAACATTATTGTGTATATTTGAATTCATAAAAAATAATGCACAAATCTCGATTTACAGATTCATGCATTATCCCATTCAGTCCGACAATATTTTCCTATATTCTTCCAGTTCAAGTTCTGCTTTCAAATTTCTTCTTTCAGGCGGCTCTTTTTCAAATAAATAGGCTGCCCGTCTAATATATCGAGCTTAGTCAATAAGAAAGCAAGATAATCCTCTTTTAATTCACTGTAACCCTTATCAGACAAAACAAAGCGACCGGACTGAATCAGTCCGGTCAGTTCTGTCAACACATTCTGCATTTCTCTTACTTCATCAACAAGAAGCTGTATATTTTCCTTCTTGCCTACTACAACAATATTGGAATATATACAGCTTCTTGTTATAAAATCTTTTTCATACATACCGCTTAATTCTGCTCTTCGCTCGATAAGCTTTCTTGCCCATTCACTTGGTCGAAAAGATATTGTCGGATGTCCTTTATGCTTGCTCGGCATCCGTATCATCCTCCACTTCTCCATCATCCAATTCATCTTCGTCTGAATTATCCATCAAATCATTCAATCTTTCTGCAAGTATTTTTGCCTGGTTAGGATACAAATGCGAATAAATAGAAAGCGTTGTCTGTATCATCTCATGTCCCAGACGGTCTGCAACCAGCTTGGGCTGTACCCCTAATTTTGAAATCAACAATGAAGCATGACTATGGCGAAGATCATGCAGTCTTATTTTCTTTACACCTGAAATTTTTGCACCTCTTGCCATTTCCTTTTCAAGATATGATTTAGTGACCTGAAACAGTCTGTCATTCTCCATCATTCCATACAGTTTGCCGATATATTCATTCAGTTCGGTGACGATGAAATCCGGCAATGTGATAATTCTCTTACTTTTGGGCGTTTTAGGCTCGGTAATGACATCTCTGCCATCAATTAGCTGATAGGATTTTGTGATAAACAAAGTCTTTTTCTCTACATCAAAATCGCCTATCGTCAATGCCAGAAGCTCTCCCACTCTCATTCCTGTCCAATACAATATCATAAAGGCACAATAAGATATAGGCTTATCCCTTACCGCTTCCACAAACTTTTCAAATTCCTCCTGTGTCCAGAACTGCATTTCACCGGCTGTTTTCTTTCCCATTGAACCTGCCTGGGTACAAGGATTTTTCGGCAGATCATAATATCTGACAGCATAGTTGAAAATGGCACTCAACTGATTATTGATTGTTCTCAGATAAGTTGCTGAATATCCTTGTTTTATCAGTTCGGTCTGCCAGCGTCTTATATCCGCTGCATTTATATCAAGCATTTTCTTCTTTCCAAAATACGGCAGTATTTTCAGTTCAACAATATAATCCTTTGTATTCATTGTATTTTCTCTGAGACGTTCCGTCATATCATCACGGTAAATTTTCCAGAAAGACTCAAAATCCATATCTATATTACCGGATTGCTGTGCAATGAATTTTTCTGCCCATTCTACTGCCTCTTTTTTTGGTTTTGAAATTACGCTTATGTTTTTTGATGTTTCTGCCCTGATTATCCTTGTAATAAAACTGAACATCCCACAAACCCTTTTCATTTTTCTTAACTGTCATTTTTATTCACTCTCCTTAAATAATAAAAGCAGGACTGACCCACTTTCTCAGTATGACAGTCCTGTGATTTTGGTTATCCGGCAAATCCGTAATATTTTTCTTCAAGAAACTTTTTAGGTATCTTTCCTGCAATTACTATGTAACCTTTTTTGGTCAGTTCCTCGTTCAGTTCCCTGACTATCTTATAGCCCTTTGCACGAGATACAACAAGCATCTTTGCCACTTCCATTGCTGTGTAATATACCTTACTATCCATAGATAAATCCTCCTCATTCAATTGATGTTTTATAGTCTTCTACATTTATGTTATATTCCTGATATATTCTTATTTTGAACAGATATTAATATTCAAACTGCTGTTCAAATTCTTCTATTTTTACAAGAGGAATACTCATTAAACGTGTTTTGTCGTATGGTGCATATCTTTTTCCCTTACGTGACACGGAACCTTCCTGATAGCCTTGACAATAGCCTTGTGTTTCCAATAATCCGCCTAATTCTCTGCTGCTCATCGGAACATACTGTCTTCCGGTTTTTCTGAAAAATTTCTCCATAATCCCCGGTAAATCCATTTGACGAAAATACAGATTTTCATCGTCTGTTATAAAAAGTCTCCGATCTGAAAATTCTTCTCCCCATTTACCGACATTACCACTTTTGAATTCATAGGAAATTGCACACATCAATACATTAACCGGTGCACGATATTTCATATTATCATCATTTTCTTTCAAAATACCAACCAAATCATTCTCCAGCTCGAACATAAAATTCTGATAGCCATTAATTCCTAAATAAGGTTGAAAGAAATTAGCTAAAATATTTCCCGTTGTCATATAGTGTGCAAAATAGTCATAGTATCTCGCATTGGAAAATTTGTATTTTCTGGAAATTCCTCTGAAATATTGCATATTTTTAGGAATGTTATCTGTTATCAAAATATAATTTGCAGTAACATAGCTGATAAATCGATACACAAGTGATTCTAAAATCTGAGTATTAAACTGAAAATAAGATAACATATTTTCATCCACAGAATCATGCTGAAGCTCTATCACGACTGCTCTTGCAATAGAAGACTCCGAACCTGCGTCATAAAAA
Source organism: uncultured Ruminococcus sp. (assembly GCA_902785555.1). GTDB lineage: Bacteria > Bacillota > Clostridia > Oscillospirales > Acutalibacteraceae > UBA1213. The sequence continues at coordinate 2,779 of CACZZB010000063.1, forward strand.
TATTCACAGGTGATCACTACACCGCCTCTTACCGAATAATCTATGCCATCTGCATTATTTTTCATAAAAGCAGTATTAACTGTTCTTGTACCGGAATCACCCACTAATCCCAAAATCGTCTCCAACTTTCGTTCTTTTTCAGCTTTGCCCCTGAAATCCATAGAGGGAGAAAGATCATCTATCAGCATAACACGGTCTGCAAAGTTTTTGAAATTATATTGAATACCGGAATCTGTACTCTGGAAGTTGAATTGTATTTCATTTTTATCTGTTCCAAATTGCGTAAAGCACTGTGCCAATGCTGTCTTCTTACTTCCTCTCGGTCCCATAATTACTAAAGTGTGTTTCATAGTAACCCCTGAATCTCGGAACAAGGAATACATGAAACTTGAAAGAACATACAAGAGTATAATTTTCATCTGGGCACTGTTTTTGAGAGTTTTACACATATTCAAGTATTCCTGATATAAATCTCCCTGAAAACAATCATTCAAATAAAAATCTCCATCTGCTTTATAATTCATCAGAGAATTATCTATTGCTCCATTTGCAGTTATGTATGTTCTTAAATTTTTCTTCCAACCATTTAACGTATATCTATATATTATTTCATGTGGAAATGCCATCAGCAAATCATTGATATAACAATACATAAAATCATTCAGTTCCGAAGGCTTACGGCACCTGCTGATAAATCCCGGAATCTGACTCAATACCTTGCTGCTTTGTGCTGTTGCCAAATCAACATTAAATAACGGATATTTATATGGATATTGATTTCCATAATTATAAACTGAAAATTCCAAATCCAAAAATTCACCTATCGGTCTTTGATTTATATCGTCATAACAATGATACCTGTTTAAAATACGAATCATACAATTCATCTTTGGCATAGAGTTTTCATAAAGTATCCCATCACGAAAAACATACTTTGTATTTCCAACACAGGGATAATATTCATTTTGCTCTGCCATCTCTTTATTAATAGATTCATCATTCTGCTGAACATTATTTGGTACACTTGTAAATCCAGGCTGAACAGCATTTGGTGCACTTGTAAATCCAGGCTGAACAGCATTTGGTGCACTTGTAAATCCAGGCTGAACAGTATTTGGCATACTTATAAATTCCGGCTGAATTGAGATATTTTGCTGAACCGCTTTTCATTAGGGCAGTGGTGGAAAATCGGATCGGGCTTGTAGGAATATTCGTTGATGAAATCGTCAGAAATATCATCATAACATGACTGACAGTAAGGGTAATCATCCTGCCACAAAACATCGTCATCATGCAAAAGACAGTTACATCTTTCACAACGGTGACATTCATTCTCATAACAGTTGCGACAAACTGATGTATTGCCGTCACCATAGGCGTTGTCATTAAAATATCTGTCTCCGCAACAGTCGCAGGTGAAAGTGCTGTCATCATAGCAATCCTCACAAACGATACAGTCCTCAACCTCATAATAATTGTCATCCTCAATTTCACTGCCACAGCAGCTGCAAATTATTTTACTCATTTTCAAAATCTCCTTTAAAATAAAATTTGACCGCCAGTGACGTAAGCCACTGACGGTCTTAAAATTATGCTGATTTACTTTTCGTTCTTTTCAAACTGTTGATTGCCTTGCCGAGAATTTCGGATGTCATTTCGTTGATGCTTTTCACACCATACCTTGACAGCACTGTATCAAGTAAAACACCAGTTCTTTTGAGTTCACTGTCAAATTCACAAAATTGCATATTGACAGGCTGTGCATTTTTCGGGAACATAGAATAGACGACCTCATCTGTATCGCCGTTTACGATTGACAATGCTATAATTTCTCTGTCATTGTTGTAGGATATTTCGCTTACGGAAAATTTGTCGTAACATATCAGCTTGTCATTCCTTCTCTGAATATTGCATTTTTGAGCTGACACCCAAATGAACGGTGCTGAATAAAGTTCACGCCCGATACCGACTGAAACACAGGCTCTTTTGAAGCTGTCCGAAGCCTGCCCTTTTTCCTTTTCGGTATAGCTTACAGTTCCGACATCTTGTTTTGCTATCCAGGATTGCTTTTCGCTGTCCCAAATTTCAACGGTGCAGTACAGATTCCCGTCAATGCTTTGATGTGTACGTTTCCAACCAAAGACACCAAAAGTTTCATCGAGAATTTTCATATCTGCCCTTGCATCTTTGTACAAAAGCAGGGACAGGCCTTTTTCATTGATGGTTCCAATACGACATTCAATTTCATCAGCAAGCCTGCTGTACTCCTCACATTCAGAAACGAGTTCTTCAGGCAGCTTCACAGCTAGACCATTTGATGAATTGTATTTGCTGTTGAAATATTCAGTTGTAGCTCTTGTGCCGTCAATGTCAGGTGCAATTCTGCCTAAAACATTCACTTCCCAGAAGCATTTTTCCATAGCGATGATTTTAGAGATAATCTCATTATCACGCTCAATCAGCTTGTACAGGAAATGATTACCGCCAATCAGTGCAGCTATGTAGGCTTTTTTGGTATCCGTGACAGCCATGTAGTGCTGTACTTGCAGCATATACTCCGGCGGAATACCGCTTTGCCATTCATCAAGCTTATATACAGAAGCCGTTTTTGCCTCAAAAATGCACATTTCACCATTCACTTTCACTACACCGTCAAGATTTGCAAGCATAAAGGAATGTTCCTCACTTTGCAGGAGCATATGCTTTTGTCTGACCTTCAAGCCTGTTCTTTCCATGAATTCTTTGCGGATAACAGGCTCAAGAACCGTGCCGAAATGGGTATATTCATTTTCACTTTCAGCAGGTTCCGTCTGACCTGTCTTTTCCAAACAAAGCTGATATACCGACTTGTAGGGATTGATTCCGGCAATCACGGAAACATCCGAACCACCGATTCCCATAGTTCTGTACCTGAGCCAGTCGGCATGACTCAGATTTTTTGTGCTAATAACAGATTTCACTTTGACACCTCCAAATATCATATAAATTTTCGTAATCCCCTATAATTTCATATAAATAAAAGCACGGACAAGGTTCTGCCATCAAATCACACATGACATAACCTTGTCTGTTGGAATTACTTTGATATTTCTATCATGATTATAATATCTGTTTATAAAATCAAACTTTTACAAAAATTACAAACTATGCTCCTATGTTCCTTTAAAGGCATACAGCCCCACCACTCTAGGCTCGACATGATTATATTATACGATTGCATTTTAATAAATTAACCAGTACATTTTACCGTCAATTTTATGAAGTTTATAATTTTCTCAAACCATAATAATTGTCTGTCCAACAAAAAATCGGTCAACCCGATATTTAATATATCATCATCGTTATATCAACATCTGAGGATATCTTTTCGGACAATAATTTTGGGGAAATGGGCATTTGTGAGTGAAAACGGTTTTAATTCCTGTTCGGACTTTGATTCATCCAGCAGTACAAACGCTGGCTAGATATAATTTTTTATTTTCCTTTGTGGCAATAAACTCTATTTTTCTTGCAATTTTTGAATAACTGCCGTTATTGTTTTTTTCGTTTGTTTTTATAGATTCTTAGCATTTTACTTTTTCTACACATAATTCCTCCGTGTTCTCTTCATCATAATCAAGATTCAAGACATATAATTACCACTGAAACATCATCTTCCGATCCGTTATCAATTGCCTTCTGAACAATCATACCGCATTTTTCTTCAAGGTTTTCTTCGCCGTTGATAATATCCTCAATGGTATCTAAATTCACATATTCATGTATTCCGTCTGATGTCAGAGCCGCCAATGTAAACGGCTGACATTCTTCTACATACAGTTTTGAAAGCAAAAACTGACTACCTCCACCAAAGCAATTCGTGATTTCATTCCTGTTGCAAGATGCTGCTTCATCATATTGATTGGTACTCAAAAGCCAGTTATATGTCGTATGATCCTGTGTAAGCTGTTTTATGTATCTCCCCTGCTTTATATACGCCCTACTGTTGCCAATATGTATAAGACGAACAATGCCATTCTCAAAACAAAATCCTGTCAGTGTTGTAGCCATTTTTGAATTTATTTCATCCTGCTTAGAGTTTCTGATAAGAACATCATTAATCTTTTGCAAATAGCTTTTCAAAGTAATAGAATTATCCAATTTTGCAAGCTCACTCAGCACAAACTTTGATGCAACTGCACCGCCGCTGTTTCCTCCCACACCATCTGCAACACAGACAAAACCATTATCAGGCACAGCACAGACAGCAGCTGTATCAGATAAAACCTCTCTATCAACAAGAACAGCATCTTCACTGACTAAATGATGCTTTCCTTTTCTTGTCATTACATATACCACCAGATCACCTCACAGGTACAATCAAACGTATGCGGAATACTGTCACAGTTAATATAATTGATTGTAATAGTTACACTACTCTTAATATTTTCATCAAACATATAGCGTGAAAGCGGATCTATCAGCAGACTTTCCACAATATTGCCTATTCCTCGTCCTCCGTTGCTCAGATTATCAATAGCCTTTGAAACAAGCATATCTCTTGCCTTTTCCGATATAACAAGCTCGATTCTCTTTTCGGACGAAAGGCTTTTCTTTATTCTTTCAATCTGTGAATCAAGTATCAGTTCGGCTATTTTAGGACGAATGAAATCAAATACAACTATATTTTCCCCTATCCTGTTCAGTATCTCCGGTCTGCCAAGCTCCATTTTGAAATAATCCTCTATCGCCCTGCGTACTCTATCCTGAACCTCCGCATAATCCATTTCTGATGTAACATTAGCCTCTCTTGTTCCAAATTCATTCCTTGTATATATGCCAAGATTGCTTGTAAAGATAATGATACACTCTGAAAAATATACTGTATTGCCCTGACCGTCCGTCATTCGTCCATCCTCAAGTATCTGAAGAAATTTATCAAATATTGAAGGGTGGGCTTTTTCTATTTCATCAAACAACAGAATAGAAAACGGATTATTTTTCACTGCATTGGTAAGCTGTCCGCCTGCTTCGTAGCCAACATATCCCGGAGGAGCACCAAGCAGCCTCTGGTCACTGTGGCTCTGGCTGTATTCACTCATATCAAACCGGATACAGCAGCTTTCATCTCCGAAAAGCAGTTCCGCCAATGTCTTTGCTGTTTCTGTTTTACCTGTACCGGTTGGACCTGCAAAGAATAATATTCCTTTGGGCTTTGCGTGAGATGAACCTTGTAACCCTGACATTCCTGTAACTGCACGTTTCACTACATCAAGTGTTTTTATAACAGCATGATTCTGTCCCTTGACACGCTTCTGAAATAATTCTTCTGCATTTCTTAACACTTGAGAATTCAAGCTGTCCCATGGATTTTCTCGTATTCCATATCGGTAAAGGTCAATAACCGATGACATCTGATGTATTCTTATCTTTTCATTTTTACACAGTCTTCTCAGACCATTTATCTCAGTAAAGCTGAATCCGTCTGTCAGTCCTATAAACCTGTCCTGTATCTTTTCAAGTTCGTCCTTATGCTTTTCAAAATAAGGATAATCTTCCTCGAACACATCGGCAGAAAAAAAACTTTCAAAGTTTTCACTCTTAATAAGCTGTTCTCTTTCCTCTTTTGACGGTGTATCAATATGTATTGTTTTGACATTAGGGTTATCAAGATAAAACCATGCCGGAATATCATTCACCTTATTGACTACCATTACAAAAAGATTTTTCACTGTTCCTGACGAAGTTCTTACATCCTTACCATCCATTGATGCCAAAAGCAGATTGGTAAAACTGTCAACCTCTGATTGATCTATATTATCCGGTGAAGTTATATATCGTGACGCAAGATTCATAATAATTGCAACAGGCTCTTTATTCTGACTTACAGCAGTTCTGATAAGTGATGTTGCCGAATTGTTTTTCCCTTTGAAATCACTCGGAATAGCATCGCCGTTTATTTGTGCTTTTGTTATATCAGCAAATCTTTCCATATGCTTCCTGTCGCATGAATTATAGAATCCCTGCATACTGTCATAAAACACAATAGTCTTATAGCCTAAATCCGTAAAGTTGTAATGCAGATATTGAGGAAGTCTTGAAATACTTCCCTTCTGCGTACATCCATCAACAGGATATTGATATAAATCCAACACATTTCCTTCAATAAGTATAAACGGCTTTATCTTACAGAAAATTCCAAGTTCTCTGTGCCATTTTGAAATATAGTCCATGCTGCACCTCTCAATTACTAAAATCCTTTTCTATGTATACCAACGGAAACTATGCCGTCTGCTGTTGTAAAATTCTGTATCTGGTTATGTGTTTCAGATAAATACCTTTGATATAAAGCACTGTATCCGGAATTAAGTATATGTATTTTCTGATTTGAAGAACCTTTGAGTAGTGAATTATCATTCAGTTCTTCAATATACGCACCGTCTATCAATACAGCAACATTATCAAGGATATATCCAGTCGCTGAATCATTTCTGCTTCTGAGTGTTTCAAGCTTGTATCCGGAATAAATCAAAATGTCATCCGATATAACGCTGATCTGTTTTACAAACTCAGATAAATCCTGTGACTGACCGAATGGCTCTCCTCCTGAAATGGTAAATCCGTCTACAGGATGGGCATCGGATATCTTATGTATCAGCCGCAGCAGGTTATCTGTTGAAATCTCAAATTCAGGCTTTCGCTGCCATAATTCCGGATTACTGCAGCCTTTACAGCCACGATTACATCCACACAGCCAAAGTCCCACACGCTCACCCGGTCCCAATACTCTCACAGGATATAGTATTCTTGCAACATTCATATCTTCACCCGAAAAATAAAATACGCTGCCTGTTCCTGCCTATTTCCGGCAACGATTTTCCCTCCAAGCCCTATTTCGTCTCCTCCATGCAGTTCTACAGTTGTATCAGACAGGATTTCTTCGTTGTTGATAAAGGTCTTATTTGTTTTGCTCAGATTTTTGATAAATACCTTGTTACCAATTACTGTTAATTCTGCATGATGTCTGCTTACAAAAAGTTTGTTCTTCAGGTAATCCTTCAACTCTGCTTCACGTCCCAACATGATCAATGGCTTATCTATCATAACAGAAAAATCATCATCCAGTGCAGAAAGTTCATAAGAAAGTCTTTCTTCACAGACATTCACTTTGGCAGAGGGAATAATATCGGAAATATCCTCTCCGCACGCCTTACATTTTCTTGTCTGCGGAAGATTCTCTGCACCGCATTCACATATACGCACAAGCATTGTTCTTTCTGTTTCAATTGATGGTACAGCAACAGTTTCTTCAATCTGTTCTATGTTATCATCAACAATACGCACAGCCGTAAGGTCAGCCTCACAATATCTGCACTCGATAATACCGGGGGAGTTCTTTTTACCACATTCGGGACATATTTTATACTTTGTCAGTTCTGTTGTCATTCAATCTTCATCTCTTTCCTCTTGGTCTGCTTTCTTTGTTTTTCAGCTGCTTTCATTTCAGAAACCTGAACAGAATCATCAATATCATAATCACTTAAATTGATAATAGCCGCATAATCAGCTGTTGGCAGTGATAATGCTATACGGTTTCCGACCACTATTCCCTTTGCAAGCATACGCTTTTCAAATTCTGAAAACTCACTACAAAAGCTTTCCATATCCTTGACCAGCATTTTGCTTTCTTCCTGAGAGGGAATCCTGTCCTCTCTCGCAAGACCTCCAAGCTCCATTGATATCTGTCCGTCAGACGAATATGTCACATTTACCGCTGTCCCTTCATTAAAGGTATATAGTTCATTCCTGAATTGTTTTCCGCTTTTTTTGCGAACTTCTCTTGAACCTATCAGCTCATATCCCATGTCTGACAGTACTTCATCAACACTTTCATGGATATACTCCTGTTCACGCTGCCTTATCAACTGCTGTTCTATCCTTTCAATCTCGACATCAATCAATTCGGAGCAGTTAAATTCTTTGGGATTTTCCTGTGCAAGAATATACAAAGATTTATAATTTGAATATTTTTCTGCAAATACTTTCTGTTTCTCTTTTTGCTCTCTCTTAGAACCTGTTTAGTATCTGGACAAAAAGCAATACAATGTGATATAATGGAGTAAAAAACGAAAGAAGTATCAAAAATGCGAAAAAATTATCCGAGTGACATAACAAAAGAACAATTTGAAATCATAAG